>CABUTS010000004.1 GCA_902494515.1 uncultured Muribaculaceae bacterium | reverse complement strand
TTTGACGTGAGCGGAATCGACCCACAAACGACATTAAATGCTAAACTTGTCAAGGAACTCTTTGGCCTTGCGGCTGATGCTGCTTAGCCGTTATGTTGATTTTTTAACGGACTATTGTTTAGGAGAAAATAAGCGTTAATATTTTGTGGAATGGAAATTTAGCTTTAACTTTGCATTCACAAAGGGTAGTTTCCTCTTTAACGAAATACTTCGAGTGCGAAAGCAACGATTTTAGAAACCGACAGCAGTCGATTGGAAAGAGCGGCCACACACCGCTCTTTTTTCGTGTTTAATTATATTCGGCGAGAACCGCACACGGAGGAGCGACCCTGCGATGAGAGAATAAGGGAGCGGTCAGGCGAGATTGTTGAAAAACGTAGCCGTTCTCAATCGAGTAATCACTTATAAAAAGTTCGCAGGCGTAGTTTTGGCTCGGTCAGGCCTCGCCATGCTTCGCGGTCGTAGTCTTATGCTACAAAATTCCCGAAGTCGGGTGGATAAAGCTCTTCCGATACGGAAATTTTGCCGCTCCGATGGAGAGGACGGCGAAAGCGCCGGTGCCGTTGGTCGAGTCGTGCCACAATATTGCGGTACATAATCTGATTGCCGGACTGCTCCAAAATTCATCTGCTTTCTTTGCCATATAAATGACGAATAATACTGGAATAAAGGCTACTGACGGAAAGCAAAGCAGAGTCCAGTTGGAAATCGACTTCGTATGCAATCTTGGAAGTAAGAAATATTACATTCAGTCTGCATACCGAATGTCCGATGAAGAAAAAATCAAACAAGAGGAAGCATCTCTGCGTAAAGTAGATGATTCATTTAAGAAGATTGTCATCCTCGGAGAAGATATCTTAGTGAGAAGAAACGAAGCGGGAATTACCTCAATCGGCATATACGACTTCCTGCTGAATCCTAATTCGCTGGATTTGTAAAAAGTTCTTGGGCTGCTTCAGATAATAGAATCACGGCGGCGGCGCGGCAGGGGAGGGGGATTGGATAGCTATGGCATTGCGGGCGATAGGGCGCAGAAGACGCCGACTCGGGTGGTTGAATCGGCGTCTTGAAAAAGGAGGATTGAAAGTAGGCTTAAAAGTGGGATTAAAAAAGTGAAATTAAAGTGGGATTGAAAGTAGGATTAGAGGTTTATGTAGCTTTTAAGGGCTTCCACATAATTCTCGAAGGCTTTTCGGCCTTGCGGGGTCACTTGGCAGACTGTCCGGGTTTTTCTGCCTGAAAAGCCTTTTTCGACGGTGATGTATCCGGCGTTGGAAAGCTTGTCGAGCTGTATGCTTAGATTTCCGGCGGTTGATTCGGTTTTCTCTTTGAGGTAAACGAAATCAGCTTCTTCGACATTCATAAGAATAGACATTACCGCCAATCGCAGCTGCGAGTGCAGCAGTGGGTCTAATTCTTTCATTTTCTATGGGTTTTACGGTTGATGACGTAGCCGGGAATGAGCATCATGCAGGCAAATGCAAGCATAAACAACGGCAGGAACCAGGAGGCGTAAAGGGGAATATCGCAGATGATACAGCATGAGGTGAACAGTCCGATCACCACTCCGAATGCGCCGCCGACGATAAGGGAGCGTTCTCTGACAATCAGTCCCTGCGCAATCTCGGCAAAGGGAACGATGATGAGGGCGTAGAAAAACATGAGGCTCCAGGCGCATTTTCCGGCAAACTGGAATCCGAAGCATACAACGATTGCTGCAAGAGCAATGACACCGACGGCAGTCCATAACTGCGACGAGACTTTGTCGGAATAGGTTCTGACTCCGCGCTTGTCTTTCAACTTTTTTGTCATGATCGGCGTTGCTATGCCTCCGATTACAGGGATCAGGAACCATAGCCATTGCGAATTCGGGCTCCCGGTAAGGGCCAGAGTCAGCCAGACTGTTCCGGCGGCGATAATGGTCAGCCATCCCCACATCAGCATGATGTTGCCGTCGCCGATGTAGCGTTCTTTTGTTCGGGAGATCATCTCGGTGATGATGCTGATGCTCTCCTGTTCGGTGATTTTTTTCTCTTCCATTTTGGTAAAGTTGAGGGTTGTAAATCGGTTTATATTATAAACCATCTTTATCTGAAAAAGAGCGGCACTCGCGATTACCGCTCTAAATTCGATGCAAAGATAATGCGGTTTATTTTATAAACCAAATTATGAATAAACTTTAACAGTCTTTAACCTTACCTGATAACCGAGCAGCGCAATCTCCGGTGATATAACTTTGCCGTTAAGAACAACCAACGTACTATCAAATATGCAACATAAAATTATGGCAATTTTAAAAAGCAATAGAAATACATTGCATCATAAGGGTGCTCCACAGAATATCTATCTCTCGTCCGACTGCCCGGTAGCCCTTGACTCATCAAGCTATTGAAAATTCAGTAGTGTGATACGGGGAGTAAAGATGGAATGTTTGAGGCGGTTATTCGGTCGTGATAGTAAAGTCTACGAGATTGAAGCGCACTTTGTGGAATAACATCATGCTTTTAAGACCGAGGTTGTTATTCATATAATCAGCATTTTCGGTCTGAACCATTAGTGTCGGAATTGTCACGGAATGGCCACCCATTTTCAGTGTCGCGTCAGGCAACTTGTAGCATAGCATTGACAGCACGCCGCCGACTCCTGCCTGCCTGATGGTGTCGCTCTGACAACTCGACGTCAGGTATTCTTTATTCGCCTCAAAGAAATCTTTGTTGAGCGATCCATATCCGGCATTGCCGCTGTCGAGAGTCATAATTATGGGCTGCTGATTTATTTCGACGGAGGCCTGTAAATTCATGCCTGATGAAAAGCACATATCGGGGCGGACACCCGACGGGGCGGGCGCGTTTTTAGGCGCGGTAATCACCTTGGTATCGAAATCAATGGTGATATCCTTCAGCTGAAGCATCAGCTCGCTTCCGACAACAAATTCAAGCACATTGATGTATTTATCGGCCTCCTCATGGTGGCTTCGGATGTCAATGATGTAAAAAGGCACGTCAGACACTGTGATGTTGCCTAATTTCAGCTCCCTGACAATTGCAAGTTTTCCGGCCGATGATGCCACGCCCGACGCAACGGCGTTGGTATCAAGGATTTCCAGGCCATAGAGAGTTGCCAAAGAGTCGGTGATTACATTGACTCCGGCACCGGTGTCGAACGTTATCCGGGCCTGTTTGCCGTTTACCCGTGCATCGGTAATCTGTATCAGATATTGCTTGCTTTCAGCTTTGCCGGCACGAATGGTGTCAAAGGGAACGCCCCCTTTTTCGCCTTCAATGGAGATTCCGTAGGGCGAAAACTTGGTCAGAGCCTTGTATTGAGCCATCATGTCGGCATACGGAGCGAGGCTTGCCGTGTCAACCACCTGATAAGCCGACGACAATACTGCCGAAAGCAGTTCATGTGCCTCCTTGTTTCGGCCCACTCGGCTCAGATCCATCGAATACATGACTGAACTCTGAATGAGCAGATTCAGGTCAAGCTCCTCGGAATGTTCTTTCAGCAAAACGTCAAAGGCCGGGATTGAAATATCAGGGCGATTGAAGCGGTTGCCGATCATACAACGTGAGAGTACTTCCAGAAATGGGTCGATGGAATCCTTCGGCGTGGCGGAATACACGTCGTATAAACCAAACCAGTCGGAGCTGTTCATAGCCTCACCAATCTTCTCGTCGGCAGTTTGAGCCTTGGCTGTAAGGACTGACAATACAGCTGTCAGCAGTATTGCAAGAATCGCGATTCTTCTGTTCATTTGATTTTCAATTGATCAACAAAATTACACAATTTTTGCGAAACCTGAGCAAACAGATGAGACCTTTTAAAAGAAGTGAAATATATCGAGTACGATATCAGAACTCAATACTGATTTGCAATCTGCCGCCAAGACCTCGTTCTACAATGTCAAACAGAGTGCGGAGCGTGATGTTTTCTCCATCATTCTCAACTTTGGAAATATAAGTGCGTTTCTTATCTATGCGCTCGGCAAGTTGTTCCTGCGTCATATTAAGTTGCTCACGTGCGCTTCTAATTTTGAAGCCGATGCGAAGAGCCTCAAGTTCGTTTTCCAAACGGTCACGTTCGGGTGTGCCGATTTCTCCGTAGTATTTGGTTTTTATCTGGTCGAGAGTCTGTATATTTTTCATTTGTCGTTGATTTTATCGATGAAATATTCGTTCATTATCCTTACAGCGCGGTCAATCTCTTTCGCAGGTGTCTTCTGTGTTTTCTTCTGAAATCCACTGAAAAGCACAACAAGCCTGTTCCCGTCGAAACAGCAGAATATTCTGAAAATTTCAGAGCCGAGTTGAACACGAACCTCAAACAAACCTCAAACAAACCGTTTGTGCCTTCTATATATTTAAGGTAGGTAACAGGCACACGTTCAACTGTCTCAAGAATATCAAGCACTTTGATAATCTTGTCTTGAACTTTTCGGGATTGCTTTTTGAAGAAATCCTCGAAATAGTCTTTGTATGTTATGACCTCTCTGTATTTCATATTGCAAATGTAATATATAAATTACATTCCCGCAAATAAATCAGCCATAAAATGAAAAATATCGTCCAAACATCAGCTCAGGCTGAGCAAAAGAAAAAAGTTGTCAGACTGCATCTGATTCTCGGAGTAATTTTGTCGGAAATTTACGATATTTTTGCGACAAAAGCAAGTAGTCATAGAATCACAGGGCTGAATTGAATCATCTTGCAGTTACCCCCAGTATACCATGGTATATTGGGGGTAACAATACGGTCTGGCTCGTGTACGATTCCTTTCTTTCACTTTGGGTTCGGCGGCAAGGGGCCAGGCGGCAGGGGACCGGGCGGCAAGGGGCGCCGCATTGGCTATGCGGGAGCCGAAGAAGGTTACATGAAGTTCATGTTGCGGGGTTGAACATAGGGGACCTTTTCCCGGAGGGTCATCCAGACTATGATCAAAATGATTGTTGCAATTTTTGCCAGAGTGTCAGCATAAAAAAGAATATCAAGAACATTCAGCATGTGCTGGAATAAGTAGTTTGACATATCCTGAGACATGTTGGCCAAAATTGCCCATAGCAGATCTCCTGTTAAAACGAATACCACAACCAGCGTGCTGGCTATTTTTGCGGGTAACCAATATTTTGGCAAACCCCAGATTAACAGCAGAAGCCCCGGTGCAAACAATACCAGCGACAAACCAAAATCTGAGATTCCGGGGAAATAAAGCATGTTATGTCCCGTGAAGTTGGAGTATAATCTATTTAAGAGGTTAATCAGAATCAATACCGTGTAGATACCGGCGCCGATTTTGCTTAATATAGATGCCTGGGAATTAGGATTAAAGGCTATAAGGATAACGGCAGCTGCCTGAAGAATAAGCGACAAAGGGTACCACCACATCCGAATAGTAAACGGCATGGTATCGGGCTCAAGAGGAATGCGCGAAACGATAGCGTTTATCAGAAAAACTGAGAAAAGGGCTATGAAGCCCCATCCAATGGACTGTTTGTATTTTTCCATTTCCATGTTAAAGAGGTTTATTATTGCAAAATTACATGAAAAATTTGGATTGTCAGTCCCTTGAATTAGAAAATTTCATCTGTTGTCGTTCAGGAGCGCAAGCTCCACCGTGGTTCGGTTGAAATGGATTATGCCGGAGCGATGGTGCGGGCGGTTTCGAGGCAGGCGCGGGTGTTGTGGTAGGGACATTTCCAGAAGCCGGCTTTGTCGTCGAGGCGGTTGGGAGTTCCATCGGGGCGGATGCTCCAGATCCATTCGCCGGAGGGGTCGGCGAGATGAGTGAGGCAGTACTGCCATATTTTCTCGGAGAGAGCGAGCATTTCGGGAATGTGGTGGAAACGGTAGAGATATGCGGTGCCGACCATAGCTTCGGCCTGGACCCACCAGTGACGCTCGGCATCCTCGCGGCCGTCGTCGTGGATCTCGTAAATCATCGAGCCGTCGGGGCGCATACCTTCGAGGGCACCCTCCGCCAGAGTTCTGACAGCGACAGTGACGCGGCTTAACACCTCCGGATCGCCGAGCTCACGAGCCGCTTCGAGCAACAGCCACGAGGCTTCGATGTCGTGGCCGTAGGAGATATCGCCGTCGGCCGGACGCCATTCGTCGTCGAAGAAGAGAAGCATATGGCGCCCGTCGGGGGCGATGATATGGTCGAGGAAAATGTCGATTAGATGATTCACAGCCTCAGCCACGCGCTTGTCGCCGCTTACCCGCAGAAGGGCTGTGTAGCCTTCAAGAATATGCAGGTGGGTGTTCATCGTCTTCGAGGAGTTGCGGTCCTTGTCGCTCAGGCGCATATCGGAAATCGGCTGCCAGTCGCGGGTGCAGGCTTCGATGTAACCCCCTTTCCGGCGGTCGCGACTGTGCTGTTCGACTGCGTCGAACAGGGCCATTGCAGCATCGAGCGCCTCGGCGTCGCCCGAAGCGGCATAATATTCCGCGAGACCGTAGATCGTGAAAGCGATAGCATAGAACTGTTTCTTTGTGTCGGCAGGCGTGCCGTCGGCGTTGACGCTCCAGAATACTCCACCGAACTCATGGTCGATAAAGCGGGCGAGAATATAATCGAAGGCGCGGGTTGCCGCTTCGAGATACTCCGGACGTTTCAGCTCGCGATAAGCTGCGGCGAAGGTCCAGAGGATCCGGGCGTTAAGGATGGCGCCCTTCTGAGCGTCGGGGACGAGACGGTCGTTGCCGTCGCGGCGGCCGTAGAAACCGCCGCGCGGATCCTGCATATTGTCGAGCCAGTAGGGGAGAATACAGTCCGCGACATGAGCGCGAAGCTGTGCTGCAAATTCCTTTTCAGTCATAGTCATATCAGTTTTAACGGGGCATCCACGGGAAATCAGTTTTGAGTAAAGTCCACGAAGTCGGTTTCAACTTTGCGTGAAATCCACGAGGTCGGTTTCAGCTTTGCGGGGGTCGGAGTCGGGCGAAACAGCCATGCGCTGAGCTTTCAGCCGGGTGACAATATCTTCCATCTTGGTGGTTGTCAGGGGGTAGAACCATACGACAACAACCGCCAGCAGGGCGACACCGGCTGGAATGAAAGAGATCAGCATCCGCAGACAGCTGACAGCCTCAGGCGTCTGGGCGATAGCCTGCCCGGCCTGCTCGGCAGAGCGGGCAACATATCCGCAGGCATCGAGCAGCCAGAGCACCGCCGCGCCGCCGATGGCGCCGCCGAATTTCTGGGCCATCGACGATGATGAGAAAATCAGACCCGTCGAAGCAGTGCGGTATTTCAGTTCGGCGTAGTCGCTGACGTCGGCATACATGCTCCACACCAGCGGCGACATCACACCCGTCAGCACCGAGATGATAATCTGAAGGATAAGCATCATCCAGAAACCGGTCTGCGTCACGGGCATGAAGAAGAACACAATGCTGAACACGCAGAGCAGTATGTTCACGCCGATGAATGTCGGCTTTTTGCCTAACTTCCGTGCCAGCGGCACGCAGAGCGCCACCCCGGCCATGTTGGCCACCTCGCCGACGCTCAGAAAAAGTCCCGAATAGAAGGCTAAAGCAATTGCGAAAATATAAATATGCGCATCAAAGCCGATTACATCGGCGAAGAAATAAGCCACCGTGGCACCGCGGACCGTGCAGAACAGGTTGAAACACAGCGCCGCGCCAATCAGCAGCCACCAGGGGCGGTTGGAAAGCAGCGACTTGAAGTCCGAACCGATCGAGACGGTTGATACCGTCTTCACCGTCTCGCGGGTCAGCCTGAAGCAGAGGAAGAAAAGCACCATACAGCATGCGCCGATTACACACATCGCGGCCTGCCACGACTCGCGCAAATCAAAGCCCGCCGAGGCGAAGAAGTCACACAGCGGTTCCCATGTGGCCAGCGCTATGAACGAGCCGGCGTAGGCGAACAGCATGCGGAACGAACTGTAGACCGTCTTCTCCTGCGGGTTGTCGGTCATCACCCCGAGCATCGCGCCGTAAGGCACATTGATGCCGGTGTATACCGTCATCATCATCACATAAGTGACGTATGCCCAAACCAGTTTGGCGCCGTAGCTCCAGTCTGGAGTGGTGAACAGGAGGATACCGCAGACTGTGAACGGCACTGCCATCCAGAGCAGATAGGGGCGGTATTTGCCCCAGCGGGTGCGGGTGCGGTCGGCGATAATGCCCATCATCGGGTCGGAGACCGCGTCCCAGATGCGGGTTACCAGCACCAGCACGCCGGCATCGACAAGACTCAGGCCGAAAACATTGGAATAGAAGAAGGGAAGATAGTAAGAAAAAATCTTCCAGAACATCGACGACGCCATGTCGCCGAAGCCGTAGCCTATGCGTCTGCTCAGGGTTGACATATCATGGTATTGCGCAAGGTCCGTGTGCCTATGGCACATCCGTAGGTTGCTGTTGATTTTTAATGTTTGAATTTTCGATTGCTGTATATCAGTTTGCCGATGGTCTCGACGGAGCGGGAGGTGAACAGGCCGTCCTGCGGGGTGTTGAGGCAGTAGTCGACCAGACGGTCGACCGTGGAGGTGGCAACATGCAGGCGGGTGTCGGAGGAAGCGTAGTATATGAACACCCGACCGTCCTCGTCGGCTATCCAGCCGTTGGAGAAGAGCACGTTCATAACGTCGCCGATATACTCCTCGCCGACGGGTGCCATAAGGTAACCCCCGGGAGATGCAATCTTCACCCAGGGCTTCTCAAGGTCGGTCATATACATGTAAAGTACATAACGCAGTCCCGAGGCACAGGCGCGGACGCCGTGGGCCAGATGCAGCCACCCCTTGGGGGTCTTGATCGGATGTGGTCCTTCGCCGTTCTTAACCTCTTTGATGGTGTGGTAGTAACGCTGATCTATGATAACTTCCTCAGTGACAACAGCGTGAGTCATGTCATCGACGAGCGCCCAGCCTATACCGCCTCCGCTGCCGGTGTCAATGAAACCGTCCTGCGGGCGAGTGTAGAGAGCGTATTTGCCGTTGACAAATTCGGGATGCAGCACCACGTTGCGCTGCTGGCTCTTGCTGACAAGGTCGGGGAGACGCTCCCAGTTCACCAGATCTTTGGAGCGGACAATGCCGCAGGCGGCAGTCGCCGCCGACAGGTCGCCGGGCTTTTCGGGGTCCTTGCGCTCAACGCAGAAAAGACCGTAGATCCAACCGTCTTCGTGAACGGTCAGGCGCATGTCGTAAACATTCGTGGCGGGGTCGTCAGTGTCGGGGATAGTAATCGGTTTGCCGACGAAGCGGAAGTGGTCGACACCGTTCTCGCTCTCGGCCAGCGCGAAGTAAGACTTGCGATCGTAACCCTCGACGCGCACCATCAGCACATACTTGCCGTGCCACTTGATGGCTCCGGCGTTCAGGGTGGCGTTCACACCGATGCGCTCCATGAAACAGGGGTTGGTCTCGGGATTGTAGTCGTAACGCCAGGTCGGAGGAACCATGTCGGCAGTCACCACCGGGTTTTTCCAGCGGCGGAAGATGCCGTTCCCTTCGATGGGGGAATTCGGCTGGTTAATCAGTTCGTTGTAGCGGTCCTCGACAAAGCGGACACGCTCGTCGAAGGTCAGTTCATTATGAAGTCCGTTCACTTTACAAAAGATATTGAATTTGAATCAGAGAATTTCTTGAAATCGGCGGCCGAAAGGTGGCCGGGGTAGGGGGCGAAAAAATGTTCCGGGATGTCGTGGGCGTTGCGCCATACAACCACATAGGCGGGTTGGGTTTTCTCAATCACCGGGAGCAGCCCTGCGGTCCACCAGTCGGCTTGCTGAACACCCTCAAGACCAGTTTCGGAGAAAGCCATGAGCTTGCCGCGGCGACTGGCTTCGGATTTGGCGATATTCAGCTCTCTGACAGCGTTTTCCTGCCACTGCTCCAGTGTCATGTCGGCCGGACGATAGTATATGTCGGCGCCGAGAATGTCGACATATCTGTCGCCGGGATAACGTTCCATATAGGCCTCGGCGGAGTCTACACAGTCGGGAGAGTAAGCCCAGAGGACGTTATCAACCCCCTCCTGCTCGAAGATCCGGCGGGTCTCCTCCCAGAGGAAGCGGTACTGCACCGGGGTCGTCAGATTCTTGCCCCACCAGAACCAGCTGCCGGTGTGCTCGTGCCACGGGCGGAAAATCACGCCGATGGACTTGCCGTCGGAATCCTTCAGGCTCCTGATGAAACGGGCGCAGTTGGCGATATCCCTGTCAAATTCCGCGCGTACGGCGGAATCCTCCATGATGCGGCTTACAATTGTGGAGTCGGGCTGCCAGGAATCGCGCCCGTCGACCGGATTGCGGGGATGCCAGCTGAAGGTGTTTATGCCGCCGCGGGCATGCTGGGCGAGGGCCTCCTGACGGATACGGTCGAAGGGGACGCCGTCGAGATTACAGTCACTGTCAAGCTCCTGGCCGCCAAGGTCCCAGCTCATCACTGCGGGCCATGCGCCGGTCACAGAATGGACGTCGCTGCGGCCCTGGTCCCATTTCCAGCCGTGGCCGTAAACAGGGTCGTCGTGGTGACCGAAGAGTGTCTTGCCGTTACTGATCTCCTGCTGCAGCCGGGAGCGGAGAGCGTCGGCTGCCTCGCAAGGAGCGCCGGAGGTGATATGAAGGACGCGCGAAGCGTAGTCGTTGAGTTTATTATAATCCACGTCGTGGGTCAGGGGAATATCCAGCCCATGTTCCATGAGATATTTGCCTGAGAAACCGCGTCCCTCGAAAGCAAGAGGCTTGTTGTCGATACGGTTGAGTTCCTCGATGTAATAAGTCTTGTCGGGGTCAAGCCCGGCGAGTACCAGCCGGGGGAGATGTTGATTGACAAAGGTTTCGGTCTTGTACCAGTAGGCAACGGCCTCCTCCTTGGCGTCGTCGACATACATCAGCGAAGCGCAACCTTTTTTATCAAACGGGGAGATCAAACGATAGATGTTGCCTGTCTGCACCAGCGGACGGATGCGTTTGTAGTCGGCGATGGCGTTGCGGCAGAGGGTTTTCTCCTCGTCGGTCATATTCTTGGGCTGAATCTCCATGCCGAGGCGGCCGCTCATGGCCACGTCGATGCGGTATTTCATCGGGATGGTGCGGAAAGTCTGGTGGTTGGGGGCTGCCGAGATGTGGGAGCCCATGGCCATTGCGGGGAAGAAGTAGCTTGTGCCCCACTGCATGTAGACGCGCTGCAGGGCGTCGGTGTTGTCGGAGGTCCAGAATTCGTCGAACCAGGGGAGCACGCCCCAGTTAGCACGGCCACCGCCGGAGGCGCAGGCCTGGATTGTAAGGTCGGGATACTTCGCGCGGATGCGGTCGCAAGTCTTGGCGAAACCTCGGTGCCAGTCGATGTAGAGATGGCTCTGGTTGTCGGCGGTGAGATACTGCGAGCCATGGTTCTGGATACCCATGTTGGCGTCCCATTTCACATAGTCGAGTCCGGGACAGGCGGCCACGATGGAATCAAAAACTGAAACCACGAAATCCTGAACTTTGGGATTGGAGAAATCGAGCACGAGCTGAGTGCCGCCTCGGCCGACCTGCGGATCGCGGTTCGGGGCCTTCACGATCCAGTCGGGATGCTGCTCGTAGAGCTCGGCTACGGTGTTGGTCATCTCAGGTTCAATCCAGATGCCGAAATCCACGCCGTGGTCTGCTGCGGAGTCGGTCAGCGCCTTCAGACCGTTGGGAAGTTTGCGCAGGTCTACTGTCCAGTCGCCGAGAGCGGCGTTGTCGGAGTTGCGCTGATATTTGGCGCCGAACCATCCGTCATCCATCACGAACAGCTCGCCACCCATCGAGGCGATATCGTTCATCATGGCGCCCATTCCCGCTTCGTTGATGTCGAAGTAGACACCCTCCCAGGAGTTGAGCAGAATCTTGCGGAGACGGTCGCCGTGGGCCAGACGGTTCTCGCGGCCCCATTTGTGGAAGTTGCGGCTGACACCGGAATTGCCCTCGGTGGAGTAGGTGAGAGCCAGGGCCGGGGTCTCGAAAGTCTCACCTCCGGCAAGATGGTATTCGGAGTTGTCGGGATTGATTCCGGCGAAAAAGTGATGGAAATCGCCGTCGTCGGTGTCAATTTTCAGTTCGTAGTTGCCGCCGTAACAGAGGGTGGCGCCGATGGTGCGTCCGCGGAGTTCCGAAGGCTTGCCGTCGAGCGAGAACATCACCTCGGCGTGAGCGGTGTGGGAGTTGCGCACGCCGTCTTTGTTTTTGATGATTTTGACGCCGGGGGTCAGCGGTTCCTGATTGAGCTGCGCCTCATTGGCCCATGTGCCGTAGAGACTGTTGAGCCAGACATTGCCGCGGCGGATAGGGAGATATGCCGATTTGTATTCGGTCAGAGTTACGGATTTCTTGCCGTTGTTGACCACTACGGCCCAAGTCTCCACGACATCGCTTTCGACGAAAGCCCTGTAATTGACATTCACCTTCACGGGATACACCTTGTCGGCGAGCGCGAAAGTCACGGTGTCGCCCGCTTTCGATACCTTCTCGAGCCCGAGCTCCAGGGTCATATTTCCGTCGGGCATCACGGCGGCGACAGCAGCCTCGGCCTGAGGGTTGAGTCCGTAGGCCGGATAAATCTCCCTCAGCCCGGACTTGGGCATATTGTTGATATCGGTGTCGGAAACCTTCGGTCCATAGTAAAGATAGCGGGGCATCGAGCCTTCCTGCGCGTCGATCGCCAGCACCGTATTCGCGGTAGCGATTTTCACGATTTCAGCCTGAGCCGCAAAGGGGATGAGGGCCGCAATGGCGGCGATAAGATGTATCCTCATGTGTAAAGATCTGGGGTTTTAATTATGTTCAGGGTTGAGACCCCGGAGGGCCTCAACTACTGAACACAACTCAGGTAAACTGTTACCTGACAATCATTTTTTTACCGTTTATAATATATATACCTGATGCAAGATTTTCAGCAGCGTTTGCCGGATCGACATTCGCGCGGATGAGCTGACCGGTGATGCTATAGACATTCACGGGACCTTCCTGACGGTCGCCTGCGATGATATCGGTGATTCCGGAGTCATCGCCGGTCTTAACCACGATCCGGGAGATTGTGGCGCCCGGGCCGCAGAAGAAGAAACCGTCCTTCATGCCGTTGATGTCGGCCGCGGTCAGTACATGGGATGCTTCCAGAGGGAAGGCAGAGTCTTTGTAGTCCCAGAGGTCAACGGAGAAAATCTGAGACCAGCTGTTGTCGTTGCAGATTACCTTGGGCCATTCCTCGGAGGCCTCGAGAGAGTTGACGGTAACGACGAGAGTGTTGCCGGCAGCGAGCTTGGCGGCGGTAGTCGCGGAGGTCTGGCCGAGCTGCGAGCCCCAGGTCAGCAGAGTGGGTTCACCCTCCCAGAGCACGATTTCGTTGTCGTTCTGCGAACCGGCGGCCTTGACGCCGAGCTCAACCTTGGTGACGGTAGTTCCGGCAGGGCCGACGCAGTAAAAACCGTTCTTCCAGACCTCGGCGTCGGTTACGACGATATTCTTGACCATGGGGAAGGGCATGCCGATGAAATCCCAGAGTTCGAGGGTGGCGATATCCTGATCGGCGAGGTTGCGGATTGAAACCTTTGGCCAGTCGTTGCGGTTCTGGCTGAAAGCGGTGAGGGTGAAGGCAATGACATCACCGTTCTTCACTGCCGCGAGGTCGGTGTTGCCCTGAACCTTGGGCATACCCTCGGCAAAATCCCAGTTGATTTCGCCGTTTCCTTCCCAGAGGGTTACATAGTTGTAAGCCGAAGCGGTCTGGAGTTCAACCTTGGTGAGGGTTACGCCGTCGCCCTGGATTATCATGCCGTTGGCTTTGACGATTTCAACAGCCTCGGCAGAAAGTTCGGAGGTGTAGTCGCCGGGGGCGGTGGTGTCGACTGTGCCGCCGCCGGGGAGTTCACCCCATCCGTCGGCGTTCTTGAGGACATATTTGGGCCATTCGGTTCCGGCATCGACATCGCTGACAGTGACTACGATTTTGTCACCGGCGGCAGCCGTAGCAAAAGCGGCGGAGCCGATCTGCACGCAGGAGACGCCAGCCTCGCTGCCCCACGAACCGGTGGAGACGTTGCCTTCCCAGATGGTTTCGGCGTTCATGGCCATAACCGACGCAGCGGCCATTGCCAGAGTAAGAAATGTTTTCATAATCTGTTGATTTAAAGTTCTTTCGATTCAGATTTACTTGATAGGAATCATTTTGTCGCGGGTGATGACACGCTCATCATCGAAGAAGGCTTTGAAGAACGACGCGGAGTTTATGTCGGGGTTGGTGATGTATTCGCCGTTCCAGGGAATCATGTAGGCCCACATATCGCCGCCGGCAGTGATGGCGTCCATCGAGGGGAGCGCGCCGGCCTCCGAGAGAGCCAGAACCTTATGGTTCGACATGCTGTGAAGAATACCCATCTTGTCGGCCAGCGAGAGGTGATACTTTTCGGGGTCGCTCTCGTAGTAGTCGAGACCGATGACATCGACATATTCGTCGCCGGGATACCAGTCGGGATCGTTACCGCAGGAGGTCCACACCCATATCAGGTTGTTCACACCCTTAGCCTTCAGACTGTTGAAGAGATACACCCAGAGTTCCTTGAACACTTCGGGACCGGAGTTGCCCCACCAGAACCATGCCTTGCCGCCGTTGTAGGTGTTGGTATTGCCGGCAGCCTCATGGAGAGGACGCCACAGAACGGGGATTCCTGCTTCCTGGAGTTTGAGCAGATAACCAGCCACGGCGTTGATGTCGCGGTCTATGATGGCTTTCTCCCAGGTACCTTCCTTCAGGGCGTTGGCCGGCGAGAAGTCAGTGGTGCTGGAGTTGGCGCCGTTGCAGTAGAAGGCATACTGGTTGAAGTTGTCGCGGTCGGCCTCGGTCTTGGGAACGTGCCAGTGCCACTGATAGGAAACGATGCCCCCTTTCTCGGCCCAGTCCTTGTCGACAGTGATGTCGGTGTAGTTCGATGTGGCCCATCCCGAGGGGTTCACGGGAGCCTGCTGGTAATGCTCCATGAAGTCGAAGCAGTTGATGGCAGGATGCTGGCCGGTCATGGACTTGAGAATGTTGGCGGAGATGATATCGTGGCAGCCCTGAGCCACGGCGCCGGAGAATACTCGGCTGCCGAAGTTCTCGACAAGCAGATTGTAGAGCTGCACGGCCTGCGGAGTGGCCGAGGGATTGACAGGTGCCGACGCGATCTGGAACATATCGGGGTCGATGATGCTCAGAGCCTTGGTGACGAAACTGTATTCCAGAGTCGCGGAGAAATTGTAATTCTCGTCGCGGACCGATGGATTGGTAACGTTGACAGTATACTTGCGGCCGGGGTAGGTAACGTAAGGGATGACGAGTTTCTTTTCGTCGCGGACCTCGACCCCTTCGTCGATGAACTCGCCGTTCACGCTGATGGTGGTTACCGGGGTGAGGTATATCTGCCGGTCGTATTCGATGACGATTTCAGTGCCGGTCGGAGCGGTGGTGGTGTTCATTTCCGGGAGGGTGGCGAGCACCTTCGGAGCGGCCTCGGGGTCCTGCTGCGGTTTGGGCGGGAACTTGTCAGCCTCGTCGTCGCAGGAGGTCAGGAGCATAGCTCCTGCCGCCATGATTCCTGCGGCGAATAATAATATATGTTTTTTCATTTTAAATGTTCTGGATAAGGATTGGAATTCTGCTGTTTCGGTGTTTGGCGATTAGAATTCAGCCGGCTCTACGCGGAAGTTTGCGAAACTGTGGTTCACGTCCCAGCCGCCGGAGGTGTTTGGCTGCATCACCATCACGAAGTTACACCATGTGTTGGGCTCAGGCAGTCCTTTGGAGGAAACTTTATCCAAAGGAATGGATACGGTGCGCCATTCGCCGTAGGTGTTGAAGCTCACGCCCACCGAGGGGTTCCAGGGCGACAGGTCGGAGTCGTTCAGGCCGAACTGGTAGCCGTAGCCTTCGGAATCATAGAAGGGGTTGGAGGCTGCGGAGCAGATCTCGAACTTGAACACAAAGTCCTGAGGATTCTCGCGGCAGTCGAGACCGGGCCAGTTGAAACCGCCGCCGAAGGAGTTCCATCCCCACTGGTCGAAGTGACCGGTAAGATGGAAGTAGTTGCCGTAGCATGATACGGGCTCGCCGGCCTGCGAACCGTCGGTGATGTACTTCTTAACCGAGGAATCCCACCAGCCCACGGCGTTGAGGTCGGGCATGAAGATGTATTCCTTGTAGCGGAACGGAATCTTCTTGCTGTACTGTTTGCCGCCGACTTCGGTCCAGGCGAACTCAATCAGGGAGTTGTCGGGAGTATTCTCGGGGATAACGATGCTCATATAGTTCTCGGTGAGGGAATCGACCTCGAGGGTTGTGCCGTTGATGCGGATGCTGGCTGCCGTTCCCTCCTGACCGAAACCGAAGAGGTCGAAGTATTCGCCGTTGACCTGGACGCTCTCGCCGGCGGCGCAGAACTCGTTGGCCAGACCTTCGAGGCGGAGGCTCGGGATGTCGACGGTGAATTCGCGCCGTACGGTGCCGAGCCCGGTAGTGTAGACCAGCTCGTTGGTGACATTCTCCGGAATCACACGGGGAATCTTGATGTAGCTGTTGGCCGAGGTGGCGTAGACCTGAGTGAGGTCTACGGGGATTCCGTTGAAGGTGATCTCGGTGGCGTGGCTCAGGTTTGCGCCGCTGATTCGGATCATCTGGTTCAGCGAGCCCCCGTCGAGGGGAGCTGTGCCCTCGGTGTCGGAGATGTCGTAGATGGCGTTGATAACCGGTGCCCCGTTGGACTCGAAGATGTCGACAGCGTCCTCCTCATAGTGCACCACGTCGGAGCATGATGCAAAAGTGGCTGCCAGCAGAAGAGCGGGGATATATAACTTGCTGTACATGATTGTGTTTCTTTTTAGTTCCAACCGGGATTGTTTTCGTTGATGAGATTGTTGGAGTTGATTTCATCCTGAGGGATGGGGTAGAGGAGGTGACGCTCGGAGCGGTTCTTGAGGATGTCGCATTCGTCGCGGCCGCCGATGGCGTTCATGGCGTCGAGGTAGATGCCCCAGCGGAGCAGATCCCAGCGGCGGTCGCCCTCGCAGCCGAACTCGCGGGCGCGCTCCTCGAGGATGAGCGAGCGAAGTTTCACCAGATCGCCCGGGTCGGTGGCGGGAGTCGCTTCGGAGCGGGTGCGCACCTGATTCAGGTAAGTCACAGCCACGTCGGAATGGTCGGTCTCAGCCATGGCCTCAGCGTAGATCAGCAGCACATCGGCGTAGCGCAGGAAGGGCCAGTTGACGTCGGCGAACTTTATAGTCGGGTCGGTGACATCAGAATACTTGGTGGTGAAGGCGATGCACTCCGAGCCGTCGTTGTTGTAATACTGGATTCCGTCGTTGAAGGGAGCCACGGGGTCGGCGACATATTCGTCGTTGTTGTTGTAGCCGGTGGCTTTGATTTTCCATTCCTCGTTGGCGGGGTAGTACATACCCTGGCCCTTCTCCTCATTATAGGTGTAGCGGAAACGGTGCTGTACACCGTCGACGATGCGGCGGTCCTGCGACTCGAAGAGATTGTACCAGTGGGTGGTGTTGCCGACCCAGTGACCCTCTACGATGATGTCGGAGGAGGCGCCGAAGGTGCCGGCATAGTAGTTGTGGATGGCGTTGGAGTAGATTTCGTTGCCGTTGATGGACTGGATGGAGAACATGAATTCACTCTCGTTGCAGGCGGCTTTGGTCCAGAGACGGTCGTAGTCCAGCAGGGTGTGGCGGCCATACTTGCCGTCAATCACATCCTTGGCCCACTGCGCGGCTTTCCCGTAGAGAGCCTTGGCGTCCATGTTCTCATAACCGTCGACCGCACGCTTGGCGATGGGGACATTCACCAGACCGGCGTGATATTTCTTGTCGCCGCGGTATTCCCAGGGCTGACCGGTGCGGACGTTAACCATTGTTCCGGCAGGCATGGCTGCCGAGGCCATGGTGGCGTAGACTTTGGCGAGCATGCCGGCGGCGGCTCCGGCGCTGACATGGCCGGCGCGGTAGTTCGGGCTGTCGACGGGGTAGAGCTTCGAGGCGGCATCCTCAAGCAGGGTGATGATGCGCTCGTAAACCTTCTCCACGGGCTGGCGGGGAGCATCCGCGGGTTCGCCCTCGGTGATATGCTTCTCGCGGATAGGCACTGCTCCGTAGGCACGGACCAGCAGGAAGTATGCGAACGCTTCCTGGAAATGAATTTCGCCCAGAGCGTTGTTCTTATAGTCCTCGGAGATTGAATTCATCTTCGAGATGTAGGTCTCGGCCAGACGGGCGCGGGAGATAATGGCGTAGCAGCCGAACCACATGGTGTTCATGGCCGAAGCATCCCCCTGGAAGTTGCCGGCGCCAATCGAGGAGAAGCACCAGTCGGGACCGGAGGTATAGTCGGCGTCGAGTTCCAGCACCTTGGGGAAGTTTGACCAGCGGAACATATCGTTGATCCACTTGGAGTAGACACCTGCAACCCACTGGTCGCAGGCTTCCTGCGAATCGCCCAGCTGATCGGGCACCACCAGATGACTGGGCTTTTCCTCGAGGTAATCGTTGCAGGAAGTGAATCCTCCGGCAAAGGTCGCGGCAAGCGCCGACATGAGGATAAGCGACTTGGCTTTATATAGAATTTTTTTCATTGTCATATCGTAATTCAGGGGGTATTAGAAACTCATGTTAAGTCCGAAGGAGAAGGTGCGGGCACTCGGGTAGGAGTAGATGTCGACACCGCGGCGCGAGGAGTCGCCGCCAAAGGCGTTGACGTCGGGATCCATCCAGGAGTAGTTGCTGATGGTGAAGACGTTCGTGGCGGTGAAGGAGAGCTTGATTGCCGAAACACCCTTGAACGGGTTCATCCAGTTGTATCCGAGGGTGATGTTCTTGAGCTTGAAGTAGGAACCGTCCTCGACATAGCGGTTTGAGAGCTTGAAGTTGCGGTTGTAGCCGGCGGTAGCGCGGGGCCAGGTGGCGTTGGCGGCATTCTCGGCTGTCCATCGGCCGTCGTAGGCGAACTGCGGGATATTGCCGACATTGCCCATCTTCACGTCCATGAGGTTACCGTTGAAAATGTCGTTGCCGCATGTGCCCTGGAACATGAAGGAGAGATTGAAGTTTTTCCAGGTCAGGTTGTTGGTGATACCGTAGACGAAGTCGGGGTTGGTGTCGCCGATGATGCAGCGGTCTTTGTCTGCGGTAATCTGTCCGTCGCCGTCAAGGTCGCGGTATTTGATTTCGCCGATCATGGCCTTAACGGTGGCGTCGCTGGCGTTGGTGTACTGCGGATCTGCCCGGACTTCGGCTTCGTTGTCATAGAACCCGTCCTCAACGTAGCCGTAGATGGCGCCGATGGGGCAGCCGTTGCGCTGGATGAAGACCTCGTCGGCCGAACTCCAGAGCTTGCGGGCGAACTGGTCGGAGGGGAGACCGGAAATCTTGCTCTTGTTCCAGGCGATGTTGCCCGTGATGCTCCACTGTACCGGAGTATTGCGCAGGATATTGTTGAATCCGGCGGTGATTTCGAGACCTTCGTTGGAGACGTTACCCATGTTGACGGTCATCTGCTGGAAACCTGTGGAACCGGGGATTACAACATCCTGGAGCAGGTCGCGGGTTTTCTTGTAATAATAATCGACGGTGAAGTGCAGACGGCCGTCGTTGAAGAAGGCGGCGTCGAGACCGAGGTTCCACTGGCGGGTTGTCTCCCAGCGGAGATTGTCGCTGACGGGGTCGGAGGTCATCGAGGAGCCGGCCGAGAGGGAGCCGCCGAAAGGATAGTTGGCCGAACCGAGCTGCGGAATGGTGCGGTAGGCGCCGATGCCCTGGTTACCGGTCTCGCCGTAGCTGGCGCGGAGCTTGAGGTTCTGGAAGATGTTCAGGTCGCGGAGGAACTTCTCCTCGGAGATACGCCATGCCACGGCGCCGGAGAGGAAAGTGGCCCACTTGTTCTTGGTGATGAACTTGGAGCTGCCGTCGGTACGGACGCTGGCGGTGAAGATGTAGCGGTCCATCAGCGAGTAGTTGGCGCGTCCGAGGAACGAAACCAGACGCTGGGTGCCGGTCGAGGATGCCAGGACTGCCTTGTCAAGGGCGCGGCTCATGTCGAAGTCCATCGTCATGTCGTCGGGGAAGTTGGTGGCCGACACAGCCTCGTTGTGCCATGTGCCGCTCTCGAAGGTGAAGGCGCCCATCACGTTCAGGTGATGGTTGGGATTGAACTCCTTGTTGAAGGTGAGAATCGACTCCATCGTCAGCCCCTGCCAGCGGTCGGAACCTTTGTAAGCCTTGCCGTTGGTCGGCGCTTTGCCCTCGTAGGTCGAGCGGTCATAATAGGCGCCGCGATGATTGTCGGTATAGGAGATACCGAGGTTCTGGCGGAATTTCAGATAGTCGGTCAGAGTCAGTTCAACGAACGACGAGGAGAACCAGTTGATACCCTTCACCTGGTCGCGGGCGTTGTTGACGTAAGCCGAGGGGTTGGCGGCGAGCCACGACAGCTGGTCGGACTGGGTCTGCTCCATGTCGGGATCGTAGGTCGGGGGGAATACAAGAGCCGAACGGATTACGCCGGACTGGTCGGAGGTTGTCTTGGCGAAGTCGGTGCTCGAGTGGGTGAAGCTCTGGTTGGTTCCGATTTCAAGCCAGTTGGTGATGTGGCGCGCGATATTCACGCGAAAGGTGTAGCGCTGGTAGCCGGAGCCCTTGATGATACCGTCCTGGTCCGAGAAACTTCCCGAGAAGAGGTAGTATCCCTTGTCGTCGCCGCCGGAAACCGAGAGGTTGTAGTCCTGACTGATGCCGGTACGGTAGATGAGGTCCTGCCAGTCGGCGACGCCCACCTGCGAGTAGTTGCCGTATTCGTCGCGGTACCAGCCGGGATTCAGGAAGTCTTCGGGCTTCGGAGTGTATTCGCCGGTGGAGTAATCCGGGCGGCCGTTGCCGAGATATTTGTAGCCCCATGTGCCGTCGTAGGGGAGACGGGATGCCATCGAACCCTCGTAGAAACGGGAATTCAGTGTCTGTTCATTAATATAGTTGGCGTAGGTGAAAGGCTGGAGCACATCGAGCTTGCGGGCAATCTTCGACACGGCGAAGTTGGCGGTAAGCTCTACCTTGGTGCTGCCTGCCTGACCCTTCTTTGTAGTGATGATGACCACACCGTTGGCGCCGCGGGAGCCGTAGATGGCGGTTGCAGATGCATCCTTGAGTACCTCGAGGCTGGCGATATCGTTGGGGTTGATGAAGCTCAGCGGGTTGGTGGTGGTGTTCTGTGAGTCGGAGTTGCTGGGGGTGTCGCCCGTTTCGAAGGGGACACCGTCGACGATGTAGAGGGGCTGCGAATTGGTCTGGAAGGAGTTGGCACCACGGACGGTGATAGTCACACCGCCGCCGGGGGTACCGTCGCTCTGCTGCACCTGCACACCGGCGAGTTTTCCCTGCAGGGCGTGCGACACATCCATCGCGCCACCCTTCATGATGTCTTCGGCTTTGATCTGCGACACGGCGCCCGAAAGGTCGCGCTTGCGCATTGTACCGTAACCGACCACTACGACTTCCGAGAGTGCGCTGGCCGCTTCCTTCAGTGTGACATTGATTTCCGTCTTGCCGGAGATATCGACTGTCTGAGGTTCATACCCGACGTATGATACCGTGATGGTTTTCTTGCCGTCGGGAACAGTGATTGAGAAATGTCCGTCGAGATCAGTGCTCGTGCCGGTGCCTGTGCCGGTGACAGCAACCGTGGCTCCGATCAGAGGCTCGCCGTCATTCTCGCCGATGACCGTGCCCTGCAATCGGACCTCGGCGTGAAGCCCGATTGAGACTAAAGCCATCAGCATTAATGAAATTATTGCTTTCATTAGATTTAGAGGTTAATTAATGAAGATTGATTTTTTAAAATTCGTGATGCAAAATTACTTCCCGGCAGCAGTGAATTCCAAAAATACGGCGGCGTTTGATAGGCCACGTTTGTTGCTGTTTGCAACTGCAGCCGGGGATATGTCACAAATGTTGCTCCCACCTGCCTGGTTTGTCGCCTAAGGCAGATGGGAGCATATAAATCAATAACTTACTGTGTGCAGGGAACTATTGTCAGGTATTCTGCCCCTTGAGTGAATTGGGTGTTATGCCGAACTCCTCCTTGAAGTATTTCGAGAAGATTCGCGGGGAATTGAAGCCGACCTTGTAGGCTACCTCGGACACATAGAGTCCGCTCTGTTCCAGCAGCTGACGCCCCCGTTTCAGGCGCAGCAGGCGGATGAACTCCAGAGGAGACTTGCCGGTGATGTGCTGTAGTTTCTTATACAGTTGCGCCCGGTGCATCCCCATTTCGGCGCTGAAGGTCTCGACACTGAAATCGGCTTCGGCTATATGGTTTTCCACAATGGCGATTGCCCGCTCGAGGAACCGCTCGTCGAGCGACGTCACGGTGATTTCCGACGGCGCTATATCGGCTTCGCTGACGAACCGTTCGTGCTGACTGGCACTCCGTTCCAGCAGATTGCAGATGCGCTGGCGCAGGATATTCAGACTGAACGGCTTGGTGATGTAGTCGTCGGCCCCGGCCTCCAGACCTGCGAGCTCGTCGGCCGACATGGTCTTGGCAGTCAGCAGCACCACCGGGATATGCGAGGTGGTGATGTCGGTCTTGACCCGGCGGCAGAGGGTGAACCCGTCGACTTCGGGCATAATCACGTCGCTGATGATCAGGTCCACATCGTTGTCTTTCAGCAGTTCCAGGGCTATTGCTCCGTTGGCTGCGGTTATGATATTATAGTATTTCGACAGGCTGGTCCGCATATATTCCAGCATATCCTTGTTGTCGTCGGCCAGCAGGATTGTTTTGCCACGCTCCTCCTGCTCGTCGCAGGCCTCCGACGTCTCGTCGGGGGTCGGTTCATTGTTGTGGTTCTCCACGGCGGTCAGCGCCTGCTTGCGCATCGGCAGCGTGAAAGCGAACTGAGTGCCCTGTCCGCCGGGATTGTCGCTGACAGTGATGGCACCACCGTGGAGCTGGATGTATTCCCTGACGATGTGCAGTCCGATGCCGCTCCCCATTCCGGGTCGGCCGGTGTCGGATGCCATATAGAACCGCTCGAAGATATGAGGCTTTTCGTCGTCCGGAATACCGCAGCCAGTGTCGGACACCGTGACGACGAATTTGTCGTCGGAGATATTCAGTCCGATGCTGATTTCGCCGCCGGCAGGCGTGTATTTGAAGGCGTTGGACAGCAGGTTCATCATGATTTTGGAGAGCTTGTCCTTGTCGTACATTGTATCGACGTGCTCGGCAATCGAGCTGAACGACAGGCGGATGTTCTCCTTGGCGGCCTTAAGCCGGAAGGTGTTGCAGATGTCCGAGAGATGCTGCACGATATCGCCGTAGGAGAGCACCAGTTTCTCTCGGCCGAATTCCAGACGGCGGAAATCCAGAATCTGATTGACCAGAGTCAGCAAATTGTCGGCGTTCTTCCGCACCACATTCAGCAGCCCCTTCTGTTCAGGGTCGGTAGCCTTCCCCTGAAGCTCCTCGATAGGGCTGAGAATCAGCGAAAGAGGTGTGCGCAGGTCGTGGCTGATGTTGGTGAAGAACCGGAGTTTCATCTCGTTGACCTGCGCCTCTTTTTCCTGTTGTAGCTCGATCTGATGGATTCGCAGCTTATATGCGCGCTTATGAGTGAAATAATTGCTAATCAGAATAATAACCGATATCAGCGCGGCGGCGTAAATCAGGATGGCCCACCACGAGAGCCATAGCGGCTGAGCAATATGTATCTCCAGAAGCAGCTCCGGTTCGGAGAGCTGACTGCGGACATAGACTTTATAATTGCCCGGCGAAAGGTTTGACAGCACTATGGTGTTGTCCTTGGCGGCATGCCATGAGTCAGAAAGTCCGTCGACCTGATAGAACATCATCAGGGGATATGGTTCTGACAGGGTGCTGAATTTGATTATGAGGTTGTTCTCGTTGTGGCGGAGCTCGATTCTCTTCGTATAGATTATGTCGCTGTCAAGCAGAAGCCGGCCGCTGAAATTTTTACCTGCGGAAACCGGGATGTCGTTGACAGTGATGCTGCCGATGACGGGCCGCGGCATCTTGCCGGCGCGGGTGATGCTGTCGAGATATTCGGCATCGATGACAATATATCCCTTGGAAGTCCCGATCCACAGGTCCCCGTTGCGGGCGAACATCATGCCGCGGTAGTTATAGAATATGTCGCTGTTGCCGTTCAGCAGATTGAATGAAACAGTCTCGATTTTATGTGGGTCGGAGGCGTTATGCCGGGCCATGACAAGCTCATGGTCACATACCATCCAGATATTGTTGCGGGAGTCGACGGCGATATTGCTTACTATGTGCTCTGCCATCTCAGAGGGTAGCGCCACCGGTTTGTCGTCGGGGTCGAGGAGGGTTATGCTGTTGTGTCCGTCACCGCCGATAAGCCATTTGTAACCGATGCTGTCGGTCTGCATATACCGGAATACCCCCGGGACTGTCAAGGTCCATTTACCTTCGGCTGAAGAAGAATAGAGTCCTTCGGTTGTCACGGCGTAAACCACCCCGTGCTGACATTTGACGTCGAATATCCATTGAGGCACCAGCCCGGTGTCGGTCCACCGGCCGTTGTCGGGACGGAACTGCCACAGACCGTTGCCCTGTGTGCCGGCGTAGATGTTGCCTTTGTCGTCTTCAGCTACGGCATAAACCGACATACCGTCGAGGAATCCTGTCTGCAGCCCGGCATCATCAATACGCACCAGCCCATACTGATAGAAACCGGCCCAAAGGGTGCCGCGGCTGTCGACGGTCAGTGCCGTGGCTGAGGCGTCTTTCAGGATATTGGTCCAGCCGTTGTCATCCTGCCGCCGGCGGAACACCCCCAGGTCTTCGCAGCCGATCCATATTGTCTGTCCGTCGCGGCTCTGCGCGAAAGTCAGGATGTCGGCCTTGATATGCGCCCCGGAGATATCGGCGAGTTCCTGCGTCACGACACTGCCGGCATCGCCGCCGCACACCGAAAGTCCACCCTTGCTGTATGCCACCCACATCGTCTGTGTCGCCGGGTCGAAGTGCAGGAGATCAATACGGTTGTTGAGCAGACTCTGCTGATTTTCCGGCTCATAAACAAGATGCGTCACCCGACCGCCGGGTTCGTAGATGAATATGCCGTCGGCGATGGTAGCCATCCATCGGTTGCCATTGTTGTCGAAAGCGAGGTCAGAAATGATTGAAGGATATGTTTGCGTGGGATACCAGCGGTTTTCAGTCAGACTGTATCGGGCAGCCCTGTTGTGGAACCTCACCCATACGTCGTCGTTGCAGTCTACAGCCACATACACCAGGTCCCTGTCCGCAAACTCGGCGGGGAGCTCGGTTCTGCGCGTTATAGCGCCATCTTTCAGCGACACCATATAGAGAGCCTGCTGGGAGAGAGCCGCGAGATAACGGCCGTTTGTGGCGCCGACATAGAGGTTTTCATTCTTGTATCCTGTCTTGAGGGTCTTTATCAATGAGAAATCATCCTGAATCAGATACAGTCCGTCGCCCTGCATCAGCCAGTGAGTGCCGTCAGCACCGCGAACCGTTGCGAAATTCCGCTCCAGACTGAGACCCTGTTTGCGAAGCAGGGTCAGAGCATCTTTTTCCACCCGGTTTTCCCGCGGGTAATAGAGGAAAGCATTGTTGTCAGATTTCTTCAGCAACAGGGCATCCCCCAGACTGTATATGTGACGGATACTGGAATTGAGCAGTTCTTCGGAATGATTGTAAACATTATGTGAATAGCTGTTAAGCTGAGGCAGGTTCACCAGCCCGGCTATTGTGCCGAACCACGCGACCCCGTCTTTGTCAGTCACCATGTCAATAACCTGGAGCCCCTGAGTGTCGAAATGCCGGAAATTATAACGCGACTGTGCTGCCGACGTCAGATTCATCAGCAGCACAAAGGCCAGAAAAAGAGCTTTAGATACAATATTGTGATTCATGGGACAGATTTAAATTCATGGGACAGATTTAGGCTCATGAGACAGATGTGGACTCATGGCACAGATGTGGATTGTAAAATTACAAAATTCCTTTTACAAATGCAAATCGGAGTCTTAAATGTAAGTCTCCATGCAAAGTTAAAACCAAACCGCCGAATATACCACATTTGATGCCGGCTTACATATGTCGCGTTTGTTGCCGAAACCTGCATTATTGAGTCACAGATGACTCTAACCTTGCTCTTTGGGCGGTTTTCAAAACAAAATGCAAAAAATCAGACGGTTGATTGCAGGTCCGGAAAATAGTTATTAACTTTGTGATGGAATGACTGAAATCGTTCCCTCACCTATATGTCCCGGACAAATTTTTCATTTATTTGTATGTTCCGGACAAATCTTTCATTTAATTTAAAAAGCTCATGTCTCTGATTGTTCTGAACCCGGCAGGAGGGCTGGCTAACCGAATGCGGTGCATTGCGTCCGGAATCTCTTTGGCTAAGGAGACCGAAGCGGACTTTCGTGTTGTATGGGCAGTGAACGATGAGTTGGCCGCGAGATTTGAGGATGTTTTCGTTGTTCCGGAGGAGTTGAAGGGGAGAATTGCATATCCGTCCGCTGCAGCGTATGCCCTGAAATATTCGATTCCGCGGCGCAGGAATCTTTATGTTTCGGCTTTGACGTTAAAGTGCTTTTCACGTTCCTATTTCGACAGCCTTTCACCCCTGAAGGAGATGATGCGTGAATCAGACAATCCGCTGAGACCGGTGCTGGATTCCGGGATCAGATCGGTGTATATTCAGGCCGGCACAATCTTCCATCCGTTTGAGGACGGTTTTTACCGTTCGCTTTTCCGGCTGAACGATGAGATGCAGACACGAGTAGACGCCGCGAAGCAGATGCTCGGGCCGGATTATATCGGGCTGCATATCCGCCGCACCGACAACCTTATGTCGATAAGCCACAGCCCTGACCATCTTTTCGAAGCCGAAATTGAGAAAAATCTCGAGCAGGATCCTTCCATAAAATTCTATCTTGCAACCGACAGCGAGGCCACAAAGCAGAAGTTCTGCAAACAGTTTGGTCCGGATAAAATCATCTGCAATCCGCGTCCGGCGTCCCGGGCGTCTCTTGCCGGAATCAAGGATGCTGCAGTGGAGATGTTTCTGCTCGCCGGAGCCTCGCGCATTTTCGGTTCATTTTACAGCTCTTACTCCGAAGCCGCCTCGATTCTCGGCGCCACCCCTCTCCGTCAGCTCACAACACCGTAACTTTGTTGCATCCGGAATAAAATCTAACATACGTGAGGAAGTGGAGTATATGTTATTCTGCTCCGGGATTTATGTAAATATCTTAACGAAACAGAAAAATTGTAAGGGGATTTTTGACAACGGGGATTTCGGGGCGTCATATATTCAGAACGATATGATGCGGAGCCACAAGGCAACGCCCCGAATGAAACCATGATGAAGGACAGCGAATACATCGAAACATTGCAGAGGGACCCGGAGAAAGGGTTCCGCATGCTGATGGCGCAGTTTCGCGAGCCGATTTACTGGCACATCCGCCGTCTGGTGATTCATCACGACGATGCTATGGATGCCACGCAGGAGACCTTCATCAACGTATTCCGGTCGGTCGGGAAATTCCGCGGCGACTGCACGTTCAGGGCATGGATTTACCGGATTGCCACCAACGAGGCTATCAATCTGTTGCGCAAGCGCAGGAGTGAGTTCCTGTCAATCGACGACGAGGAATGTTCCGAAGTCCGCCGGATAACCGCCGAGGAGTATGTGGATTTCACAGAGCTGGAGGCCGTGAAGCTGCAGAACGCAATCCTTTCTTTGCCCCCAAAGCAACAGATGGCGTTCAATATGCGCTACTACGACGAGATGGACTACGGGGAAATCGCCGAGGTTGTAGGCTCGTCGGCCTCAAGCGTCAAGGCCAGCTATCATATCGCCAAAGAGAAGATAATCAAATACATGGAGTCTTATGGAACGGAAATTTGATTTCAACAGAACAGGCAAACGGATGCCCTACACGGTGCCCGACAGAGCGTTCGACGAGATGGAAGCCAGGGTTGCGGAGGCAGTAATGCCTGCGCTCGGAAAACCGCGTAAAATCCGGCTTCAGCGTTGGCGCGCAGCCATCGGTATCGCAGCCGCAGCCTGCGTGGCCATGGTGCTGGTGTTCTCCTCCGCCGACGCCAGTGTGGATCCGCTGATGCAGATCGACAATGCCTACGCAAGCCTCAGCGAGGATGATCAGGACTATCTCTCCGACATTTACAACGAAGATATTTACATTAACCAAGATAATTCAGAACAATGAAAAAGCTGATTCAATTTCTCTTTCTTGCCCTTATCATGGCCGTCAGCGGAATGAGTGTTACGGCTCAGAACACCGGTGACCGTCAGGCCAAACGCGAGCAGTTCGCCACCAAACAGGCACAGTATATCGCTCAGAAACTCGCCCTAGACGAGGCTACAACCCAGAAGTTTGTCGATGCTTACAGCCAGTTCCAGAAGGAACTCTGGGCCCTCGGCTCGCCGAAAGGCCTTTCGGCAAAACAGAGCCTCGACTACAGTCAGAAAATCCTTGACCTGCGCAAGAAATACTACGATATTTACGCCCAGTTCCTCACCGAGGACCAGCTCAACCAGGAGTATCGTCTTGAACGTCGCATGATGAACCGCATGGGCAACCATCACGGCGACCGCAACAAGGGTCCCAAAGGCACCAAAGGTCCCAAGGGCAAAAGAGGCCCGAAGGTCAAAGTTCCCGCCGACAACCCCGACAAGAAATAAAATGTCCTGACGTTATAATCCCCCGGAAGCCGATATCCGCTTCCGGGGAATTTCACGTTATTCGGGGAAAGGATTAGTTCTTGAAAATCATATCGTCGTTGGACTTGCGGGCCATGTATTCCGAATCGTGTTTGCCACCCTTCTGGTCGTAATAGACTGTCTTGTAGCTTGTAGCGCTGGAAGCGCCCTTGCTCCCCATGGCGAATCCCACACCGATAACACCGGCGACAATGATGATGACCTGCAATATCAGCTTGAAGAGGATAATCAGCAGTCCGACAATCGCCACCATGGCGCCGAGAATGTAAATGGCGCCGAAGATCGTAAAGGCTGTGCCGTTGAATTTCCCGAGAACCGCGGTGTTGCGGCGGAGCGAGATGAAGGAGCCGATTGCAAGGGTCAGAATAAACAGGAGTACCTAAATCAGAATGTTGGTGTCGTCATTGACTCCGGCGAAGAACAATGCGATTATCGAAATGAAGAACACCGGAAGGCTGATGCCCATACTGATAGCCATAGCCTTGATTGACAGCTCATCGGCGAGACGTTTGCCTACAAGCAACTCCTTATACAGGAAGATACTGCCGAGCTGGAAGGCCACGAAAACCACGAACGGTATGGCGCGGAGCAGCGAACCGAAGAAGCTGTAGGTTTCGGAGTCGCACCACCAGAAGGCGTTGCTTCCCCACGTCCAGTAGGCCCAGACCTCCATCAGTGATGCGATTGCTACAGCAACCGGAACAACGAACAGCGCTGGCTTGCGCAGCGCCTGGATTTTCAGCCCGAGGAAGGCAAACGCCATCGCAACAACAAAGAGGATTGCGATGATCCAGTAGGGGACAGGAGAGACGAAAAATTTGCCGGCTGCCGAATGATTGACGTTCGCGCGTGTGTTGCCGAAAATATCGACGGTTCCTTCAGGATTCTCGTCACTGAAAACCAGGACCCCAGGACCAATGATGCCATACTCCTTGCCGTCGATTTTGATGACGCCGTAGGCGGTCTGACCTTTGAGCAGGCGTTCTACTTTCACAGTCTCGCCTTTGGGTAATTTGCAGACAACCGGAAGTCCGAGGGTTTCGCTGCCGTCGGAGGTGATGGTGATGGTGTTCACGTTAACCGAGTCCTGGGTGGCAGAATCGATAACATAGAGCTGGGCGCTCATGGTCGCCGGAAACAGAAGGGCGATGAGCGTAGTGAGAACAGATAACAGAACTTTTTTCATTGGGATGATGCGGAATGATTTATTCTGTCACAAATTTAACACCAGCTCCGGGTTAATCCGTTCACAATTCGTAAAATACAATTCACAATTCATCAATTCAGCGTTCACAATACATAAATTTTTGATTAATAATTCGTAAATTCCGCTGATTTGCTGCGACTTAGCACTGGACGATAAAGTTCGATGCAACTAATTGGCCGTTGCCTGCGTCTAACATTAAAAACATCTCACCAAAATATCGGATATGCCGGAATATCCGGTACTGAGAATCACATCATTCGCTTTAGCTATGAAATCTATTAGAATTGCAATCTGTCTGCTGACGTGCGTGGCTTGTGCTGCTACCATGTTTGCCAAAAGCCAACTGACTGTCTGGGACAAAGGAGAACAGGCTCCCGTTGTCGGTGCGTCGGTAATATCGTCGCAGGGAATCATTATGGGTGTTACTGACGTGAACGGCGGTATCAAGCTCGCTGACAAGGATTTCCCGGTCTCGGTCCGCAGCATCGGATATGAGTCCGCGACAGCCGACAATCACATCGACACACTGTTCATGGCTCCGGCAACCTACGCGATATCCGAGGTCACGGTTTCTCCGGCCTCCCGCCCGATTACCCGCGTTGTGACATACGCCCGCGAATATTGCACCGGCGCCACACCGTCCGACACCATGCAGATGTACGGCGAATATATGCTTGAATATTTCTTTGCTGACGGCAAGGTCAAGGGCTTCAGGAAGAGTGACACCTCGGCACGGGAACTCAACAGGCGATGCTATGGACGACTGGCGAATTCCGCCGGGCTCGACAGCCTGCTCCGTCCCAACCCGGAGGACGATATATCATCGCTTTCATTCATGAAAATCATCTCGCTTGTGCCGGGCGGTGAAAAGAAAGCCCCGGAAACTTTCATGCAAGGTGCAACAACCGACACCGTTCAGGGCAAATTCTATCCCAAGGTAGCTTTCCGCAAGTTCAACGATTTCTTTACTGTAGACCACGACGCATTGGCTGACTACAAAGACCATCATTGGGAACCCTGGTTCTTCAAGATGTTTGGCTTGACCATGGATTTGACCACGGTCAAATGCCGGGAGGCCTACCGCTACAGCGATTCCGGCAAGTACACCATACGCGAATTCCTTTACGGAACCTGCAACCTGCATATCATTGCGAAAGGGAAACTTTTCAAAAAGATAATGAGGGTTAAGGATGCCATGGAGATCGACAGCTATATCGAGGAATACCCCGTTTCCATCGAGTATCTGACACCCGAAGAATACAAGGAATTGCGCAATGAGAAAAACCGCAGCCAGGAATTCGTGATGCCGGCCAACACCCTTCCGCTCGCCCCTGCCATCCAGTCTCTCATTGACCCCATAAACCACAAGGTATCGCGCTGATTCTCTCCAACTACGGCTGCATACGTTTGTCAATCGCCCCAGATGCTCCAGATGCCCCAGATGGAACCTTATGGAACGCGTCAGCTAATAAAATGCTTGCATATATCGTTATAATTACGTAACTTTGCAGAAAATGATGTAGTTATGGCAATACCTATCAAACAAGTTCCGATTCTCTCCGGCGAAATAGCCGATGAGTTCGAACGTCAGGCTGATGCAAGACTGGCAATGCCACGTCGTACAGTTTCTGCTGAAGAACGTAGAGCAGCTCGTGAAATGCATAGACAACTTCGTGAAGCAGTCCCGTCATGGCACAAACAGATACCGGAGGCCTAACATTCTCTTTGTCTTATGATTGCAGGATGTTCAAGCTGAACAACGACATCCTTACAAACATCAGACCTTTTTCGTGTGGTGATGATGATCTTGATGATTTCTTCACCAATGAAGCTATTGCCTATGAGAAAGAGCTTATGGGCAAAACTTATTGTTGGCTTTTACACGAAGATAATACACAATGTGTGGGAATGGTAACACTTGCTAATGCCAGTATTCAGACTACTCATTTACAAAATAATGCCAGGCGAAAAACCAATAATTCCATTCCATTTTCTAAACGTGGTCGTTCATATCCAGCGGTTTTAATCGGCCGAATTGGTGTCAATGTTGATTTTCAATGCTCGAAGTATCGTATCGGCAAACAGATTATGGATTACGTCAAAAACTGGTTTGACGGAACTGACAATGAAACGGGATGTAGATTTATTTTGGTTGATGTGATGAATAACGAGCATGCAATTAAATACTACGAGCGGAATGGATTCAAACCATTGTTTCCTCGCGAAGAAAACGAAAAAGCATTTTACGGTATACCTGACAACGAACAGCTCTGTACACGAATGTACTATTTTGATTTGCTGTAAGAGTTGAGTACAAAAGTTTTTGGGGGGAGTTGGTGATTTTATGTTTTAGTGGGCTGACGGCAATATAATAGCGGGGAATGCGTTATTATATTATCAAGTCAGTTTTTCTAAAATGAAGTATATTCATCTGGTAATCATGGTATTGGCTTTCGTGTTGTGTTCGTGCAACAATAACGACGAGCCGAAAAATGAAATCAATCTGCCGATAATCGACAGTTATTTGCCTATGACCGTAGCAGTCGATATCGACGACAGCGAAAGCCGGGAAATATTCAGAAAATGGACGGATAAGGATATTGTAGTCAACAGCCTTTCAGAGCTGCCCGACGACCCGTTCGGCAGCTCCGAAGCCTTTAAGAACTTCAACTTCGATGACTATACGTTGCTGATTACGTACAATGTTCACTTCTGGACGATTGATACTTACCGGTGCAGATATTTCATCGACATGGAAGGTGCCTATAACTGGGCGATATGTATCAAGTCATCAGATATCAACGTCGATGTCGATAATATCAAGCAGCTCTATTTCACCAGACATGCTATTGTAGTTCAGAAACTGCCCCCGGACAAGGATGTTTCCATCTGGTACTCTGTTGGCTCGATAGGCTGGGACTGGGGGATGAGAAATAGTCGCGGAGGATGATGGTCAGTTCTGAAGAATGAGGCCAGATCGCGTTATAATTCCTCCCTAAGTGGTAAAATTTAGAGGTTAGGGAGCAATTATAACGATATTTGCTTGCCGTTTACCATAAATATTAGTACTTTTGCAAAAAGGTTTTGATGTTATGGATAAGATAATTGGCCGAGAATTTGAGCAAAAAATACTCCGGGAATGTGTTCAGTCGAGCTCACCCGAATTTGTTGCGGTGTATGGACGAAGGCGCGTTGGGAAAACATACCTCATCAAGCAGTACTTTCAAGGGGAGTTCGATTTCTACATGACCGGTGTATTCAAAAGCACCATGTCTGAGATGCTGGAATATTTCAATGCACAGCTCATGAAATATTCTGGGAAATCATGGCCAAAACCTAAAAACTGGATGACCGCCTTCCGTCAGCTCGAAGAATACCTGAGTTCGCTGAAGAAAGACCGAATAATAGTCTTTTTTGACGAGTTGCCGTGGCTTGACACTCCGCGTTCAAGGTTTTTCAATGCCCTCGAATTATTCTGGAACGGTTGGGGTGACAGCCAGCCCAATCTCAAATTTTTTGTGTGCGGCTCGGCCACGACATGGATGACTGACAAACTTCTCGGAGATAACGGAGGATTGCACAACCGGGTGAACCGCCGCATTTATCTCGCGCCTTTCAACCTCTACGAGACTGAGAAAATGCTTGAATTCAAGGGGGTTAAATGGAATCGGCATCAGATTGTGGAATGTTACATGACTATGGGTGGAACACCTTTCTATCTTTCGAAGGTGGACAAATCGCTGAGTCTTTCCCAGAACATCGACCGACTTTTCTTCCACCATTCCGGAGAACTGCGAATGGAATATGATTTACTGTTCAAATCGCTGTTCAAAGAGTCTAAGATATACAAGAGAATTGTCGAATTGCTGGCAAAGAAAGCAATCGGCATGACCCGCATGGAAATCATGGCTGCTTTGAAACTGAACGGTGGCGGGGAACTCTCAGAAGCTCTTCACAATCTGATCACGTGTGATTTCATTCGCGAATACAATGCTTTCGGCAAAATAGACCGTGATAAATTGTATCAGCTTACAGATTTGTTTACTCTTTTCTACCTCAAACAGGTCAAGGGCAACCAGAGCGACGATGAGTATTGGACTACGAACATTGATTCGCCCTCTCATCGCGCATGGGCCGGCTATGCCTTCGAACAGGTCTGTCTGCATCATATACCTCAGATAAAAATGGCCTTGGGCATTAATGGGATACAGTCCTCGGTGTCATCCTGGATTTCAGGAGATAACGGCCAACGAAAAGCGCAGATTGACCTTATCATTGACCGCCGGGATGAAGTTATAAACCTGTGCGAAATGAAGTATTCCCTGAATCCCTATGATATCACCCCTTCGTATATGGCACACCTCAGCGAGCGTACAGAGTTGTTTCGCTCAACGACGAAGACAAACAAGGCACTTCACTTGACGTTCGTAACCATATATGGCGTGAAGCACAACAAGCAATGGGGGCAGATTCAAAATGAAGTGACCGCGGACGATTTGTTTCGCGACGTTAACCGGTAATGAACATCATGGATGTTAAGAATATGAACAAAGAGCTTAAGAACGGCAATACACATCAACATAACAGCTTGCCTGACAAAGACTCCGAGGCGTATACCGGCAGGGGGATTTACGGTAAGCTATTTGTGTCGTTTCTGAGAATCGGAGCGTTTACTTTCGGGGGCGGATGGGCTATGATCTCGCTGATTCAGAGGGAGGTGGTCGAGAACCGTAAATGGATTAAGAAAGAGGAATTCCTGGACCTGTTGGCAGTTGCGCAGTCGCTGCCCGGTATCCTGGCCGTGAATATTTCGGTAGCGGTGGGGGACAGGCTGAAGGGAATGAAGGGGAGCGTGGCTGCGGCGCTCGGCACTATTTTGCCGAGCTTCCTGATAATCCTGACGATTGCCATTTTCCTGACACCTGACCTGATTCAGAACAACCGCGTGGTGTCGGCGATATTCCGCGGCATCCGTCCGGCGGTCGTGGCGCTGATTGTCGCTCCGGTCATCACCTCGGCTAAGTCCGCCAAAATCGGCTGGAAGACGGTCTGGATACCGATTGTCGTGGCGCTGACCATCTGGTCGAAAATCCCGGTGCTGTCGAACCCGATTTTCTGGATTATTGCCGGAGGTATCTGCGGCTACATCTGGCTGCGCCGTCAGGAACGACGTCTGACCGAAAAACAGCTTGAAAAGAAAGAAAAGGAGGAAGGCTTATGATTTACCTGCAACTTATCTGGAGTTACATAAAGATCGGCCTGTTCGGCTTCGGCGGCGGTTACGCCATGCTGTCGCTCATTGAACGCGAAATCGTGTCGCCCGGCTGGATTACCGAAAAAATGTTCACTGACATCGTGGCTATTTCGCAAATGACCCCTGGTCCGATTGGAATCAACTCCGCAACATATATCGGCTACGTCGCCCCGATGAAGGCAGGATTCACCGAACCGGTTTACGGTATTCTCGGGTCGCTGCTCTGCACGTTCGTGGTGATACTGCCGTCGTTCCTCCTCGTGGCCTACACCAGCCATTTCATCCGTCGCCACAAGGAAAGCCTTGCAATCCGCGGCATCTTCGCCGGGCTCCGGCCGGTGGTTATCGGACTGATTGCCTCGGCGGCATTGCTGCTGATGAACGGCGAAAACTTCGGCTTCGCAGAGCCTGACATCATTATTTCCGTAATCCTCGCGGTAGCGTCACTGGCGACAGTGCTGTTCACCAGAATCCATCCGATTCTGGTGATAATTCTCGCCGGAATCGCCGGGCTGATTATCTATTACTGAAAGGATTACAAATTAAGTTTAAAGTGCTTTTTAATGCGAAATCAATCATGGCAAGCTATAAAGATACGGTAGATTTTCTCTTTTCCCAGACACCGATGTTCCAGAAAATCGGAGCTGCGGCCTACAAACCCGGACTCGACACAGTCCGCAGTCTTGCGGCGGCTTTCGGGAATCCGGAGCGACAGCTGCGTTGCATCCATGTAGCCGGGACAAATGGCAAAGGTTCTACGGCCCACAGCATCGCATCGGTGCTTCAGGAAGCCGGATTCAAGGTCGGCCTGTTCACTTCGCCCCACCTCGTGGACTTCCGCGAACGGATCAAAATAAACGGCGAAATGATTGAGGAGCAAGAGGTCGTGGATTTCGTGGAGAAATTCCGCCGGACGGCGGCAGCCGAGTTGAAGCCTTCGTTCTTCGAGCTGACCACCATGATGGCCTTCGACTGGTTTGCCCGTAACAAGGTAGATTACGCCGTGATTGAGGTCGGACTCGGCGGACGCCTGGATTCCACAAACATCATAACGCCGTTGCTGTCCGTGATCACCAACATCAGCTTCGACCATGTGGCGCAGCTCGGTAACACACTCGAAAAAATCGCTTCGGAAAAAGCAGGAATCATCAAGCCCGACATACCGGTGGTGATAGGGGAGGACTGCGGCGTCAAGGACGTTTTCCTGAAGAAAGCGGTGGCTGAAAAAGCCCCGATCCGGTTTGCCGACGCGGAGAAACCGGCCAAGGAAATTCACTACGATGCTGACTGCAACTACCTGACAGCCAATACCGAAGAATTCGGAACGGTACACTTCGAACTGACCGGCGACTGTCAGCACAAAAACCTGAACACCATACTTACGGCTATTGACCAGCTCCGTCGCGAGGGAATCAGAATCCCGGTCGAAGCTGTGCAGCGCGGTCTGGCCCAAGTGGTTGAAAACACCGGACTGATGGGACGCTGGATGCAGGTTTGCGACAGCCCGAGGGTAATCTGCGACACCGGCCATAATATCGGAGGTTGGGAACTGATTTCGGGCCAGCTCAGCCGTCAGAAAGGCCCCCTGTTTATGGTCATAGGATTTGTTAATGACAAGGATATCAGCCACATACTCCCACTGATGCCCCGCGACGCCCGCTACTTCTTCACCCGAGCATCTGTTCCCCGCGCCCTCCCTGCCGAAGCCCTCGCGTCCAAAGCCGAAGAATTCGGCCTTCATGGTGCAATCTATCAGACTGTTTCCGAGGCTGTCGACGCAGCTGTGGCAGCCGCCAAAGCATCGAATACCGCCGCCAACTCATCCACCGCAATCTCAGCCGCCGCCAACAACCCCCTCGTCTACGTCGGTGGCTCCACCTTCGTCGTCGCCGACCTGTTCCACTATCTGAAGGGGAACGGATTATAATTTCCGGAGGAATTCGAGGGAGGGGACGTAGCCGGTGGGGCGGCGGAACCAGGCGGGACGGGCACCCATTTGCTCGAAACGGGCGCGGCGGAAAAGATTCAGGGATGAGAGGTTGTCGCCACTGATTTCCGCTGCCAGCAAGCGGAGACCGAGGGCTTCGCGGGCGTATTTGCAGATGCTTTCGAGAGCCTCGGAGGCAATCCCTTTTCCCCGGAATTCGCGGGTCAGCATGATGCCGACGAATGCCCGGCCATTGCGGGCATCGACATCGTAAAGATCTATATTGCCGCATGGAATTTTCAGCCCGTGATTCCGAACATCGCGCCCTGACTCAGCCGTCTGCTCGCCTTCGTCCTCCACCTCAATTATCATCCGTAACTGACCATTGGTCAGCGGATTGAAATCGGCAGAGTTGGCGTATTCCCATAGCTGATGACGCGACAGCGGAGCGTGGACGATGCCGCACGGCCAGAGTTCCGGGTCGTTTTCCCAAATATACATCCGGTCGACATCCTCGGGCTCGACGGCCCGAAGCGTAACCTTGGGGTTCTTCTGATTTTCCATAGCAGGCTGACGAATAAGGAGATATGAATAAAATCTCAACTTTTGATTGAATCGGCGAAGGGGGTGCGGTTCAGGAGGGAGCGGCCCAGGGTCAGCTCGTCGGTATACTCGATTTCGTTGCCGAGAGCAACGCCGCGGGCAAGCTGGGTAACTTTCACCTCAGGATACGGAGCGAGGCGGCGGAAGATGTAATATCCCGTCGTGTCCCCCTCCATTGTGGCTCCGAGGGCAAGGATCACCTCCCGGATGTCGCCGCGGCCGACGCGCTCTACGAGGGAGTCGATCTGCAGCTGGTCGGGGGAAACGCCGTCCATCGGCGAGATGACGCCGCCAAGCACATGATAAAGGCCGCCGTACTGCCCGGTGTTCTCCAGAATCATCACATCCTTGACGTTCTCCACGACGCAGACCGTCGATGCATCGCGCCGCGGATTCGCGCAGATAGGGCAGAGCTCGGTTTCGGAAATATTGTGGCAGACCCGGCAGTAGCGGATTCCTTTTCGCATATCGATAATTGCGTTGCCCAGGGCTGCGGCCACCCCCTCGTTCTGGCGGAGCAGATGCAGGGCGAGCCTCAGAGCCGTTTTGCGTCCGATTCCGGGGAGCCGCGAAATCTCGGAAACGCAGTTCTCGAGCAACGTGGATTCAAATTCGTTGTTCATTTTGTATATTTCTTGGTGCAAAGTTAAGGTTATTTCCGGGAAAAGCTGTAACTTTGCACCCGAAATAAATTCCAAAATGAAAAATCCGGAGGCAAATTGCCCCGGAATTACTGAAAATGGAGATTATCAGAACAGTCAGCGGGCTCCGCGAAGCCGTTGCCCGCGCCAAGGCTAACGGACTCTCGGTGGGACTTGTGCCTACGATGGGAGCCCTTCATGCCGGCCATATTTCATTGGTAGACCGCGCCCGCCGCGAAAACGACGTGGTGGTGGTCAGTGTATTTGTGAACCCCACCCAGTTTAATAATGCCACCGACCTCCAGACCTACCCCCGGACCGAGGAAGCCGACTGCGCCAAACTCGAAGCAGCCGGAGTGGACATCGCCTTCGTCCCCACGGTCGAGGAGATGTATCCCGAGGAGGATAAACGCCAGTTTGACCTCGGCGAAGTCGCCGCAGTGATGGAGGGTCCGATGCGTCCTGGTCACTTCAACGGCGTAGCCCAGGTGGTCAGCAAGCTCTTCAGCTTCGCTCAGCCCGACCGGGCATATTTCGGCGAGAAGGATTTCCAGCAGATTGCCGTGATCCGCAAGATGGTGGAACTGGAGAAGTTCAATATCGAAATCGTCGACTGCCCCATCAAGCGCCACGACGACGGTCTGGCCATGAGCTCCCGCAACGTGCGTCTGACCGCCGGGCAGCGCAGCCAGGCTCCCGCCATCTGGCGCACCCTGAAAAAGAGCGTCGAATGGGCCCGCGACCATTCGCTCGAAGACACCCGCCGCTGGGTCACCGACGAGCTCAACGCCATCCCCGGCTTCCGCGTCGAATACTACGAAATCGTAGACCCGCTGACCATGCAGCCCCTCAAGGAGTGGTCCACACCCCACAACGGCTGTGCCCACGGCTGCATCACCTGCTACGTCGGCGACGTGCGCCTGATTGACAACATCAAATACGAACGCTGAACATGAACGTCGAGTTACTGAAGTCGAAAATCCATCGCGTCACCGTCACCGAGGCCAACCTTAATTATATAGGCAGCATCACCATCGACGAGGCTCTCATGGAGGCCGCCGACATCCTTCCCGGCGAGCACGTATACATCGTTGACAACAACAACGGCGAACGGCTCGAGACCTACGCCATCCCCGGCGAGAGGGGTTCCGGAGTAATCTGCCTCAACGGGGCGGCTGCCCGCAAAGTACAGCCCGGCGACATCGTTATAATAATGGCATACGCCACAATGCCGTATGAAGAGGCCCGCTCCTTCCGTCCGGCCGTAATCTTCCCCGACACCGCAACAAACCTACTGCCAGAAAATGTTTGAAAATCTAACCGATAAACTTGAACGAAGTTTCAAAATCCTGAAAGGTCAGGGCAAAATCACCGAGATCAACGTTGCCGAGACCGTCAAGGAGGTGCGCCGCGCACTTCTCGACGCCGACGTCAACTTCAAGGTCGCCAAAAATTTCACCGACACCGTAAAGAAAAAAGCTATCGGTCAGAACGTTATCAACGCCATCAAGCCCAAGGAACTGATGGTGAAGATCGTGCACGACGAGCTGGCCGCCATGATGGGCGGCGAAACCGCCAAGCTCAATCTTTCGGGTAACCCCACGGTGATTCTCATGTCGGGTCTCCAGGGTTCCGGTAAGACCACCTTCTCGGGCAAGCTCGCCCGCAAGCTCAAGAGCGAGAAGGGGAAGCGCCCCCTGCTCGTGGCCTGCGACGTCTACCGCCCTGCCGCCATCGAACAGCTGAAGGTGCTCGCCGAGCAGATCGAAGTGCCCGTTTACACCGAAGAGGGGAACAAGAACCCCGTTCAGATTGCCAAGAACGCAATCGACTACGCTAAGCAGCATCACTTCGACCTGGTGATTGTCGATACCGCCGGCCGTCTTGCTGTCGACGAGCAGATGATGGACGAAATCGAGGCCATCAAGAAGGCCATCAAGCCGCAGGAAACCCTGTTCGTGGTCGACTCCATGACCGGCCAGGACGCCGTGAACACCGCCAAGGAGTTCAACGACCGTCTGGACTTCGACGGCGTGGTGCTCACCAAGCTCGACGGCGACACCCGCGGCGGTGCTGCCGTTTCGATCCGCACCGTCGTCACCAAGCCTATCAAGTTCGTCGGTACCGGCGAGAAGCTCGACGCCATCGACCTCTTCCATCCCGACCGTATGGCCGACCGAATCCTCGGCATGGGCGATATCGTTTCGCTGGTTGAAAAGGCGCAGCAGCAGTTCGACGAGGAGGAAGCCAAGAAAATCCAGGAGAAACTTGCCCGCAACAAGTTCGACTTCAACGACTTCCTGAACCAGATCCAGCAGATCAAGAAGATGGGTAACCTCAAGGACCTCGCTTCGATGATCCCGGGTCTCGGCAAGGCTATCCGCGACATCGACATCGACGACAACGCCTTCAAGGGTATCGAGGCCATCATCTATTCCATGACCCCTCAGGAACGCGCCAACTCGCAGATTATCAACAGCTCGCGCCGCAAGCGTATCGCTGCCGGTTCCGGTACTTCGCTTCAGGAAGTCAATCGCCTGCTGACCCAGTTCGAGCAGACGCGCAAGATGATGAAGGCCGCCACCTCCATCAAGAACCCGATGCAGATGATGCGCGCCATGCGTGGCCGCCGCTGATTATCAAAGATAACATCATACCGCAGGACGTGACCACAACGCCCCCCCCTGCGGTTGAGCTTATGCATTAATATATAATTCGTTACATTGTATGATAAAACTTGACGGCAAAGCAACCGCCGCGGCAATCAAAGCCGAAATCGCTCAGGAAGTGGAGCAGATGGTAGCCGAAGGGAAAAAACGCCCTCACCTCGCAGCAATCCTTGTCGGACACGACGGCGGCAGCGAAACTTACGTCGCATCGAAAGTTAAGGCCTGCGGCGAATGTGGTTTCAAGTCCACCCTCATCCGTTTCGAGGACGATGTGGACGAACAGACGCTGCTCGATGCCGTTGAGAAACTTAACAACGACCCTGACGTCGACGGTTTTATCGTGCAGCTCCCCCTGCCGAAGCATATCTCGGAGCAGAAAATCATCGAGGCTATCGACTACCGCAAGGATGTCGACGGTTTCCACCCCATCAACGTAGGGCGCCAGTCGATCGGTCTTCCCTGCTTCCATTCGGCCACTCCCGCGGGTATCATGACCCTGCTGGAGCGCTACAACGTCCCCACCAAGGGAGCCAACTGTGTGGTGCTCGGCCGAAGCAACATCGTCGGCAAACCCGTTGCGGCGCTGCTGATGCAAAAGGGCAATCCCGGCGACGCCACCGTAACTGTCTGCCACAGCTCAACCCGGAATCTCAAGGAGATCTGCCGCAACGCCGATATAATCATCGCCGCCATGGGCGTCCCCGGTTTCGTTACCGAGGATATGGTCAGCGACGGCTGCACGATCGTTGACGTCGGCACCACCCGCGTTCCCGATGCTTCGCGCAAGAGCGGTTTCCGCCTCTGCGGCGACGTAGATTTCGAGAATGTGGCTCCGAAATGTTCCTTCATCACCCCGGTTCCCGGTGGTGTCGGCCCGATGACAATCGTGTCGCTGATGCGCAACACTCTGCTCGCCGGAAAGAAAGCAATCTACAAGTAAAAATACACCGCCTCACACCGATTGGAATCATATCGTGTGAGGCGGTAACTGTTTTATTACCAAAAATTTAAACCATGGATAACATTGTCGCTGCATTGGTGGCATGCCTTATAGGGCTGACGCAGCCGCAGGAGGTGGATCTCGTGTTCGCGGGGGACGCCATGATGCACACGGGGCAGCTCGAAGCGGCCAAGCGGGGCAATGGCGTCTATGATTACAGCTACTGTTTTTCGGCGATCGCCCCGTACGTCCGGGCGGCGGATTACGCCATTGTGAACCTCGAGACACCTGTAGCCGGAGGGAATTACTCCGGTTATCCGCAGTTCAACGCCCCCGACTGCTACCCGCAGGCGCTCTCGGCCGCCGGATTCGACCTGTTTCTGACGGCCAACAATCACACGCTCGACCGTCGCGACCGCGGCCTTAAGCGCACGATCCAGACCCTCGATTCGCTCGGATATGAGCATATCGGCACATACACCGACTCGCTCGACCGCGCCCGCCGAATCCCCTGCGTTGTCAACATCCGTGGTTTCAAGGTCGGTTTCCTGAACTATACCTACGGCACCAACGGATTCTCCGTAACCTCCGATGCCATAGTGGATTACATCAATGCCGACCGGATTCAGGCTGACATCGCCCGAACCCGCAAGGCCGGGGCGGAAATCATCGTGGCGGCCATGCACTGGGGGGAGGAGTACATGCTGAAGCCCGTCGCATATGAAAAGACTTGGGCCGGCTTCCTTGAAAAAGAGGGGGTTGACATTGTGATGGGCGGCCATCCGCACGTAGTCCAGCCGATGGAACTACGCGAGAACCGCTACACCGGCCGTAACTTTTTCCTGAGTTATTCCCACGGCAATTTCATCTCCAACATGATGACCACCGATACCCGTGGCGGGATGCTGACCCGTGTGACTCTCGCCCGCGACTTCGCCGGAAAAGCTTATGTGAAGGATGCCGCCTACAAACTGGTGTTCACCGTACCGCCTACCGACATCTCCTTCAAACCATCGCCGACCTCTGGGACCGCCCCTGTAGGCCAACGCTACGGCTTCGTCCGCGACAACTACATCGTGCTGCCCGCCGACTCCGTCCCGGCCCCCTGGCGCAGTCGTGCCGATGCCTTCGTAGCCTCGGCGCTCGGCGCTTTTCGGTCCAATGTCGGTCCCATCACCCGCGAATGAGCAAAAAGGAATCCTCCAAAAGGAAAGACTCCCCAAAATAGGATCGATTTCAAAAAAATCGGGAAAAGATTTCAAAAAAACGGTAAAATATTTTGCTGTTTCAAAAATAAAGCGTACCTTTGCACTGTCTTAAGGAAAACGGTTTTCTGAGGAAGACCAGCAAAGAGTTTGAGGGTTTGACTGAAGGTTTAATCTTTGCATTTCGCTTAAGATTTTCATGGTGAGATTAGCTCAGTTGGTTAGAGCGTCGGATTGTGGTTCCGAAGGTCAAGGGTTCGAGGCCCCTATCTCACCCCACTGAAGAGAATACCCCAGCGGGTGTTCTCTTTTTGTTATATGGTCTTTTTTTTGTATCTCTTTTTTGTTATAAAAATTTGGCTGTTTGCAACTTTCCTTGTAAATTTGCTGTCTAAGATAAGAACACTGACCTATTTCATTCACATTGCTTAATTTTAAATAACCAATATATATGAACGAAACTGAACAGTTTAGCACCAACGGGCAGCCTGGCAACGGTGCACCTCAGTATGGCCCCCAGCAGCCCGGACAGCAGCAAGGCGGCTATCAGCAACCCGGACAGCAGCAAGGCGGATATCAGCAACCCGGACAACAGCAGGGTGGCTACCAGCAGCAAGGACAGCAGGGCGGCTATCAGCAGCCTGGTTACCAGCAAGGCGGAGGATACCAGCAGCCCGGTGGCTACCAGCAGCCCGGCTTCAATAACGGGTATCAGCCTTATACCCCGCGCCCGTATGTCGAAACCACTCACAACAACCCCTTCAACCCGGGTCCGGAAGGCAAATCCCGCGGTGTGTTTGCATTGCTGGCAATCGTCGGTGGTTCAATCGGCCTGCAATACTTCTATATCGGCAAGGTCGGCGCAGCCATCCTCACCATCGTACTTGCGCTTGTTACCTGCGGCGCCTGGACACTTCTCCCGATTATTCAGGGAATCGTGATATTCTGGAACATGAACAACGACGAATTCGACCGCAAGTTCATTGCTTCCGATAACTTCTTCCCGATTCTGTAACATCGCATAGCAGAATACGTTACTGCCCCGAATGTAACCGGCGGTTTAATTCCGGTGCAAACGTTATTCCAAAAACAATTCGAGCGGAAAGTCTGAAATCATACAGACTTTCCGCTCGAAATTTATGCGATTATGTATCTTGCAGAAATTACATATTCTCCTGCATGGGTTACATATTCTCTTGCATGGATTACATATTCATGCCGCCGTCGACCTGAATAACCTGGCCGGTGACGTAGGAGGACATATCGGAGGCAAGGAAGGTTGCAACGTCGGCGATGTCTTCGACCTTGCCGGCACGGCGCAGAGGAATTTTCTGGGCCCATTCCTTGCGGACCTCTTCGGGGAGGGCAGCGGTCATGGCGGTTTCGATGAAGCCGGGGGCGATGGCGTTGGCGCGGATGTTGCGCGAACCTACTTCCTGAGCGATAGACTTGGCGAGGGCAATCAGACCGGCCTTGGAGGCGGCGTAGTTGCACTGGCCGGCGTTACCGTGAACGCCGACTACGGAGGCCATGTTGATGATCGAGCCGTGGCGCTGACGGAGCATGATGGGGAGCACGGCGTGGATGAAGTTGAAGGCGCTCTTGAGGTTGACGGCGATAACGGCGTCCCACTGAGCCTCGGTCATGCGCATCATCAGGCCGTCCTTTGTGATACCGGCGTTGTTTACGAGGATGTCGATGGAGCCGAAGTCTTTCTGAATCTCTTTAACCACCTCTTCGGTCTGGGCGAAGTCAGCGGCGTTGGAGGCATAGCCCTTGGCTTTCACGCCGAGAGCCTGGATTTCTTCTTCAGTTTTCTTGCCGTTCTCGTCGATTACGAGGTCGGTGAAAGCGATGTTTGCGCCTTCTTTGGCGAAACGGAGCGCAATCTGCTTACCGATGCCGCGGGCAGCGCCGGTAATCAGTGCGGTTTTTCCTTCGAGTAATTTCATAAGTCTGGTATGGTGATTGTAATTACTTTGGTGACAATGGATTGGAGGAAAGAGGGGAGGAGAGAGTGGAGGGGTTAGCGGCGAGGCTGACATTCGAGGCGACGGAGCTGACAGACGAGGCGGCTTGCCGGGTGTCGCTGACCATGATTCCGCTGATAATGAAATCAATAATCGCCATCCGAGCCTCGGCGCGGTCCGACGAGGCGTTGGCGTAGAGGTCGTCGATTCCCTGAGAGTCGCCGCCTTTCATCACGGTGATTATCAGAGGCAAGGCGCGTGCGGCCTGTTCGGCCGAGAACACTCCGGCCGTCACCCCTTCGTCGAGGATGCCACGGAGAATTTCAATCTCCTTTTTGGCGGCAAGCATGCGGGTTTTCATCGCCCGGTTCACGTCGAGACGCATCAGATTCTGGAGCGATTCCTGCAACTCACGGCGTCCGGTGGGGCAGATTACGATTTCAAACCTCGCTTCGAGATACTTGTGGAGCTTCTCGAGGGGCGGGAGCTTCGATTCGGCAATCTGGCGCTGCCGCTCCACAATCTGGTCGCTCTCGCGCTCGATCACCGCCTGATGAATCTCGCGTTTATTCTTAAAATAGGTGTAAATCGTGCGGCGACCTTTGTCGGAGGCGTTGGCAATGTCAAGCATGGTCGTATTCTCCACCCCTTTCCGGGCGAACAACTGACGGGCTACCTCAATGAGTTTGTCGCGTGTCTTTAAAGCCATGCCTGCTGATTTCGATTCCATGAATTGATGTTCACAATTCAACGCGCAAAGTTACGAAAAAAAGTTGGAGTTGCCGACCATTCGGCCGAAAAATTGACTTTTTTGAACAGAATTCCCTCTTTTTCGGTCCGAAAGTTTGTTTTAAGTTTGATTGTTTTGTAATTTCGTGCTTCGAAATAATTTAAGTTTGTGAATTCCTCTGATAACATAATAAAAAGTATTTTTGCGGCCGCGATACTGACTCTCGCGATCTGCACCGCGCAGGCCGGAAAGCCCGGCAGCGCGGCTGCTGCGGCTGATTCATCGGCGGCTGGTTCGGCGGCGGTCGCAGCCGATTCCCTTGTCGGGAGTCCGGCTCCGGTGATTGATTTTCCACTTTCCGAGGCCTCCTCAGTGGCTGTAGTTGTCCGCGACCTTCGCACCGGCAGTGACATCGTCAGCCAGAATCCACGCAAGGCGATGATCCCGGCAAGCACCATGAAGTGCGTTACGGCTGCGGCAGCAATTGTGGCCGGAATTGACAATGATCGGTTTCGCACCGACGTCTATCTTCAGGGACCTGTAACCGACAGCATCCTCCACGGCAACATCGTTGTGAACGGCATCGGCGACCCGACCATCGAAAGCGGTCAGTTTCCCGAGACTCCCGGTTTTGTCAGTGAGATTGTCTTGAGGGTTAAAGAGCGGGGAATAAAGGTGATACAGGGAGACATTCTCGTGGACGACTCAGGTCTTCCCAACAGCGGCCCGAACGAACGCTGGGAGCTTTCCGACGTGAAATATGACTACGGCGCCGGGCTTTTCGCCCTGAATTTCCGCGACAACAAGCACGCCGACAAGGCCATGAAAGACCCCGCCGAGGAGTTCGGCGACGCTCTTGAAGAGGCCCTGGCGCGACAGGACATTATCGTGCTCTGGGACGGCGAAAAATTTGACAATGAAGCCGATATGGAGAAGATACTGACCCATGAATCCCCGAACTGCGGCAAGATTCTCCGCAACATGATAGTCCGTTCCGACAACCTCTTTGCCGAAGGAATCCTTCGCAAACTCGCCCCCGGTGGCACACTCAAAACCGCTTTAAGCCGCGAGCGGCAACTCCTTGCTAATAAAGGGCTTGCGTTTGGAATCGAAGATCTTTATGACGGCTCCGGGCTTTCGCGCAACAACCGCGTTACCGCAGATTTCATGGCCTCCCTGCTGACGATGATGGCCGACGAAAAGGGGAGGAAGGTGAGCTACGTTTCGCTGTTTCCCCGCTGTGGCATGGAGGGGACCGTAAAGCAGCTTCTCAAAGGTTCCGATCTTGAGGGGAAGGTTGTTCTGAAGAGCGGCAGCATGAACGGAGTGCACTGTTACTCAGGCTATAAGCTCGACGACAACGACAAGCCGACCCATGCGATTGTTATATTAGTAAACGATTTTTTCTGCAAGAGGGCAGATGTGCGCAGCGCCATCGACCGTTTTTTGCGTGAAACCTTCATAGAGAACCAAGATGACTGATACATTCAAAATCATAGACAGGATGCTCGGCCTGACCGCCGAGATTGCCGACGAACTGCTGTTGCTGAAAGACGCCGAGGCTACCTTTATTCCGGACCGTCTTAAGCTGAAAATCATTTCGTTAGCCGAACTCGCCTCGCAGACCGCATCAGGAACGGCTTTGGAAACAGCGCCTGCTGTTGAGGCTGCTGCGCCGATTGTCGAAGAGCCTGATGAAACTCCCGAGGCTGAGCATGCTATCGAAGAAACTGCCGGACACGAGACTTGTGCTGATGAAGCTGCCGGTGACGCGGAATTAGCAGAATCAACCGAGTTCGAGGCAGAGGAGTCAGCCGACAATTCATCTTCCGAACAACAGCCTGAACAACCTGAGCTGCCCGAGCAACCTGAGCTGCCCGAGCAATTTGAACAACCGGAGCAGTCGGAGCAGCCTGAGCCGAGTGAGCAGCAAGAAACCGATCAGCCTCAGGAGGTACAGAATGAAGTCCTCGAACAGGAAGCGGCTGAATTCGAGGAGAGCGAGGATGCCTATGACGACGATGCCGAGGAAATGGAACTCGAAATCGTCCAGGATGACGAGGAAGAGGATTACCCGCAGCACACTGAGGATTATCCGCAATCCGCCGAAGATTATACACAGCACATTGAGGATTTCTATCCCTCTTCGCCTGCCCCCGAAGCTCAGCAAGAGCCTGAATCATACGAAGTCCCCGAATCGCCGGAAGTCCCTGAACCGCACGATATTCCTGAACCTCAGGAAGTTCCAGCACCTCAGGCAGTTCCCGAAGCACCACTGACTCCGACTGTCCCCGTATCGGTTCTCCGCGGAGCCTTCTCAATCAACGACGCCTTTCTGTTCCGCCGCTCTATTTTCGGAGGCTCGAAACCTGAATTCGACACCAGCCTCGAGGTGATTTCTCATCTCGCGAACGTCGGTGAACTAAGGCAATACCTCACCGAGGGGCTCGGTCTGAATCTCGAAGAGAATCCCGGCAAAGATTTTTACGATATTCTCAGCCGTTATTTCCCGCTTTAAACCAATTGGATTTTCATTCGTCCAATATTAAGAAAATTTCATGACTTTGCGCCAATTATAGACTGTATATGAGCCCGGAAAAATCAACAGGCAAACTGTTTGTGGTCCCCACGCCGGTGGGAAATCTCTCCGATATGTCTCCGCGCGCCGTTGAGACGTTGAAGAATGTCAGCCTGATTCTGGCGGAGGACACCCGCACCAGCGCCGTGGTAATGCGCCATTTCGGCATCACCACCCCTATGCTCTCGCACCACAAATTCAACGAGCACGAAACAATCAAACCGTTGGTCGACAGATTATTAGGGGGCGAGACAATTGCCCTCGTCTCCGATGCCGGCACGCCCGCGATTTCCGACCCCGGCTTCATGTTGGTGCGCGAATGTCGCCAGGCCGGAATCGAGGTCGAGACGCTCCCCGGACCTACAGCCTTCGTCCCCGCGCTGGTCAACTCCGGTCTCCCCTGCGAACGGTTCTGCTTCGAGGGGTTCCTCCCGCCGAAAAAGGGGAGGGCTACCCGTCTGGAGGCCCTGGGCGCCGACGAACGGACTTTCATTATCTATGAATCCCCGCTCCGGCTGCTGAAAACCCTGCAGGAGCTGGCCGAGGTTTGCGGTGCTGACCGCGACGCCTCCGTCTCCCGGGAAATCTCCAAGGTCTACAATTCCACCCACAACGGCACCCTCGGCGAGCTCGTCGAATACTTTACAGCCAACAATCCGCGCGGCGAAATTGTTATAGTTGTAGCCGGGAATCGGGCTGACCGAAGCGTAAAGCGCGTTCACCGCAACAAATATCGTCCGTAAATTTATCACACAATCGACACAAACATATTGTAAAAGCATTATGAAAGTTAAGAATTTAGCACTGCTCGCAGCAATCGCTCTCGCCACTATGGTTTCCTGCGGTAAAAAAGGCGAAAATGCTGTCGAGGCTCCCACAACCTCCGACTCTTTGCAGGTTGCTTTAGCTAATCAGGACTCCCTGCTTGTGATTCTCAACGACATCACCGAGGGTATGAATCAGATCAAACAGATGGAAAACATCATTTCTACCGGCGGTCTCGGTGCTGAAACACCCAGCAAACGCGAGGAGATCCGCAACGAGATGATGCAGATTCAGCAGGCTCTCGAAGCTCGTCGGCAGCGTCTGGAACAGCTTGAAAATCAGCTCGCTACAAGCAATCAGAATAATGTGACTCTGCAGCGCGCCATCAAGAACCTGAAGGCCCAGATTCAGGACCAGCAGCAGACCATCGATGGTCTCCGCGGCCAGCTCGCTAACGCCAACATCAAAATCGAAGGTCTCAGCCGCACCGTCACCACCCTCGGCCAGAAGTCCGACTCTCTCGAAAACGTTGCTGCCGAAGAAACCGCTGCCCGTCACGACGCCGAACGTCAGGTCGTTCAGGTTTCCAACGAGATGAATATGTGCTATTACGCCATCGGCACCGGCAAGGAGCTTAAAGCACACAACCTCATGCAGTCGGGTTTCCTCCGCAAGACAAAAGTTCTCCCCGATAACTTCGACCAGAGCTACTTCACCACCGGCGACAAGCGTTCGCTCCGCACCATTAACCTCGGCTCCAAGAAAGCCAAAGTCCTGACCAACCAGCCCTCTGACTCCTACGAAATCGTCGAAGAAAACAATGGCATCAAAGTGCTGAAAATTACCAACCCTGCCCGTTTCTGGAACCAGTCGAACTACCTCGTAATCAAAACCGACTGATCCCGCTCAACCTCCCTTCAGCACCATCTCACCTCTCATCAGAAGTATAAAATATTGTCCGCCGCAAATCCCCTTTCTCAGGGCCTTTACGGCGGACATTTCATTTCCCATTATATTTTACTGCAATGCTCTGATACACTGCAAAGTACATCCAAAAGCGTACGGACATGCCTTTGGCACGTATCCCTCGCAAATAGCTCTTAACTATCTATCAATAATATATTTAACGCAGGTCTGCGCCGAACCAACAGAACAAGTATAAACTCGACTATTTATCACCCTAATGACTGCCGGATTTCCTCCATGGAATAGGCTTTTGCTTTGCCTGCCTTCATTTCGGCGAGGCCACGATTAACCGACGCAAGGTTGTCCGGGTCATCAAACCAGGGGTCGCCCGAGGGTGATGGATTTTCATTGACTTCAACCTTGATGGAATCGGAACTATGATTAACCTCCACAGATATCGAATCCGCTTTGGCAATGAGAAGGGTTTCGATGTAATTTTTCAGGCTCTTGCCCTGAGCCAGAGCCAGTATGGACAATTTCCGGAGTGCTTCAGCCGGAAGGTCGATATTTTTGCGTTTGATGTTCAGTGCAGTTGACATACCTGTATATATTTCTTGTGCAAAGATATATAATATACATAATATACACAAATAATTCCGTTCAAAAACATCAACCGGAAGCCTGATGGATTTCTTTATTCCGTTAATTTTAATTAACAAATATGCAATTAATATGTGTAGATGCGGGATTATAACGGAAAAAATAACTAACTTTGCAACCATGTTAGGTATTTCCAAAGAAGCAGTTAACGAGTTGCCTGAGGTGACTTACCCTGGCCGCGTAATCCTCATTGATTCAGCGGCTAAGGCTCACGATGCAATCAAATACATCAAAACGCAGCGTCAGATAGGTTTCGACACTGAGACACGCCCGAATTTCCAGAAGAACCATCGCTACAAGGTGTCGCTGATGCAGCTCTCCACCCCCGGGGAGTGCTTCCTGTTCCGCCTCCGTCAGATTGGTTCCCTCGATCCGCTGATGGAAATACTTGAGGATGAGAACATTCAGAAAATCGGTCTGTCGCTGAAAGACGATTTCCATTCGCTGGCCAAGCTCCGTGAGTTCAAACCCGCAGGGTTCGTTGAGTTGCAGACATTTGTCAAGGATTACGAAATCGCCGACAACAGCCTGCAGAAGATTTATGCCGTGATTTTCGGTCGCAGAATCTCTAAAAACCAGCGACTTACGAACTGGGAGGCTCCCGAGCTGACCCTCAGCCAGCAGAGCTACGCCGCCATCGACGCATGGGCCTGCGTGGAAATCTACAACTTCCTCCTCACCGGTCGCTTCAACCCGGCGGAATGTGCCTATCATATCGATGATGAAACCGCCCTGCAACTCCAGCAATCGGTCGGCATCCACATGCCCCTGAAACACCCCGAAGGTACGCTCGCCGCTCCTCATTCCACTGACTCCGAAGCGGTTACTACAGCTACCACCGAGGCTGAGAAATCCACCGAGAAGCCGAAAAAGGCCAAAAAGAAAGCCGATTCAAAGTCCACCAAAGAGACAAAGAAGGCAAAAAAATCCAAGGAATCAAAATCCAAGGAATCCAAAAAAGCTAAGGAGGCCAAAAAAGCTAAGGAAAAGTCCTCCAAGGAGGCCAAAGCCGCCAAGGATCCCAAGACCAAAAAGACCAAGGAGCCGAAGGCCCCTAAGGCTACAAAGGATTCCAAGCCTGCAAAATCTTCCAAAGCCAAGAAATCTGTCAAGGCCCCTGAAGAGTCCGCATCCACAACTCCCGCAGAATAACCGTTAACAACGTAAATTCCCTGAAAGTGAATAAGATAATAAACCGGTCGATTATCTCATCGGCCATTTTTGCAATAGCCATGTGCGCTGAAAATCCCATCTCGGCCAAAGGCAAAATCCAGTATCCTCAAGCTCCCGCAGACAATACCGTCGACGAATATTTCGGCATCAAAGTCCCCGACAAATTCCGTCCGCTGGAAAACGACACAGCCGCCGCAACCCTCGCCTGGGTCGAGGCTGAAAATGCCGTCACCAATGACTATCTTTCGAAAATCCCATACCGCCCGATGCTTCGCAAGCAGCTCGAGGCGTTCAACAACTACACCAAGCAGGGTGTGCCCTGGCGCTGGAAGGATGGCCGCTACTACTTCTACCGCAACGACGGCCTGAAAAACCAGTCAATCCTCTACCGCATGGACCGTCTCGGCGGCGAGCCGGTGGTTGTGCTCGACCCGAACACACTGTCGGACGACGGAACGGTGGCCCTGACCGGCATCTCGATGGCGAAAGACGGCAAACACATCGCCTACACCATCTCGCGCAGCGGCTCCGACTGGACTGAAATCTATGTGATTGATGCCGAGACTCTCAAACCGCTTCCCGACCATATCGAATGGGCCAAGTTCACCGGTGCCGAATGGCGCCAGAAGGGTATCGACGGCGCCGAAGGTTTCTTTTACAGCGCCTATCCCCGCCCCGAAGCAGGCAAGGAATTCTCCAACGCCAACGAGAACCACAATATCTATTTCCACAAGCTCGGCACCCCGCAGTCCGAGGATGTCCTGATCTTCTCCGACCCCAAGAATCCGCTGCATTTCCACTCCGTAGGCCTGACCGACGACGAACGCTACATGATTATATCTGTCGGTGGCCAGGGATTTGGCAACGGTCTGATGCTCAAAGACATGGAGACACCCGGAGCCGACTGGGTAACCATCGAGCCCTCGCAGGACTACACTGTCGGCATCCTCGACATCCGCGGCGATTCAATGCTGATTGAAACCTCCTACAACGCTCCGAAAAACCGGATCGTCCTCGCCTCGCTCAAGAATCCTGCAAAGGAAAACTGGAAAGACCTGATTCCCGAAGCCGACGGCGTGATGACCGGCGCGGAAGTCATATACGGCGACCGTCTGTTCGTCAACTACGAGAAGGATGCCTCCGACCATCCCGCGCTTTACCGCCTCGACGGCACCAAAATCCGCGACATCAAACTCCCGACCTTCGGTTCGGCCGGTTTCTCCCTGTCGAAGAAATATCCCGATGCCTTCTATTCCTTCACCTCGTTCCTGTACCCCTCCACAGTGTACAGCTACGATCTCGAATCTGACAACAGCAACGTCTATTTCCAGCCTGAAATCCAGGGATTTAACCCCGACGAGTTCGTCACTGAGCAGGTGTTCTATCCGTCGGCCGACGGCACTAAAATCCCGATGTTCCTGACTTACAGGAAGGGTCTGAAACGCGACGGCAACAACCCCGTATACCTCTACGGCTACGGCGGCTTCAACGTCTCCCTGACCCCGGGCTTCTCGGCCAACCGCCTGCTCTGGCTCGAAAACGGCGGCATCTACGCCCAGACCAACCTCCGCGGCGGCTCGGAATACGGCGAAGAATGGCACGAAGCCGGCACCAAGATGAAGAAACTCAACGTGTTCAACGACTTCATCGCCGCCGCCGAATACATGATCAAGGAGGGGTGGACCTCCCCCGACAAGATTGCAATCGAGGGTGGCAGCAACGGCGGTCTGCTTGTCGGCGCTGTCATGAACATGCGTCCCGACCTGTTCAAAGTCGCCATCCCCCGCGTCGGCGTGATGGATATGATGCGCTACCATCTCTTCACTATCGGCTGGAACTGGGCTTCGGACTACGGCACCTCCGCCGATTCCCCCGAAATGGCCAAATATCTGCTCGGCTACTCCCCGCTTCACACCATCAAAAACGACGGCACACGTTATCCGGCAACCCTCGTGACTACCGCCGACCATGACGACCGCGTTGTTCCCGCGCACTCCTTCAAGTATGCCGCAACCCTTCAGGAGGCCAACACCGGCGATGCTCCGAAACTGATCCGCATCGACTCCAAGGCCGGTCACGGCGCCGGCAAGCCCATCGCCAAGGTTCTCGACGAGTATGCCGACATCTATTCCTTCATCTTCTATAACCTCGGCATTACTCCGAAAAAGAACTGAGCCTGTACGGACGTGCCACTAAATCAATTATGACATTCCGCACACATATATTAATATTGTTGACGCTTACAATGCCGGTGATGCTGCAAAGCTGCTTCACCGGCATTGAGTCCACGCCGAAAATCACATCGAAAGATGTCCGCAAAGCCAACATCCAGGTCAGTGCCGAGGAATCCTTCGCGCTGAAATTCGCCCTTGATTCCTTTAGCCGGTGGCAGCCGGGGAGACAGTTCGTAATCTCCGATCCGAAGGCCTCGCTGACCTATCTGAACAGCACCCGCAGCCTCGGTACACTCAGCGGCGACACCCTCGCCGTCGGCGACCGTCTGGTATTCTGCGGCATCCGCGGCGTCCCCTCGATACTCGGCGGCAACACCGCCGAACTGGTGTTCGTAAAGCAGCCCGGCCTGACCGACACCCTCGTTTACCGTCCGGGAGCCGCCGTTGAAGCCATCAGGCAGCGCGACGCCTACCGACTTCCGTTTGTGGTTGATCTCGACATAATCAGCAGGGCGGACCATGAGCTGCGCGGTAAAGAACTCTACACAAAAACCGGCCGCTGGCTCCGGCTTCCGACGCCCGGGAAAACTCCCGGTTCCTCCCCCGAAATCACGGGCCGGAAGTTTGTGAAAGTCACCGTCGATTCCGTCATCCCCGCCGACGAAAACTATTTTTTCGCCATCTGTTTCACCTCGCAGGAAAAACCTGACGAAAAGGGGATGCTGCTGATGTCGCCGACTGTCACCGACGGCACCCCGGCACTCCGCGGTTTCTCCAACCTCTTCGCCCTGCAGAATCCCCGCAATTCCTATCCGCAGATTACCGACGAAAACTGGGAACTGATCCGTCAGGGTCGTCTGGCTCCCGGGATGACCTCCCAGGAGGTAATGCTCTCGCTCGGCAGTCCGTCGGACATTATCCGCCGCCCCGACCAGTCGATTCTCTACGAGCGCTGGGCATATCCCGGAGGCGTTTACCTCATTTTCGAGGACGGAATCCTCACCCGTTACAAGCTGTAACTCAACCCTGAACGGCGTGCTTGAATGTAAACGGCCTGCACAACTGTTAATTCTATATCCGTCAATATGGAACTGATATTTTTGGGAACAGGAACTTCCACCGGCGTGCCGCAACTGCGCTGCGGATGCGATGTGTGCCGCTCCAAAGACCCTACGGACCAACGCCTGCGCACCTCCGCGCTGCTCATTGCCGGCGAATACCGAATCCTTATCGACTGCGGTCCCGACTTCCGCCAGCAGATGCTGACCTGGGGGAAACGCTCCAAGGAGGACCGCCTCGACGCCCTGCTTGTGACCCATCAGCACTACGATCATGTTGGGGGAATCGACGACCTGCGCCCGTATTGCTACGCCCATGAGAACGGGTTCCCGGTTTACTGTCAGGCCGATGTCGCCAAGGATCTCCGCAACCGGATGCCGTACTGCTTCACGCCGAACCCCTATCCCGGTGTGCCTCGCTTCGACATGCACGAAATCGAGGCCGGGAAGGCGTTCACCGCCTGCGGCCTGGAGATTCTGCCCCTTCGCGTCAACCACTACAAGCTCGAGATTCTCGGGTTCCGTATCGGCGACTTCGCCTACATCACCGACGCCAAGATCGTGTATCCCGAAACCATTGAACGACTTAAAGGCATCAAGACACTGGTAATCAACGCGCTGCGCATCGAGCAACATCTCAGCCACATGTCGCTTGACGAATCGCTCGAGGTCATCGCAAAGGTGAAACCTCAGGTTACATACCTCACCCACATCAGCCATCAGTTAGGTATGTCGTCGGAGGTCGCTCCCCGTTTGCCTAAGAACGTTTTTCTCGCCTACGACAACCTGAAAATTGCCCTTTAAATCTCCCTTTAAATCTCCCTTCGAATCTCCCTGAAAATCTCTTCCTGAGAATCTCCATTTAAATCCCCCTTTGATTCCGATGTCAAACCTTGTTGAAGTCCTGCTCCCCCTGCCGCTGCCGACAACATTCACCTACAGCGTGCCTGAGGATCTGAGCTCTGTTGAGATCAGTGTGGGCTTCCGCGTGGTTGTGCCCTTCGGACGAAAAAAATTCTATACCGGGATTGTGGTAGGGCTGCCGCTGCAGCCACCGCAAGGCTTTGAAATCAAGGAGATTGCGATGGTGCTGGACCGTGCGCCCATTATCCGGCATCCGCAGCTGCAGCTGTGGAACTGGGTCGCGGACTATTACCTCTGTACCCCCGGCGACGTATACAAGGCGGCTATACCATCAGGTCTGAAAGTCGAAAGCGAGACTTTCCTGGAGGCAAATCCCGACTTCGACTTCGAGACCTTCCCGCTGAAAAACGATCTTGAGGCTGAAATCCTCCAGCTCGTTGAGCATGAGGAGAGTATGTCGATGGCTGAAATCCTGAAGAAACTCGACAGGAGGGGAGTGGCGGCCACCGTCAACCGGCTTGTGCAGCGCGGTGTGCTGATCGTTGCCGAAAAACTCGTCGAACGCTACGTCACCAAAAAAGTGGCATGTGTGCGGCTTCCCGAAGGGATGACCGAGCAGCAGGCGTTCCCGCTCATCGGCTCCGCCCGCAAGCAGGAGGAGATGTTCATGAATTTCCTCAATATCCTCCGCCGCAAGTCCCGCGAAAGCGCCCCCGCCGACCTCCATATCACCCGGGCCGAGCTGCTCGGCCAGACCGGCATCTCCCCGGCAATCCTCGCGGCGATGGTCAGGAAGGGGATTCTCGAAAACTACACCATTGAGGTCAACCGGTTCCACTACAATGGCGCCGAACTAAAGCCACTCCCTAAACTCACTGAGGTTCAGCAGGAAGCGCTCGACCAGATCCACCTGTCCTGGAAGGAAAAAGAGGTGACGCTGCTCCACGGCGTGACCTCCTCGGGCAAGACGGAAATCTACATCCACCTGATCAACTACCTGCTCAACCGCGGCGGTCAGGTGCTGTATCTCGTGCCGGAAATCGCTCTGACAACGCAGCTCACACGCCGCCTGCAGGATGTTTTCGGCGAGAAAGTCGTGGTTTATCACTCGAAATTTTCCGACAACGAGAGGGTAGACCTCTGGAAAAAACTCCTCACCACCCGCGAACCGCTGCTGATTCTCGGCGCCCGTTCGGCGGTGTTCCTCCCCTTTGCCAAACTCGACCTCGTTATTGTCGACGAGGAGCACGAAAGTTCCTACAAGCAATATGACCCGGCACCGCGCTATAATGCCCGCGATGTGGCGATGGTTCTGGCCCGTTTTCATGGCGCAAAGACGCTGCTCGGCTCGGCGACACCCGCCATCGAGACATACTACAAGGCCAAGACCGGAAAGTTCGGCCTCGTGACGCTCAGCCAGCGTTACATGAACGTGGAACTTCCTGAAATCGAGATTGTTGACCTAAAGGAAGCCCGCCAGCGCAAGGAGCTTGGCGGAGCGTTTGCCATGCAGACCATCGAGCGGGCCCGCGAGGTGCTCCGCGAAGGGAAACAGGTGATTTTCTTCCAGAACCGCCGCGGATTCGCCCCCATCGTGCGCTGCCGTCAGTGCGCCTGGGTCCCCCGCTGCGAGCATTGCGACGTGTCGCTGACCTACCACCGCTCGCTGCGCCAGCTGCAATGCCACTACTGCGGAGCCGTGTACTCCGTGCCGTCGGTCTGCCCGCAGTGCAAGGAGCCTGCGATTGAGGAGATCGGCTACGGCACCGAGCGTGTCGAGGACGAAATAACCGGAATCTTCCCCAATCAGAATATCCTGCGCATGGATCTCGATTCCACCCGCAACAAGCACTCCTACGAACAGATCATCGACTCCTTCTCGGAGGGAAAAGCGCAGATTCTCGTCGGCACGCAGATGGTGACCAAAGGGCTGGATTTCAAGGATGTGGAGATGGTCGGTGTGCTCAGTGCCGACTCCGTGATCAAGGCTCCGGACTTCCGCAGCGCCGAACGCGCCTTCAATATGCTCGAGCAGGTTTCGGGTCGTGCCGGACGTCGCGACGGTCGCCGCGGCAAGGTCGTGGTGCAGACCTACGAGCCGCTCCACCCCCTTCTGCGTCTGGTCCGTGACCATGATTACGAAACATTCTACAACAGCGAAATCGCCGAGCGACAGCGCTACTATTACCCGCCATTCGTGCGCCTGATTTACATCTATGTGAAACACCGGGACTCCGCCACCGTGCGCCGTCTTGCCGACCTCTGTGCCGCCCGGCTCCGCCAGCAGTTCGGCGGCCGGGTATTCGGACCCGACGAACCCGCCGTGGCCCGCGTCCAGAACTACTACATCCGGCGCATCATGCTGAAAATCGAGAACAACTCCTCCATCACCAAAATCAAGGACCTCCTCCGCCAGACCTACCTCGACCTCCACTCCGACCCCGCCATGAAGCAATCCCTCTTCTACTACGACGTCGACCCCCAGTAATCCCCAATTCCCTGAATATCCCCCTTCCTCAATAATATATTCGCTCCAACCCGTAAACTTTGCAAAAAATTTCTTAACTTTGCATATACTTGTGAACTGTTAAAGAATTTTACATCTGTAATGAACAACCTGCAGGTTGACATAAAAGAGAATGATATATTGGCCATCTCGCCCGAACTGCTTCAGGCTCTGCTCAAAGACAACACTTTGAGCAGCGATAAGCAGCAGATCAATATATTCTGGGCAACAGACAATTATGAGCATCTGGGCGACGGTTACAGGTATCACGACCAAATCACGGTTCCCCGTATCACCGGCGCCAATGGCATGGTCATCGTGCCTCGTTCGGTCAAGAGCCTCCGGCAGCAAAAAAAACGCAGCCGTGATATGGCGGAAATCTTTACCCCTTCATGGGTCTGCAATGCCCAGAATAATCTTGCCGACAATGCATGGTTCGGGCGCGAAGATGTTTTCAATAAGGAAGATTTCGAGAACAAAACATGGACAGCCAATCCTGCACCAGTCACTTTCCCCAAGGGGAAAACGTGGCGCGACTATGTCCGCGACACCCGTCTTGAAATCACCTGCGGCGAGGCTCCATACATCGTCAGCCGATACGACAGCGTGACCGGCATGCCGATTCCCATTGAGCAGCGTATCGGGGTGCTCGACCGCAAGCTCCGGGTTGTCGGTGAAAACACCGAGACCATCGACGACTGGCTTAAATGGGCGCAGACAGCCTTCATGAATGTCCTCGGTTACGAATGGCAGGGCGATAACCTACTGCTCGCCCGCGAAAATCTACTGATGACATTCATTGACTACTATCAAGCGAAATTCGGTGAGGACAAAATGCCTCAGATGGAATCGCTGAATTATATCGCCCGCATAATCTCCTGGAACTTCTGGCAGATGGACGGTCTTAAAGGTGTCATACCAGACACGTGTCATGACGAAATTATAAAAATTAAGGATGTCTTTGGAGAAACTCAGACTATAATTAATCCCTGTGAAGGCTGCAAAAAGAAGAAATTCAGGCCACACAACGGCGTTCTGTGCGAAATCATGGATTGGGAAAAAGGGAAAACCATCAAATTCATATCTTTGCTTCGTGACTGACAATAATCTACCCGACATACAACCTCAACTAATTGATGAATCCGTTCTTAATATCATTAAAGGACGGCAGGAGCCTCACATTTATGCATTTCGCATAGATACTTTCCCGCCGAGCTACAAGATTGGCGACACATTTCGTGAAGTTGATGTCCGCATTGATGAGTGGAGAAAAATCTATTGCGGACTACCATTTACCTATGATTCCAGATGGAAATGGAGTGCAATGGTGGAGGAAAACTTCTTCCGCGACCATGCGGTGCACCGCTACCTCGAGGAGGAGAAAGGGCGTAAGGCTATGGGTCCTGAGGCTTTCGGGCCGTATCATATTTCATCCGAGTTTTACCTTGATACCGAAATCAAGGATATAGATGATGCTGTAGATTTCATCCGTATAAATTCAAATTCTCCGACTTCATCTTATAAATTATACTCGGCAGCATCATTAAAAGAAGTTGAAAAAGGGTATGAGCGCAATTTGGAGTTTAAGCTTCGCGAAAATCAGGAAAAGGTTGTCAATAATTTTCTGAAGGCATGCGACAAAGGCCGGAAAAAGATGCTGATGTATGCTGTAATGCGCTTCGGCAAAACCTTTACAGCCCTATGTTGCGCCAAGAGGAAAAATCTTAAATCCATCATAGTTGTTTCGGCCAAGGCTGACGTTGCATCTGAATGGAAAAGAAACGTACAAGGTATCACCGAATTCAAAAACTTCAAGTTCTTCGATAAAAAAAATCTCAATAGTCTTGATATCGACAAGGAAATTGCGGAGGGTAACACGGTTGTAGTGTTCGTAACCCTTCAGGATATTCAAGGACCGACTATTAAAGCCAAGCATAAAAAGATTTTTGAGGCCAGGCGAAAATGGGGCATGGTTATAGTCGACGAAACTCATTTCGGAGCACGTGCACCTAAATATGGAGATCCTTTATATAATGTGGAGGAAGATAAAGTCAGAAGATCCGAAAGTCTGGACGAACTTGATAAGGAACTTAAAAGCATCAAGCGCCAATATACGCTTCACCTTTCGGGGACGCCTTATCGCATCCTGATGACCAATGAGTTCAATAAAGATGAGATTATTGCCTGCGTACGTTATCCTGACATTCTGAAAGCTCGCGACGACTGGTTTGATTCACATGTTGATGTCAAGACCGCTGACGGACAACCGATAGAGGAATGGAATAATCCCTATTTCGGTTTCCCTCAGATGGTTCGGTTTGCTTTCAATCTTAACGAGGAGTCACTGAGTGTTATCGGTGAGTTGGAGGCGGCAGGTGCTTCGGTGAAATTTTCTGAACTTTTCAAGCCACTTTCGATTGCTAAAGATAATAAAGGTGGCAAGCATCGGAAATTCCATCATGAACGAGAAGTGCTTTCATTCCTACAAGCCATTGACGGTACAAAGGATGATAAAAATGTACTTGGATTCCTTGACAATGAACGTATCAAGCAGGGGAAACTGTGCCACCATATTGTGATGGTTCTTCCTTTCAAGGCATCCTGCGATGCCATGGCAACTCTGATTGAGGCAAACAGAGATAAATTCAAAAATCTGTCTGATTATGAGATATTAAATATCACCGGCCATGATTCGAGCAATAACGTTCAGACTCTTGCTCACAAAATCAGTGAGTACGAAGCCAATGGTCAAAAGACACTCTCACTGACAGTTAATAAGATGCTGACAGGTGTCACTGTGCCTGAATGGGACACCATGATTTATCTCAGGGAGTCTTTTTCACCTGAGGAATATGATCAGGCTACTTTCCGGCTTCAGAATCAGTTCATAAAAACATACCGCAATTCCGACGGCACCATAGTCAAGTATGATATGAAGCCACAGACGTTGCTTGTGGATTTTGACCCTCAGAGAATGTTCAGGCTGCAAGAGCAGAAATGTCTTATCTATAGTTCCACTCAGCTTCTGAGAGGAAAAAGTGACTTGCAGGGATTCCTCAATGAGGAGCTTGAATCTTCGCCTGTAATTTTTCTGGATCACCACAAACTCCGCCAGCTTGATGCCGCAGATCTTATGGATGAAATCCGGAAATATTCCCAAGCCCGAGGCATCCCCGAAGAGGCTGAAACAATACCTGTAGACCGCAATCTTCTTGAAAATGCTGAGATACTGAAGGCCATCTCCGGACTTAACCGAATCGACAGTAAGGGCGGCATAACAATGAAAGCCAATGCCATTGATGACGAGGGTGACGACGGAAATCCGACAAAAGAAGGAACTTTAAACAGTGAATCAACTTCTTCGGAAAAGAACAAAAAGGAAAAAGACAAAGAAAATAATCTGGCAGACAAACTTGCCTCATATTTTTCGCTGATTCTCTATTTTGCTTTTCTGACATCTGATAGAGTTGCCTCGCTCAAAGATGTGATTCGTAGGCTTGACAAAGGCGAGAACAAGCGTATTTCACGACATCTGGGCTTGACTAAAGAAGTCCTTGAAGTCATTGCATCCAGCCAGCCATGGACATTATTGATGCTTAACAACAGCATCAATGATACAAATTATACGGGTAACCGCACGGACCTCTCGCAGGATGAAATGGTCGACATAGTTCTTAAACGCTGCAGGCGTTTATCTGAATCCGAGATTATTACCCCTACAAAAACTGCGGACAATATGGTGGCTATGCTACCCGATAATCTCTTTGAGAACAATGGCATAGTACTTGACATCGCTTCAAAGCAAGGTGAATTTGCCGTAGCGCTCACAAAACGCTTTGGCAAGAAATTCCCCGAGGCCTGCAAAACCCGGATTTATTCACTTTGTACCTCCAGTTTAGCCTATGAATTTACCCGCAAAACCTATAAGACTCTCGGCCTCGACGTAAGGAATATCATCAGCGACAAGACAAGCTACGACATCATCGCCCCCAAGCTCGCCGACAAGAAAAACGGCAAAGATCTGACAATCAAAGACATTTTAGGAACAACAATGAAAATAAATACAATCATAGGGAATCCTCCGTATCATCTTGCCGCAAATGGTAATGCCGGCGGTTCCGATCCCATTTATCATTTGTTCATTGAACTCGCAACCAAGCTCAGTGAACAAGCAATATTGATCCACCCGGGAAGATTCCTGTTTAATGCAGGTCGGACACCCAAAAATTGGAATTCGTGGTTTCTTAACAATGACCATTTTAAAATTTTGAATTACAGCGCAAAATCTTCGGAGATTTTCCCAAATGTTGATTTGCCTGGCGGGGTGGCCATATCTTCATGGAATAACAATATGAATTTCGGCCATATTGGAAGTTTTTCCACTCATAAAGAGCTAAACTCTGTCCGGGAAAAAGTTTATAGTAATAAATTCAAACCATTTTCAGATATTGTATATGGTCGAGATTTATATAAGGTCACCGAAACTTTATATAACGATAATCCTGCGTTAGATTCCCGACAAAGCAAGGGACATAGATATGATCTCGGAACATCCGCCTTTGATGTATTCCCTGAGCTGTTTTTTGACAATAGGCCCGAAGATGGAGAACAATATGTTCGGATATATGGCCGCCAAAATGGTGAGCGGTTATATAAATGGATTAAGCGGTCTTATATCAAAGAGCCTGATAATTTTGAGCATTTCAAAATCATCATACCAAAAAGTAATGGCTCCGGGGCAATCGGAGAGGTTGAATCGACGCCAATCATCGGACAGCCGATAATAGGTCACCCCATGGTTGGACATACAAGCACGTTCTTAAGCATCGGCAATTTCAAAACCGACAAAGAAGCTCAGGCTTGCCTGAAATATATACGCTCAAAATTTGCAAGAGCCCTGCTTGGTATTTTAAAAGTCACTCAAGACAACACTCGTGAAACCTGGAAGTACATTCCCCTGCAAGACTTCACAAATAAGAGCACTATCGACTGGAGCAAGGATTTGGCAGACATCGACCGTCAGCTCTACAAGATCTATCAGCTGTCTGACACTGAAATCGCCTTCATCGAATCCATGATCAAACCCATATAAACCTTCTCGTATCAGCGCTACACGCCGCCGGCTATATACTTTGGAGGAGGTGAAGGGGCGAAAATTCGGTGGGGGAGAGGAAGATGTTGTGATAAATGAAAAAATAATTGGTGGATTAGGGTGTTTTTTTCATTTTGATTGCGGTTTATTTCAGGAGTTTTGTTAATTTTGTGGAGAAAATGTGTAATCATGAAACGTAACCGCATACTTCGTTGCTGTCTGGCGCTGCTTTCGGCGCTGCTGCTGGCCGTGCTTTGCCCGGCTGAGGTGTGCGGGAAGTCGGTCGATGAGGATGGCAACAAGAAGTTCACGCTGTGTCTGGATCCCGGTCACGGCGGCAAGGATTTCGGCTGTATCGGCCTGAAAACCAACGAGAAAACCATCGTGCTGCGCGTGGCCCGGATGGTGCGCGACCTCATCGAGACGCATATGGACGACTACTGCGACGTGATCATGACCCGTTCCGACGACCGGTTCGTGCCACTGCAGGGGCGTGCCGACATCGCCAACAATGCCCACAGCGACCTGTTCATATCCATCCATGTCAACTCGGTGGCTAAAAAGAACAAGCGCCGCAAGACCATCGCCGGATGCTCGGTTTACACGCTCGGGCTTCACAAAACCGCTGAGAACCTGGAGGTTGCTAAGCGCGAGAACGATGTGATGGAGATGGAGCCGGACCATAAGGAGCTGTATGCCGACTTCGACCCCGATTCGCTCGAGGGTGACATCCTCTTCGAATTCACCCAAAGCGTGAACATGGACAAAAGCATTGCTCTGGCTGATGCCATCCACACCAACCTCCACACCATGGCCGGCCGCGACCTCATGGGAGTGCGTCAGGCCGGGTTCTGGGTCCTCTGGGCCACCTCCATGCCGGCGGTGCTCGTGGAGCTGGACTTCATCTGCAACCCGACCTCCGAGAAATTCCTCGACTCGGAAAAAGGTTGTGAAAAGATGGCCCGCGCCATCTATAACGCCTTCGGAAGCTACCTCAACACCTACGGCCCGGCGCTGCTGGACCGCGACGTGAACGTTAAGCTTCTTTAATTGTTCGTATAATATAAACTTAGTTCACACATACATTAAATGAACGGTATTAAAAAAGAAATTATCATCGGCGGATGCGTAATCATTGCCCTCGCCATCCTTTTCATGGGAATCGATTTCCTCAAAGGGGTGAACATCTTCACACCCGTGAATTTCTATAAAGCCTCCTACACCAACGTCGCAGGCCTCCAGGTTTCGGCTCCCGTCACCCTCAACGGCTTCAAAATCGGTCAGGTGCGCGACATCTATTACGAATACGACAACCCCGGCCACGTGATGGTGGAACTCTCGCTCGACAAAGAGCTCCGCATCCCCACCGGCTCCAAGGCCGTAATCGAATCCGACCTGCTCGGCACCGCCACCGTTGCCCTGCATTTCACCGACGCCAAGACCTACGAAGAGGTCGGCTCCATGCTGACCGCCGAGACCGCCTCCGGCATGATGGAGAGCGTTTCCGGCGACCTGATGCCGAAAGTAAACGCCATCATCCCGAAGGTCGACACACTGCTGGTGAACCTCAACACCCTCACCGGTGACCCCGCGCTGCAGAAATCCATCGCCCGGCTCGACGACATCACCCTGCAGATCGACAAGCTGATGCGCTCAATCAACGGCACAGTGGCCAAACTTCCCCCCGTTGTCGAGAACGTCGACGGCATCACCGGCAACGTAAACCAGATCACCGCCGACCTGGCCGACCTCTCCGGTAACCTCAAGGATCTCCCCGTGGATTCGCTGCTGACCAACCTGATGGAGGTCTCCGACAACCTGAAGACCCTGACAGCCCAGCTCAACGATCCGAACTCCTCGTTCGGCGCCCTCACCCACGACCGTCAGCTCTACAACAACCTGACCAACGCTTCGGCAGCCCTCGACTCCCTCCTCATCGACGTCAAGGCCCATCCCAAGCGCTACATCTCCATCAAGCTGCTGTAATACAGCATTTCCCCGCTAAAGGGTTGCCTTTGAAAAAACTTCAGAAAAGGGTTGCCTTTGAAAAACTTCAGAATAGATATCTTACTCACATAAACTACCGACATCAATACCTATGATACTGTCATTCAATGTCGACTACCGCACCAACTGGGGCGAATCGGTCTACTTCGTAGCCGATATCCCGCAGTTCGGCAACGGCGACTATGCCAAAGCGGCAAAGCTCACACTTAACGGTGAGCAGACCTGGAAACTCCAGATGGAGCTCCCCGACGACACACCCGCTTTCACCTACCGCTACTTCGTGCAGCACGACAACGGTTTCCGCAAGGATGAATGGGGCCACGGCCACCGCTTCATCCCCGGCCCGGGTGTGAAATCCTACGAAGTTTTCGACCGCTGGCAGGACCAGCCCTGGGATAAACCGTTCTACTCCGTGGTCTTCACCGACTGCGTATGCCGCCGTCAGGGGCGCGCCCTTCCCCCGGTCGTCACCCCCGACTCGATACTGATCAGCTGCGACGCCCCGATGGTCGCCCCCGACGAAGTCCTGGCCGTCTGCGGCGACTGCGATGCCCTCGGCAACTGGGAACCCGCCAACGGCGTGATTATGAGCGACGCCTCGTTCCCCACCTGGAACTGCGTGGTGCCCCTCGACAAGATGGCCAAGAACGTAGAGTTTAAGTTCCTCATCCTCAAGAAAGACAACGGCGCCGTAGTCTGCTGGGAAGGGAACGGCAACCGCTCGATGACCGTAGATCCCGCCACCCGCGGCCTCTCGATGGTGCAGGCAGGCATGCGTTTCATCAACCCGAAACGCCCCTGGCGCGGTGCCGGCGTAGCAATCCCCGTGTTCTCGCTCCGCAGCGAGAAGGACTTCGGTGTCGGCGAATTCTACGACCTCAAGCTGATGGTCGACTGGGCCGCCCTCACCGGTCAGCGCTTCATTCAGGTGCTCCCGGTCAACGACACCACCATGACCCACACCTGGACCGACTCCTATCCCTATAACGCCAACTCAACCTTCGCGCTACACCCGATGTACCTGAACCTGCAGTCGCTCGGAACCCTCTCCGACCCGCATCGTCAGGAGTACTTCAACAACCTCACCAAGGAACTCAATGCCCTCGAGGAGATTGACTACGAGCGCGTAAACAACGCCAAGAACGAATATACCCGCGAGTTGTTCAAGGAGGTCGGCGAGAAGTCCTGCAAGGCTCCGGCGTTCCGCAAGTTCGTAAAGGACAACAGCTCATGGCTCATACCGTACGCCGCCTACTGCGTGCTCCGCGACCTCAACGGCACCGCCGATTTCTCGAAGTGGGGCAAATATGCCAGCTACAGCAAATCTGCCGTCGACAAATTCATCAAGGAGCATCAGGAGGATATCGACTACGTCTGCTGGCTGCAATATAACCTCGACAAGCAGATGCGCGAGGTCCGCGACTATGCCCACGCTCACGGCGTAGCCATCAAGGGCGACATACCCATCGGCATCTCCCGCACCAGCGTCGACGCCTGGATTTCGCCCCGCCTGTTCAATCTCGACTGCCAGGCCGGCGCTCCCCCGGATGACTTCTCGGTTCTCGGCCAGAACTGGGGCTTCCCGACCTACAACTGGGAGGAGATGAACCGCGACGGTTTCGCCTGGTGGAAGGCACGCTTCCGCAAGATGGCCGAATACTTCGATGTATACCGCATCGACCATGTGCTCGGCTTCTTCCGCATCTGGCAGATTCCGACGGATCAGCTCCACGGTCTGCTCGGCGTGTTCAATCCCGCCCTGCCGTTCCACCCCGACGAACTGCGCAACAGCTACGACTTCTGGCTCGACGTCGACCTCCAGACAACACCCTACATCATGGACTACTTCCTCCATGACTTCTTCGGGGAATACACCGACGAGGCCCGCAAGCGCTTCCTGGTCGACGCCGGATACGGCCGCTACCGTCTCCGCCGCGAATTCGCCACCCAGCGTAAGGTTGCCGATTACTTCGCCAACGAACCCAAGGACGAGAAGAACACCAAGCTCTGCAACGCCCTGCTCGGTCTCATCGACCAGGTGCTCTTCATCGAAGATCCCTATGAGAAGGGGAAATACCATCCCCGCATCTCGGCCCAGTTCACCTACATCTACCGTTCGCTGACCGACTACGAGCGCTGGTGCTTCGACCGCCTCTACAACGACTTCTTCTACCACCGCCACAACGACTTCTGGTACGGCAAGGCAATGTGGAAGCTCCCCCCGCTCATCGACGCCACCGACATGCTCACCTGTGCCGAAGACCTCGGCATGATTCCCGACTGCGTACCCGCGGTGATGTCGGCCCTCGAAATCCTGACCCTCGACATCCAGCGCATGCCTAAGAATCCCCGCGAGGAGTTCGGCAACCCCGCAAACTATCCCTACTACACCGTCTGCACCACCTCCACCCACGATATGCCCGGCATCCGTCAGTGGTGGGAACAGGACCGCGAAGTTTCCCAGCGTTTCTACAACAATATGCTGCACGAAGAGGGGGGCGCTCCGATGTTCGCCGAACCCTGGCTCTGCGAGAAAATCATCGACCAGAACCTCAAATCGCCGGCTATGCTCTGCATCCTGCCGCTTCAGGACTGGCTGTCGATCGACGGCAAAATCCGCCGCGAAAACCCCTACAAGGAACAGATCAACGAGCCGGCGGTTTGCCCGCACTACTGGCGTTACCGCATGCACCTGACTTTGGAAGACCTTCTCGAGGAGAAACAGTACAACAAACGTGTCAGCGACCTCGTCGAAGGTTCCGGCCGATAAAATTAACGAGACAAACCGTAAGGTAAGATAATGTGGCGACTATGGCCACGGGCGCGAATTGCCCGTAACCCATAGTCGCCATTTCCGTTATCAGGAACATGGCCATGAGCGGGGCTTTGACCGCACCGGCCAATACGCCTGCCATCCCTAAGAATACATAATCTGCCACGGGCAGTTGAATCCCGCAGAGAGTTTGGAGCAAATAAGCGTAGAAGAATCCCACAACGCTGCCCACCATGATCGTGGGGGCGAAATCCCCGGCCACACCGCCGCCGTCGTTGGTTGACGCCGTGGCAAACCCTTTTACAGCAATTGTCCCGAAGGCTACAGCCAACAGCAAAGTAGAGTGATTGCCGATCCCGTGGAACAGTCCTCCTGTGGCGAGGTTGTCCCAGTTGCCGTCGAGCAGTTGGGCGACAGACCCGTAGCCTTCGCCATACAATGTCGGGAAACAGAAGATCATAAGGCCGATGGCAAGACCGGCCGAGACGTTTTTAATCCAGGGATTGCGGAGCTTGCCGAGCCACTTGCCCGTCATCTGCATGCATCCGGAATAATAACAGGAATAAAGGCCGCACGCCACACCGAAAAGCAGTATCAACGGGAAATTGTCAAGTGTAACCGGCGTTGCATGATGAAAAGGAATGTCGGGAGTGCATCCCGACAAGAGATAGGCAGTGATGGCGGAAGCGACGCAGGCTACCACCAAGGCGGCAACAGCAAGAGTATTCAAGCCGATACCGATGACCTCGATTGTGAACATCACCCCGCCGATGGGGGCCTTGAAGATCCCGGCAATGCCCGCTCCGGCTCCGATTGCGGTGAGTATCCTGACCTTGTTTGGCGAAACCTTGAACCAGGCGCCGAGGTTGCTGCCGATGGCCGCGCTCGAATAAGCGATCGGGCCCTCGGAACCTGCCGAGCCGCCGAATCCCAAGGTAATGATGCACGCGATCAACGGATTGTAGGTCAGGGAGACAGGCATATAGCACTTGTTCATAGCGAACGCATGGCGCAGGCGGTCGTCGCCATGGAAGATCTGGCGGTGAAGTATATAGCGCTGGAAGATGCCGCAGAGAACAATTCCGACAACAGGAAGCAGTATCAGCCACCAGTTGACGTCGTTTCCCCGGAAGAGCCCGGTGAGAAACTTGCTAAGGCCCGAAATGCCGAATTTCAGGAGGGTGGCCGCGACGCCGGCCAGAAGTCCGGTGAACAACGCCAACAGCATCAGGGACGCCGGATTGATGTCGCGTGAAGTGATTTGTTTTACCTCCTGAGAGGTGAGGTCCGGATAACGCTCGGCAAGATTTTGGCCATAGCTTTGGATTTGGGGCCTTTTTTGAGGGAAATACAGGAATTCACGGAGAAAACGCATTACAGCGTTTCCCTTTTCACCGCCTTTCCCTTCCGGGAGAAGGCTGTTCCGCTTTTCATCGGGCTCCCTCATATCTCTTGGTTATTGTTCATTATGACTTTTCGAGAAAAAGTGACTGACATATATAAAACCTCCGGCGGGGCTGTTTGGTTTTCAAAGAAGCCTGATATATATGCAAAAAAAAGAACCTGGCATCCGCCGATATGCGTGATGCAGGTTTTTTTAATGGATGGATGGAATGTTCGTAGCCGGGGCTGTCAGCAGGACGCGAGAAGCTTGCGGAGTGTAGCTTCGTCGGGATCGGCCATCACAAGTTTCCCTTCGGGATCGATGATGAATGACCTGAGTCCGTTGTCCATTCGAAAAGCGTCGCAGAGGCGTTGGATTTCCTCGCTGGAGTTTACTCTTGTCTGCGAGCTTTCAAGAAGATTGTCGAGAGTGACGATTTCATTCATCAGCGGTTCGCTGCGGTCGAAATTTACCGACAATACTTCCACTTTGGTTTGTTTGCCGAGAGAATAGACTCCGGCAGGAGTCTTGAATTCAATTTCAGCGTCATTGCCGTTGCCACGGGAGCTGTTTGTCTCGCCCGATTTGATGATGGAGGCGATTCTGTTCTGGGTAAGACGCGAAGCCGGGTCAGTGGAGGCCCAGAACGAGAGCACAACCCATTTTCCTCGCAAAGCCTCAAGGGCCTGGATCACGCCGTTGCGGTCAACGACCACGGCTGGAGCTTCTTTGCCATAAGCGGCGACACGACGGTCATCGATGGCGGCAGAAAGCGAGGAAAACAAAATGGCGAAGGCGGCAATGAGAATCATTGTCTTCTTCATTACATTCTGTTGAGGTTCATAATTAAGGGAACAAATTAGTTTTGCAACCTTTTCTGTCACGGGCTCAGGCCCATGGTTCCCATGCCGATTTTCGGCATGGCAGCCACCTCTGTGGCTGCCTCTTATTTACTCTTACGAGTGCAAAGTTACGAAAAAAACGCTTAACGGCAAAATTTAGTTCGTTCACCATCACCAAGTTACGATTTTGAAGACTGGAAAATCGCCCCGAGAGATAGTCAGGAAGGCGATTTTTGGCCAATGTTAAAATAAGTTAATAGAGGTGAAAACTGTTTCAAAAATTATGTTGTACAACATATTTTTCATAGCTCGACAGTCCGTTTTGACTCCGACAAATATGGAATAAAGAATGAGAAAAAGAGCTGCGGAATTCAAAATAGTTTTTAAAAAATTGAGATTAAATTTGGAAAATTGAAAGAAAGTGCTTAACTTTGCACTGCAATTGACCAAAGGGGCATTGCTTAAAGCTAAATACTCAACTTCAAGGAAGGGTGGGTGAGTGGCTGAAACCACCAGTTTGCTAAACTGACGTAGGAGTTATCCTACCACGAGTTCGAATCTCGTCCCTTCCGCTCTCAGGCGTCTGTCTCCGACAGGCGCCTGATTTCTTTATACCAGATTACGAATCATAGCATCGTGCGGCGCTCGCTATTTTGCGGAGCGGAAATCAGGGAGACAGTCAGCCAGAAAATCATGAACTGGAAGGAGCCGGCATAGATTATCCACCCCTCGGTGAAGCTGGAAAAGAGGAAAAACACCAATATGCTCAGACCGAGTGGAAAATGTTCGGCATACCGGTTGGCACGAATCCTCCTGAACAGTCCGATAAGGAACCATATCAGAAGTATTGCCGCAACAACGCCGCCCGAACTTACAACCGAATACCACGACGAGCCCGGCTCGAGTTCCACAGGAAACTTAAGGCGAGGCTCAGCAGTCGAGGGCGCATCAGTTTCAGCAGAAGCAGCAGTTTCAGCAGAAGCAGCAGTTTCAGCAGAAGCATCAGGTTCAGCAGTCGCAGACGCGTCAGGGGCAACATAAAGTTCGGGGCGCAATTCACCCGCGGGTCCGATTATGGCTGCGAAATCATCGGTAACCGCACAATCCACATTTGCTTCTATGTTTGACTGAAGTTCGTTGGCATAACCTATGCCGGTCAGCGGGTAGTGGGTTATTTCATATATCCGGGCGTTCCACAGGCGGTGGCGCGATATCAAAAGATTATCATATTCCCTGACCAACAGCTGCTTATGATACAACGTTTCGGTAAGCCATGGCGACGCTGCCGCCATCGCCCCGATCACTCCCAGCGTCAGCAATATTCCACGCGTACTTTTCAAAAAGTTCAGGACCTTCCTGAAGTGGAAGCCGACAAGCAGCAGGAAACCTGCAGCAGTGCCGCACAAGGCGATTCGCGAGCCGCCAATCATACAGCCGCAAAGAAACATTATCATGGAGCAAGCCGATAACCCTCTCTTCCGAGGTTCATGCAGCAACGCATATAACGAGACTAACGTCAGAATACCGCAAATGTGTGAAAAGGTTATTCCGCAAGAGAGCAACCCGCAGTATCCGAAATAGAAAAGCGGGTTCGCCGTTTCATCAACCCCGAAGACTTTAATATACAACCATATAAACAGCGACACCGCGGCTCCGACTGCCAATAGCGCGAGAATCAGTGTCAGCACCGCTTTCCTTATTCTGGTCATGAAATCCGTCACCACTATAGGCGACAGCAGCAACATGCTGAACGTCAGGAATATCCACCTCATACACCGAAGCTGAGGCAGCGGATAAGGATGCAGTGCAATCGAAATTCCAAGCCACAACACGAGCAATCCTGCCGGAATATTTACCCGGATCCCTCTCCGCTGCAACCACGCTGCAATTTTTCCCTTTCCGTCGGATTTCCCGGATTCATTATCTGTCCTCCAGGGGAAAGCCAGTAAGAAAGCGGCAAAAGCAAGCACACCGGGGACTGCTGCCGGAATCTCATTCAGGTCCATTTGCCTGACAACAGCCATAATAGCCCATAGCAAAGCTATTCCAAAAGCCCATTTCTGACCTTTCGGCATATTATTCCAGCCGTCAATTACTTTTTCCACAGCGATTCAATTTCGATTTAACAGAGATTTATACCCCAAAGTTACGGAAAAGAATCGGGACAGCAAAACAAAAACGGAATCAAATTTCAGGCAAATTTCAGTCGAGGTCGGAGGGGAGGCGATTGGAGGCGAGGGCGAGCGTCAGGACAAGGGCGGTCAGCGCTACATAGACGATGGCAGTGGAATGCAGGATGTTGCCGATACCGACGAGCGGAGAGGCGATGGCCCCCACCACATACCCGGCGATGCCGAGCAGAGCGGCGGCCTCACCGGCATTGGCTCGTCCCTCGTTCATTGCCAGGGTGTTGGAGGTCGAGAAAATCATGCCCATGGCGAAGAGCATCACTACGGCGAAGATTTCATACAGCCAGATGTTATGGATGGTCCAGGGACATACGGCACTGCCGGCCGTCCCGACAGTGAGCAGGATCGCACCCATCGTGGCGGCCTTCTTGAAGGGATGGCATTTCAGCGCAATCATCGAACCGACAGCGGAGAAAATTGCATTGAACCCGATTACAAGGCCATACTGCGTCTGCGAGAGGCCGTAGAGGTTCTGCAGAATGAACGGCGAGGAGGCGATGTAGGTGAATAGCAACCCTAAAGATGTGCCTTTCAGCCAGGTATGAATCATGTAGGGTTTGTTTTTCAGCAAGTTCAGATATCCGCCGAAGGATTTGAGGAAGGGCACTTTCGACCGGCGGTCGACCGCAAGGGATTCCTGCATCTTAAACGAGTTGAGCAGCAGCAACGCCGCGAACGCTGCAAGGAGCAGGAACACACCCTTCCATCCCCAGGCATCGGCGGCAAGTCCGCCGATTACAGGAGCCGACGCAGGGGCGATACCGTTGATCGCACCGACGAGTGCCATCAGTTTTGCGAGATTCCGGCCTGCGAAAACATCGGTCGGGATGGTTCGGGCAAGGAAGTAACCACCCGACGCCCCGACCCCCTGAAGCAGTCGGCAGGCGTTGAAAATGTGGATGTTAGGCGAAAGCACACTTACCACGGCCATCACCACAAAAAGGCTTATCGATGCAATCAGCACGGTTTTTCGTCCGAGTTTGTCGGAAACCGGTCCGAGGATAAACTGGCCGAGTCCGAGGCCGATCATTCCCATGGTCAGCCCCATCTGTCCGAGCGAAACGGAGCATCCGAAAAACTTCGTCATCGCCGGAAGAGCGGGGGTGTACATATCGTATACAAACGAACCAAGCATGCTGAGCAACACCATGCTGAGAACCATATACCAGTAATATTTCCGGTTGCTGTTGAGTGCTTTCGCCAGCTGAGAGTCGCCGATAGCCCCACGCCCCTGCGGATTTTGCGCTACCACCTCTGAAGCTACGTTCTGAGCCTCCGGTGACTGCGATGTTTGGTTATGAGTATCCATAAAAATAGTGGATGCGACCTGATGCCGCACTTGCTTTTTTAACAAACTCCACTAAAAGTTGGTTTAACCCGCAGGGACTATTCACACATATATAATGGGCTTACCCGGCTCCTGAGAGCTGATATACGATATGCCCCGGAGAGCAACAGTCATGGACATTGTAGCCATAACGGCAACTAATTTCAATATATTTAAGATTTAATTATGTGATTTTAGTAAAAAAAATCAAAAAAGCGGTTATCAAAGATATTTTTGACAAAAAAAGGTCAAAAAAAGTATGTGGAATTAAAGAAAAATAAGTAATTTTGCAGTGTGATAGAGTATATAAGAGATAGATCAATGAAGAGAAACCTTTATCGGCTGCCCTGATTGGGGGCAGTTTTAGTTGGATGATTGCATGCAAGGGGGAATTTTTAACATACATTCCGGCGGTACAGCTTTTAAAAGAGCTACCGCCGGAATTTTGTTTTCTCATCATCGATCACATTTAACCTCAGTCAGACAATCACATTAAACAATGAACCAATATAAAGCAACCAGATTTTTTGCCGGCGGACTAATGGCCGGAGCCGCCATCGGCATCGCAGCCACTGTATACATGAAGGTCGGCGGCGTCACCGGCGCCGTTATGTTCTCGTTCGGACTGATCGCCGTAGTAATGCTTCAACTGCCGCTGTTCACCGGACAGTCGCAGTTCGTGTGGAACTCCGGCAAGCGGGATTACGCCGTACTCGGCCTGATGCTTATGCTCAACATCTTAGGGTGCAGCCTGATAGCCGCGCTGACATCCAACGACGCCATCCGCGATTCGGCCTATAAAATAGTGCAGACCCGCATCAACAACGGCATACTGCTGAACTGCCTGCTTGCCATCCCCTGCGGTTTCATCATGACTACGGCCGTGCAGGGAGCTGCGCTGAAGAAAAACTGGCTGCCGCTGCTGTTCGGCGTCCCGGCATTTATTATCTGCGGATTCCCTCACTGCATTGCCGACGTCTATTATTATTCGGCAACCGGGTTCACGGAACTCGGATTTTTAGGGACCGGCACAGTTCTCGCCGCCTATCTTCCTACGGTCGTCGGGAACTTCATCGGCTGCAACCTTTACCGCTTTGTCGCCGACATGCCCCGTTGGTTCAGTCCCGCAAAGGCTAACCAAGAGGAGACGAAGGAAACCCCGTCTGCTGCAAAGCAGACAGCCGATGAGTGAAGAGCCGAGAGTCTTCCGGCGTTTCAAGCCATTTCTTTATGAGTTCGGTAAATTTGTGGTCCATAGGGCATTTCCATTTTGTACCACAAAATTAAATCCGTAAATATGAATTGGATTGATTTTGTATAGTACTCCCCATTTTTCGACAGGGGGTTAAACTTCAATAAATTTCAGAACAAAGAGAGAAACGGCGGAGGCCGTCTCCTCCTCTTTGCCCTGACCTTGACAAGTCAAGGGTTT
>CABUTS010000003.1 GCA_902494515.1 uncultured Muribaculaceae bacterium | reverse complement strand
TAAAGGTTGATTCGCTGTAGGCTTCCGTTGAGTTTTGACATTGTTGTCACCCGTCAGGCTTCCGTTAACGTTCAGGAGCGCAAGCTCCGCAATAGTTCGGTTTGACGTTCCAGAGACAAATTTGCTTCTGTTAGTTCCGTGTAGCTCCGTGTTAAAAAACTCTTCGGCTGGAGGAGTTATCAACCCGTCGGGGAAGGCCATAAGTAATTGTTCATGAAGACCTTCGGCCTTCACCCGGTTTGCTTCGGGGGGAGCCCGCCTAAAAAATTCCGCTGCGCTCCATTTTTAAGCCGGGGAAAAGTTACGTGAACAAGAAGGCTTTCAGCCTTCCCCTCCCGGGGGTCAGCAAGTTTGCTCGATCTGTAATGTTATCCATCACAAAGTCAATTATTTACACGGAGCTACACGGAACTAACGGAACCTGCATGAAGAACGTTAACGGAGGCCTAAAGGCCTGGCCCAGAACGTAAAACGGAAGCCTGACGGCGATAAAGGTTGATTCGCTGTAGGCTTCCGTTGAGTTTTGACATTGTTGTCACCCGTCAGGCTTCCGTTAACGTTCAGGAGCGAAAGCTCCGCAATAGTTCGGTTTGACGTTCCAGACAATAGTTCGGTTTGACGTTCCAGAGACAAATTTGCTTCTGTTAGTTCCGTGTCGTTCCGTGTTACAAGAAAACGCTATTACAAGAAAACGCTATTACAAGAAAACGCTATTACAAGAAAACGCTGTTACAAGAAAACGCTCAACGTGTGGGTGCCGGAGGGATAGGTGGCGGAGGCGGACTGACCGGGGAGGGTGACGGTGGCGGTGGAGCCGGAGGGGATGGTGAAGGTCCAGGTCCAGCGGTCACCGTCGTAGCGCCAGCTGCTCTTGATCTGGCCTGCTGCCGAGTTATAGGTGGCGTCGAGATGACCGAGCCGCTTGTCGGGCACCGGCTTCATGATGATATGTTTGAAACCGGGAGCCGCCGGGTCGGCCTGAATACCGGCCATCGTTTCCCACATCCATTCGCAGACACAGCCGTAGGCGTAGTGGTTGAAACTGTTCATACCGCGCGGACCCATGCCGGTGTCCTTCATGTAGCTGTTCCAGCGCTCCCAGATGGTGGTGGCGCCATTGTCAATGGAATACATCCAGCTCGGGTTACGGCGCTGAAACAGAAGCTCATAGGCTATGTCGGCCATACCGTTGTCGGTCAGTGTCGGCATCAGAATCGAGGTGCCGAGGAAACCGGTCTGCAGGCAGTTGCCGTGGTCGGCGAAATTCTTGCGTAGGCGGCCGATCATCTTCTCCCTGGCCTCGCCGTCAAACAGATTGTTGCGCAGGGCGAAGAGCGCCGGAGTCTGCATGGTGTTGAGGACTTCGGTCTTGAATTCGCCGTCGGCATTGAAGAAACTGTCGCGGAGATACTGACGCGCTTCGGCGGCCATCTTCTCATACTTCGCGGCATCGCGACCTGTGGCGCGGGCCATGTCGGCCATGTAATCGGCGTCGATAGCCCAGTAGCTGGCGCTCAGATAGTTCCAGTAATCCACCGCTTCGGGCAACAGTTTGCCATCCTTCCATGCCAGACCGCCGCAGCTTTCGAGCGGCTCATAGCTCAGCCAGTCGGCCCACTGATAGTTGCCGTTCTGATGCTGCAGGGCGTTATGGTCATATTTGGTCTCAGCCATGCGGTCCATGTATTTCTCCATCGACGCCCAGCTCTCGTCAACAATCGAATTGTCGCCGAACTGCTTCCAGACAACCCAGGGAACAATCACGCCGGAGTCCGACCATCCGAGACGGAACATATCGGTGCCCCAGCAGCCGTACTGCGCCAGAGGTGCCACGCCGGGGAAACCGCCGTAGTCGCTCTGCGTGTCGCGGAGGTCGCGCAGCCACTTGTGGAAGAAACCGTCGGTGTTGGCGAAAAACGTGCCGGTTTCAGTGAAGACCTGCGTGTCGGCAGTCCAGCCTAAGCGCTCGTTGCGCTGCGGACAGTCGGTCGGCACCGAGAGATAGTTCGAGCGCTGACCCCACAACGTATTGGAAATCAACTTGTTCACCATCTCGTTACCGGTCGAGATTTCCCCTATTTCCATTTCCTTGGAGATAGAAGAAACAGGCACCGACGCCATCGACTTGATTTTCACGTCGTTGTCGGCGGTAACCGAAATATAGCGGTAACCGAAGAAGGTGTGCGTAGGGTTGTAGGTCACGAAATCGTTGCCCTTGCCGAAGGTGTATTTCATCCGGAAACCGGTGTCGGGAATACGAAGATTCAGGCGGTGGACGCTACCCTCGGGGCCGTCCATGCCGCGGCTCTTAGCGCCGTTGCCGTCGTTGAGAAGCTCGCCGGGCAGACAGGTCAGGGTCGTCCCTTCCGGGGCGCTGAACTCAAAGCGGGGAACGGCGGCACAGTTCTGGCCGAAGTCCACCACGAGGGTCTCACCCAGTTTCAGACTCAGCTCCTCGCCCGGCTTGAACTCCTTGGTTTTCACCACTTTGCCGTAAGCATCATCGCTGTTACCCGTGACACCCTCCCATATGTAAACCACCTTGGGCTGCAACACAAGGTCCTCGCGGTGATACACCTGTGCGCCGGGCGCAGGGACGATTTCGCCATGAAACTCGTTGTTGACCTCCGGATTGCCGAGCTTACCGGCCACGGCAAAACCGGGCAGTTCGCGGGCGTCATACTCCTCGCCGTCGAAGATGGCGGCATGCTTGATGGGGCCGGCGATTCCGGCGCGCCAGCCGGCGGTTCCGGTGCCGTAATACTCCTTGCTGCCGTCGGTGAAGGTCAGTTCCAGCACCCCGCGGAAGGCGGTCTTGGTGCCGTACATCCCGTCGTTGCCGCCGGGGGTGACAATCTTGTCGCCCCACCAGCCGGGAGTCATCTCAGCGGCGAACTGGTTCTCGGCACCGGCCTTGGTCCTGACGGCGTCAGTAACGTCGTAGGTGAAGGAATTCTTGGTCTTGAACGGGTGGGTGAAACCCGGCTTCAGTACCTCCCGTCCAACCTTCAGGCCGTTGACATAGAGGTCGTAAACGCCGAGTCCGGCGGTCATCCACACTGCTTTCATCACCTTTTTGGGATTGACGACGGTGGAAACAAACCAGCTCGAGCCGTCGGCCGCACGGGCGCCGTCGTCGACCCTCCCGGTCACCACCGGGGCATCGGCAGCCGAAATCCACTGCGAATTTTCCCACACCGAATTGTCAAGTGCCGAGGTCAACACACCGACCGGAGCATCCTTAGAGCCGGCAGAAGCGCCGAACGCTGCTGCCAACGCCACAAAAGCAACAGCTGATTTTGCAAATATATTCTGCATGATAACTTTATTAACGGGGGGAGCTGACGTGGATTTCGCTGAGGGCGAGACCGGGGTTCAGGAAGCTGACGCGGAGGGGAACGTTGCCGTTATTAGCGGAGGTGAAGCTGACTGAAGCGTCGTTGTAGCCCTGGAGCACGGTGTTGTTCCATTTGCCCTGAGTCGCCACGGTGCGGAGGTCGCAGATCTGCGGCTCTCCTCCATCGACACTGACAGCAACCTTCAGGTTGTCGCCGCTGTGGATGGGGAAGGTCGGCACGAAGCGCACCTCGATGGTGTTGTCCCCCTTGCGGACCGGAACGGTGTAGTCGACATACGGAGCCTTGGCGACATTCGCCAGGGAATCAGCCGGAGTTCCGGCGGAATAGTCGGTGTAGTCCATCGGCCATACGGCTATACTGCTGCCGTTGATGCCGAGTCCCTTGAATTCGGTGAATGGACGGCTCGAAGCCTTGTAACCGGCCGCCGGAACGACTGCGACATGATCGGTCGGGACGTCGGCGGGGTTGCCGGGCTTCGGGAGATAGAACTGCCCCTGCTGACGGGGCTTGGAGTCCATCATGCCGTTCCACTTGCCGCCGACGATTCCGGTGTTGTATTTTGCGGTCAAGGCATCGATGTTAGCGAGCGCCGCCTCGACCTCGGCCATTCTCCCCTGACGGGCGCGGAAAGTCATCACGTTCATGTTGTAAGCCCCTTTCACGGGATATTCAACTAACTCGAAATAAGCGTCTTTCAGGCGGTCGGGAACTTTGGCGGCGAGTCGGTCGACCTTGGCGGCAATAGCGGCGTAACGGTCGATGCGCTGATTCATCTCCTCGTCGGTGAACCGGACATTGAAGATATGCTCTGGCTTGCCGCCGGCGCCGAGTTCGTAGTATTCATCCTTGATCGAGGCGATTTCGTCGGCAAGCTCGGCGCCGAAAGTTTTCTCCGCCCAAAACTTATTATAAAGGTGGGCGTTTTCGGGCTTCCATTTGTCGACATCCCAGGCAAGGTCCATGGCGAATTCCAACTCCGCCTCGGCGGGCTTGATGTCGCCGACGTTAATAATCCAGAGGTCCCGGATACCGTTCTCGTATCCCTTGGTCAGCTCGTAGCTGATGAGCGAGGGAGAGGTGGAGCAGATCCAGAGGTAATCCGCCGGGGTACCCCAGTAGGAAAGATGGTAGTAAACGCCGTGGCCGCCGGAGCGCTCCTGCTCCTTGGGGGTCGGAAGCTGGCGGATATAGCCGTGGTTGTCGTCGACCCAGGTCAGAATCACATCCTCAGGGACCTGCAGGCCGGCGTTGTAGGCGTCGAGCACCTCCTTGTAGGGGATGAAAATCTGCGGCACGGAGTCGGGGCGTCCGATATGCTTGCCAATCAGACCGCGCTGGAAATCAATAATTTCCGTCAGACCGCGGACCTTGTCTTCGGTCGAGGGATAACCGCTGATGCCCCAGTCGTGGACGCCGCGCATACCGAGGGTGTACATCGCCTTGAAACCCTGACTTTCGGTCACACGTTCCTCCCAGTAGCGCTGGATTTTGTCGCGGTTGGTCACGTAGTTCCAGTTGTCGTAGGTGCCGGTCTTGTCCTCGTAGCGGCGCCATTCCCACTCGTTGTCGCGGAGCATCTGCTCGCAGTGGCTCGAACCGAGGAAAATGTCGTACTTCTTCGCAACGGGGAGGTTATCCTTGTTGTCCCAGAACGCCTGCGAACAGAGGTGCATCGCGGGCCAGAGGGTGTTGGCTCTCAGGCGCAGGAGCAGCTCCATAACCTTGGCGTAGGTGTTCGGGCCGATGTTTTTGTACTTCGAGTCGATGTTCTTTGCGGCCCAGGGGGTCAGACCCCAGTCTTCGTCGTTGATGAAGATACCGCGGTACTTCACCGAGGGTTCCTCGACCACGATTGAGCCGGGGGCGGCGTAGAGTTCCGACCGTTTTTCGGGGGTCACGTCGGCCCACCATACGTAGGGCGAAACGCCGGCGAGGCGCGAAATCTCAAACAGAGCGTAAGCCGCGGATCGGGGCATGCTGCCGTAGGCCACGAGGGCCTGCCTGACGCCGGGGAGAGGGTTGTCGACCACGGCCAGACCGTAGGCTTCCCATTTTCCCTGCACATCTTTCACGTCGATCTTGCCGTTTGCGGCGAGTCGGTCGATGAGCGGCGACTGGCCGAGCGTTCCGGCGATAATCGGGAATTCCACGCCGGTAATGGAGCTCTGAACAGCGGGAGCCGCCCCTGTAATCAGTCTGATATCATCGGCCACGGCCTGAGCTGCGGCCGAGACCACCTCAGGTTCGGAGCCGTCGACAATGAACGTAGCCTTCAGGCCGTTCTGACCGATAATCGGGAAGCACCCCTCCCCTGCCTGCGAAACCACACTGACTTCGGGCTTCCGGATGGTGAAAACCTCCAGGGATTTGATTGTCAGACGGTTGCCCTGGAAATGAAAATCCTCTGCGCGGCAGTTAACGCCCGGTGTGTTGCGCCCGAAGGCAAAGGAGAGGAGCCCGTCCTCAACAAAGACCTCAACCACCGAGCGGTCGAGATAGATGTCGACGTCGAGCTGCATGCTCGTGGGGTCCTGCGGCGAATAGTCGTTGCCGTTCAGACGGTTGCCGTTCATGTCGTAGTCAAAGAGACGCTGGCCGTTGAGGCTGAGCGAAGCATCGGTGGCGTGGGAAAGTTCAATCACAGCCTTGATGCGGAGGCAGTCGTCGTCGGAGAAGGGTTTCAGCACCTTGTCGGCCTGCTCCTGAGTTAGATTCGTCCACTTCCCTACCGGGGTGAAAAGCTGCTGAATCTCGCTGACGGGCTGGCTGGCCATGCGGATGCCATCCTTGGTGGTGCGGAGTGTCAACTCCGTGGGCATCAGCATGATACCGTTGACCGGTTCGTTGGCCATTCCGAGACGCCCCCAGGCAATCTGGATTCGGCGACCGTCGTTGGCAGGGATATTGTTGAAAGTCTGGGCGGCGTAGAGGGCGCCGGAAGCGTTGCGGTGCTTGCCGGAAAGAGGGGTGAATTTGTAGCCGTCGAAGTTACCGATCATGTAGGTGCCGGAGGCGCCCAGCATCACCCACTTCCTATTCTTCTTATTGCCATCGACGGCGAGCTCGAACAGGTCGGGACACTCCCAGAAACCGGTGGTGTGGCTCTGATAGGTCCAGTCGCGGAGATTCTTCGAGGTGTAAATCGAATGGCCGTCGCGCTCGTTGAGCACCATCACCCAGTGGTCGCCGTAGCGGAAGAGACGCGGGTCGCGGGTGTCGTGGGTGTCCCATTTCTCCTTGCTGGCGACAACGGGGTTACCGGAATACTTCGTGAAGGTACGGCCATGGTCGAGACTGTAGGCAATCGCCTGGTCCTGCCGGGCGGGGGAATCGACGGTATAGGCAATCACCATCGGGGGATTCTCCTTCGTGCCGAAACCCGAGGTGTTGTCGTAGTCAATCACTGCCGAACCGGAGAACATCGTGCCGGTCAGGTCGGGATGAATGGCCGTCGGCAGCTCCTTCCAGTGCACCAGGTCGGAGCTGACGGCGTGTCCCCAGGTCATGTTGCCCCAGTCGCGTTCGAAGGGATTGTGCTGATAGAAAAGATGATACTCACCGTCGTAGTACACCAGGCCGTTGGGGTCGTTGACCCATCCGCGGCGCGTTGTGAAGTGATACTGCGGGCGGGTCGGCTCATTGTAGATTCGGTCAGCGTCGGGGATGTCGGGTGCCTGACGGATAGCGTTGACACCGAGGGTGCCGTCGGGATAGGTGATTTTCAACTTCTTCCCTTTCAGGGCGCTGACGTCCTTGAAAACCCAGTAGTCGGGGTTTCCCGGAGCAATACGGATATCAACCGGCATGGGGTCCATGCCCGGAGCTTCCATCACCATGTGCACACGGTCCACGGAGTGGGAAACCGGGAAGTGCAGATAGTTTTCGGTGATGGTTATTTCACGCTCAGCGGCGCCGATGCCCCCCGCAGTGAGGAGCATGGCGCCGGAGCAGATAAGGATGGTTTTTAAGGCCATATCTTTAAACCGGTATCGTTAGATTTAAGTTTTTCATTCGGGGGAGCCTCAGTGTTTCTTCGGTTCGATGCCGAGCCACTTGGCGCCGGGTACCAGCGAGAGAATCCATGCGGTGATCCAGCTGGTGATGAAGGTGCAGACAGCAATCACGGGGATGGCGGCGACCGTAGGCATCTCCATATCGTACTTGAAGATACCGACCCAGACACCGAGCCAGAGGATGTGAACCAGATAGATGGTGAAGCTCAGGCGCGAGAGGCTGATGAGCAGCGGGGATTCTTTGTGAGGAGCCTTTGCGGTTTCCCCATCGTCAGTGCGTCCGATGGTGCTGAACAGCAGGAAGGCGCCGGTGGTCAGGGCGTAGACGTTCAGAGTGCAGAAGCACCAACCGATTTCGAGTTCGGGGGTTACCAGCTCAACCTGCGGAGTGGCCTGCACGTAGAACGACAGGATGGTGACGGCGGCGCCGGCAATCATCAGCGGCAGACCTACGGCGATACGCTTGCTGTTGTTCCAGGTCAGGTGAACGCGGATATAGTGGGCGGTAACGAGGTAGCCGAGATAGCCGGCGAAGTACCAGAGCATATGGTATTCGTTCCAGAAACATTCCCCCCAGACCGGTCCGAACCAACGGCGCAGGAACGGCATGCAGGTCGACAGGGCGAACAGCAGGATGAAGAAGCGCTCCTCGGCAGCTGTGGCCTTGCGGAGCCACGGGGAGATAATCGGGATGAACAGATAGATGCTGATCAGCGGGTAGAGGAACCACATATGCCCGGCCAGCGACGGGAAGTTCAGCGGAATGTAGAGGAAATCGTGCAGGGCGGTTTCGGCGTCGAGCTGCCCCATGAAGAAGGGGAGCACGCAGTATACGACCATGAAAATCAGGAAGGGAGGGAGGATTCGCAGGAAACGTTTCTTATAGAACGACCACATGGTGTCGGTCTCCTTCATCGGCGCAAGCAGGTATGCCGAAACAATGATGAACAGAGGGACCGACATACGACTGAAGCCGTCGTAGAGCGAAACCCAGAGGCGGTCGGACTCATTGCAGAGCCACGAAACAGGCCCGGCCATTTCGCCGGGGTTGGGAGACCCGTAGAAGTTTTCGCTTGCGTGAACAAGAACTACAAGGAAGCAGGCGAAAACACGTACGTAGTCGAGAAATACAATTCTTTGCCGTGTCATTAGATTTTAAGGGATGGTTTTGCAAACAATGCCGCTAAACTATATGATTCCCGAGGAATCAAATGGTTTAACGGCATTGGAATCTTTTTTTAGTCGTTGGCGGCCATCTGGCCGTATCAGTCATTGGCGGTCATCTGGCCGTCTGTGTTCATTTTGTCTACAAGGAGCTTCATGAAGAGGCCGCCGACGACGGCGCGGGCCATGAAACCGCTGCGGTTGGGCTTGTCGGCCCAGGTCCAGTCGGACATCGGCACACGGTCCTTGGTTTCGTTGTAGAATTTGTGGATGGGGTCAACGAAAGCCATAAAGTCGGCGTTGGTGTCGGCCATGCTGGCGGTCCAGAGAATCCAGTCGGTCTTGGTGTAGTTGCGGCGGGAGTCGAGGGGGAGGCCGTACTCCATCTGCTTCGAGAGGTAGAACTTGATTTCGTCATCCATGATCTGCGGGTCGAAGACGTTCAGGCCGAGCATCTCGTCCCAGACGATGTTGTACTTCTGGCTCCAGGTGCCAGGCTTGTCGAAGGTCAGGCGGTAGTGGTCGCCGTCGGCAGCGTTCTGCTTCCACTGCGAAGCGTAGTTGCGGGCGATGGCCATGTATTTGTCGGCGATGTCGGTCTTGCCGAGCTCGCGGGCCATGGCGGCGTAGGAAGCGATACCCTCGATGGCCTTGGCCGAGAGGTTCACATTGTGGGCGAAGTGACCGGCGAAGTCGTCGGTGCAGAGCTGGTTTTCGGGGTCCAGACCGTAGTCAACGAGATAGTTGACCCAGGTCGACATGGTGTCCCAGTGCTTGCGGGCGTAGTCGTAGTTGTTCTGCAACTTGCAGACGGCGTAGGTGGTGATGATCATGTTGCCGCTCTCCTCCACAGGCATGTCGCCGCCGTAGGTCTGGCCGTTGGCCTTGGGATAGGTGCCGACATCGTGGGCTGCGAAGGGTTTCTTCCAGCGGCCGCTCTCGCTGTAGTCGTAGATGAAGTTCATCGTGGCCTTGGCGAGCTCGGGGTTATAATAAAGGAAGAGAGGAGCGGTCGGGTAGGTGATGTCGACGGTGCCGATGGAACCGTTGGAGTCGTTCTCCTTGGAGAAGAGGAACAGTTCGCCGTCAGGGCCTTCGACGAGCTTGTGGGCGGCGATGGCCTGGCGGTAAGCGAGGGCCAGGAGTTCGGCATATTTCTTGCCGCCGGCGCGGATACCGTCGTTCATGAGCTGACGGTCGAAGGCGTAGCACTTGGCGATGAGCTGCTTGCGCTCCTTCTCGGCTTTCTGGAACTGCGATTCGATGGTGACGTCACCCTTGCGGTTCCAGTAGGGACGGAGGTTCTGGCCGAAGTACTGGATGGAGTGGCCGTCGTTGTAGCCGACGAGCACGTGGCCATCGGCGTTCTTCACTTTGCCGAATTTGCGGACGAGGGCCATGTCGCCCTTTTCGTCCTTACCCTCCCGGGCGATGGCTACGCTCTTGCCGGCCACGAAGTTCTTGCGGAGCTGCGAGGGGTCGCCGACACCGTATTCGAGCCCTTTCACCTTGGGGGAAACCAGATAGAAGTGACCCCAGTCGATGCGGACGTGGTCACCTGCCTTGGCCAGCACATCCTGGTCGCGGCTGCCGGCGCTGAGATAAACCATGCCGTCCTTCTCGTAGGCCTGGCTTTCGGAAGCCTGGTGAGGCTGACCGAGAGCCCAGCGGGGGGAGGCGTCGAAGTAAACCTCGATGTCGTGGGCCTTGCCGTCGTTGGAGGTGGCGGTGTAGTTCACATAATTGACGGGACGCGAGAGGAGGTCGAGGTCGCCGTCGAGGAACATCGGAGCGGCGAAGCTGAGAGCGAGGTCAACGGGGCCGCAGGTGAAGGTGTAGTGGGTCTGGGTTGCCTGGACGTCGGCCGAGGTCTGCAGGGCGGTGTTGTCCAGAGTGTGCTTCTTCTCGGTGGGGAGTTTCAGACCGAAGTCAAGCAGAGCGTTGCCACCGGTGTTGATGCAGTAAGCGGCGATGAGGTTCTTGCCGGGATGCAGGGCGGCGCGGGCCTCGTCGTTGAATTTCACAGTCTTGTTCTGGTAGCAGAACGGACCTGTCTCATGAATTTGAACGCCGTTGATATAGAAGATGGCGCCGTCGTCGTTGCTGAAGTCCAGGAACACGGGCATATCCTCGTCGAGATTAGCGGGGATGTCGACAACGCGACGGACCCAGATTTCGCGGGTACCCCACTGAGTGCGGGCGGTCGGCTCATTCTCCTTGGTGCCGAACGCTGCGACGTCCCAGTTCCATGCGGAGTCGTCGTAGTCGGGCGATGTCCAGTTGCCGGCGGGCTTTTCGGTGGTCCAGCGGCCACGCCAGCCGTTACCCTCGATGGAGGTGGAGATGAAGGGCTTCATGTCGAACACTTCGGTGCCCATGAAACGGTAAGGAACGCCGTCGACCTTGATTACGCCGGTGAAGGGGAATTCCTTTGAGGTCCAGTGGGCTACAGGCCCGTCGTAAAGATTATCGTACATCGACCATGCGCTGGTATAGGGGTCGATGGTCACCAGCGGGTAGGCCGGAGCGCGGAGGTCGTTCTTGAGGACCTCGGGCTGTTTTGCAAGGCTTGCGCCGGAAACGAGAACGGCGGCAAGAGATGTAAGGATTAAACGGTTCATTATATTGTACCTTGGTGGGTTATTATATTTCGGATGTAATGAATGTTGCGGAGGTAATGAAGGTTGCGGAGATTACGGCTCGGCAAAAAGAAGCATGAGCGACGGAACCGACGAGGCGGCGTAGCTGCCGATCAGGGCGTCGTCGGGGGTCTTCTTCCAGGATTCGCCGTCGGCGATATCCTTCCGGTTTCGGTTTTTCCAGCCCGTAAGAGCGTTCTTTATGATGAATTCCTTATACTGCGGCTGGTTGCAGTCTTCGGTCAGAAGTTTCATGTACTGTCCCCAGATTGCGGGGTATACACCCTGCTCGAGGCTTCCCTGATTGTAGGGGTCCCGGGCATTGCGGGCCCAGGGGAGCATACCGTGTTCCGCCGACATTACATTGATGGAATAGTCGGCACCCTCCTTGGCGTTCTGGAGATAGCGGTCCTCGCCGGTGGCCAGGTAAAGCAGCGCCGAAGCGCCGATGAAGGTTCCCTGGTTATAGATCAGCGGATGCCCCGAGGGACGCCCGTTGTGCGAGTGGTCGAAGATGCGTCCCGGCTGCTCGGGGTCTTCGAGATTGGCGACGCTCCAGTCGTAGATTTCGCGGGCCATCTCGAGGTAACGCTCCTTGGTTTCGTAGGCCGGACGGACGAAGGTGCCGTAGCTGTTGGTCCAGGTCTCAGGGGCGGGGTCGGCCTTGCGGTCGGCGGGGGCGCTCTCATAGAGGAGCATCGCTGCCACTACGGTCGGGAAGTTGATGCAGGACATCTTGCCGTCGCCGGCGCGGTTGGGTTCGGGGTTGGTGATCGGCTGCCACTGCCAGAACATACCGCCGCCGAGACCTTTGGCCGGGTCGGCGTAGGAACCGGTATCCCCGACAACGGGGGAACCGTACCATACGCGGGCAAAGCTCCTTTCGGCCAGGTTGCGGTAGGCTTCCATGCCGGTGGCCTGATATGCGCGGAGGAGAGTGATAGTCCACCACTGGATATCGTCGTAGATAAACCAGCCGTGGTCGAGGTCGTTGTCGTCGAAGTCAAAGCCGGCATAGTGCACGAAGTTTCCGGCGATGAGTTTTATGAGGAGGTCGGAGTACTTCTTGATTTTCGCGGTGTCGCCCTGACGGCGGGCAAGTTCGAGGGCGTTGATTGCCATATCCACATACATCGGCTGACACCAGATTGCGGCAGCGCCGGAATCGCGGCCGGCGGCCTCGGTGTCGCGGTTGGTGTTCATATAGATATGCCGGCCGTTGTCGAGGTATACTTTGTTGAAAGCCTCGTAGGCGCCGAAGGCGGTGGCGGCATCGATAGCCCCCTCCCCTGCCCCCTCATTCTTGGCGAAGAGGGTCAGGGGGAGGATGGCGAGAAGTAGGATTGCTAATTTACGCATCGGAACAATTAAAACTGGAGTTCAGCCGCGGCTGATACTTACGATCAGCCGCGGTTAAAATTAGAGGTCAGTTGCGGTGTATATCACCTTGGTGGTGTCGCCGTTGGCTTTGCGGACAATATTGATTCCCTCGAAGGGGTGGGTGGAGCTGACACCGCTGATGTTGTAGTAGATGGTGTCACCCTCGGCGGGAGCATCGGCTACGACATTCCCGACACCGGCCTCTTCGTAGACATTGGTCAGCTGGCTGACGATGTCGCGGACACGGTTTTCGTTGAACTTGACGATTTCGCGGTCGTAGGTCATCAGGCCGTTCACCTCGGTTTCAACGTCGGTGGTCTGGGTGTAGACGGCAGCGCCGTAGGAGATTTTGCCATACTGCGATTCATAGCCAGCGGCGATGTCGCGGATCTGGCCGGCCAGACGGACGAAAGCGTCGGTGATGGCGCGCTCGCTGGGATAGGTGTTATAGGTCTGGGAGTTGCGCTCGAACCAGCGGTGGCCCTCGATGTTGCGGCCGAGACCGCCGTATTCACCTAAGACATAGGGGCGGGTGGGGTCGAACACACGCTCGTAGACGCGGATGGGCTGGCTGTAGGTGTGCTGGTCAACGAATGTGCCGGCGCCGAGCTTGTAGTGGTTGCCGCCCGAGGCGGGATTCACTAAGCGGGTGTTGTCGAGAGTCTGGGTGTAGGCCACGATGTCGGCGGTCTTGAACTGTCCCCAGCGTTCGTTGAAGGGGGTCCAGACCACGATGCAGGGGTAGGAATAGAACTCTTCGATGATCTCTTTCCATTCGTCGCGGTAGCGCTTCTCGAGAGTGCCGTCCTGCGAGCAGGCGTGTTCGGGATACCAGTCCTCGGTGATCCAGTTGTCCTCATCGGTGCGGAAGGTCGAGGGCATATCCTGCCATACGAGGATGCCGAGTTCGTCGCAGTGGCGGTACCAGCGGGCGGGTTCGGTCTTCATGTGCTTGCGGATCATGTTGAAGCCCCAGTCCTTGGTCTTCTGGATGTCGAAGCGGAGAGCCTCGTCGGTGGGGGCGGTCATCAGGCCGTCGGGCCAGTAGCCCTGGTCGAGCAGACCGAACTGAAAGAGGTCTTTGTTGTTGAGCTGCAGGCGCCAGTAGCCGTCCTGGTTCTTGGCGTAGGAGATTTTGCGCATTGCGGCGTAGCTGTCGAAGGAATCAACGACCTTGCCGCTCTTCTCGACGTTCACCTCTATATTATAAAGGAAAGGATCGTTGGGGCTCCAGAGCTTCGCGCCGGAAAGCGCGAGCTGCACGGGCTGGCCGGCGGGAGCGGTCTGGGTGGCCACCACGTTGTCACCGTCGAGGAGCTTGACGGTTACGGTTGCGCCGTTGCCGTCGTGCATCACCGGTTCAACGGTGAGGGTGGAGTTGTCGACATCGGGGGTGATCTTTACGGATGTAGCGTAGGTGTTGTCGACCGGTTCGAGCCATACGGTCTGCCAGATACCGGAGGTGGAGGTGTAGTAAATGTCACCGCCGCCGTTGGGATAGCGGCGCTGCTTGCCTACGGGCTGGCCGAACTCGTCGGTGGGGTCGGTGACCTTCACATAGATGGTAGCCTTGCCGTCCTTGATTTTGCCGGTGATGTCGGCCGAGAAGGCGGTGTGACCACCCTTGTGGGTTGCCACGCGGTAGCGGCCGGTGGTGCCGTTGACATAGACGTCGGCGTTGTAGTCAACGGCGCCGAAGTTCAGCATCACGCGCTTGCCGTCCCAGTCAGAGGGAATCGTCACCTCCCTCTTGTACCAGAGTGTCTTGCCAGGTTCCAGAGGGCGCATAACTCCGGAGAGCGAGGATTCCAAGGGAAAAGGGACGAGAATCTTCCCCTCGTAAGCTGCGGGGGCCTCGCCGTCGGTGATGGCGTAGTCCCAGAGTCCGTTGAGATTCTTCCATTCGTCGCGCACCAGGATGGGGCGGGGATATTCGGGCAGAGGACAGTCGGGGGTCACCTCGTCGGCCCAGCGGGTCTTGATGTGGTTCCCTTTGGGAGCCCAGGCGGTTTCGGTTACGGGAGCCTGAATTTTGTCCTTGAGGACCTTGATCCAGAGACCGCCGATAACCGAGCGGCCGGAGAAGTTGCAGGAGGTGCCGGAGTCGGAGTTGTAGTAGTCGCTCAGAGGGATGCGCGAGGTGGTCTCGTTCATGTATTTCCAGTGAACGTCGGAGAAGCGGAGGAAGGTTTCGGTGTCGGGAGCGAGCGAGGCGGTCCAGAAGATCCAGTCGCTCTTGGTCTGCAGGTCGCGGCTGTCGAGGGGGAGGCCGTAGGGCTGCTGATGGTTGAGGTAGAACTTGACCTCGCGGTCAACGACCTCAGCGGGGAAATTGTTGTAGCCCCACATACGGTCCCATACGAGGTTGTATTTCTGGCTCCAGGTGCCGGGACGGTTGAACTGCATGCGGTAGTGGTCGCCGTCGCGGGCGTCGGCTTCCCACAGCAGAGCCATATCCTTGGCTTTCTGAGTGAATTCGGGACCGTCGTTGTCCCCCAGGAGGGGAGCAAGTTCACCGTAGGCTGCCACGGCGGTGATGGCCTTCATCGAGAGGTTGGTGTTCTGTTCGCTCGGGCCCTTGAAGTCGTCGGTGCAGAGCTGGTTGCCGGGGTTCTGGCCGTTTTCGACGCAGAAGTCGGCCCATGTGCGGATCACCTCCTTGTAAGGCATGAGCCATTCGGCGCTGCCTGTGATTTTGGTGATGGCGTTGGCCAGGATGATCATGTTGGCGGATTCCTCGAGAGGCATGGAGTCGCCGTAGTGCATGCCGTTGGCCTGCGGGTAGATGCCGAGGTCATGGGCGGCGCAGTTTTTACCCTGACGTTCGGGGGTGAGGGCGTAGTCGAAGATTGAGAACATCATACCCTTCTGCAGCTCGGGGTTGTAGAGCAGGTAGATGGGACATTCGGGGTAGGTAAGGTCCACGGTGTTCACGAAACCGCCGGACTTGTTCTCCTTGGAGAAGTAGAGCATATGGCCCTTGTCGTCCTGGAAGAGCTTGTGGGCACCCATGACGAGGCGGTAGTTGGCGGCGAGCTGCTCGGCATACTTCACGTTGCCGGCGGCGAGGGCGTCGTCGTAGATTTTCTTGTCGAGGTCGCGCGAGCGCTTCATCAGGCTGGAGTAGTCGTTCTTGAACTCGTCGAAGGCCTGGAAGATGGTCTTGCCGTTGCGGGCGTAGTAAGCCTTGTATTTCTTGTGCATGTACTCGATGTCCCAGACTTCGTCGTAGCCGATCATCATGAAGTCGCGGGCCTCGCTGACGTTGCCGAGGTTGTTGACCAACACGAGGGCGGGCATCGAGGAGTGGCTGGTGGAGCGGACTGTGCCGGCGGCGCTTTCGGGGAGCTCACCGGTGGCGGCGAAGGCACGTTCGGCGGCGAGCTGGTTGGCGATGGCGATTTCACCGTTGACGGCGGGGATATAGAGGTAACCCCAGTCGATGGTGATCATGTCGCCGGTGCGGCCGCAATGGTTCTGGGCCTCGGAGCCCGACTTGAGGTAACGGGTGCCGTTCTCGGTGACAATCGAGGAGAGGGTCGGCTGGGTCATCTCGTTGACGGTGAACTGCGGGGAGGCGGAGAAGTAGAACTGCACGTCGTGCTTGCGGCCGTCGTTGGATTTCACCTGATAGGAGATATAGTTGATCGGGGTGGAAATCAGGTCGGGGTCGTCGATGAGCATCGGGGCAGTGAAGACCAGATCGAGGTCTACGGGACCGCAGGTGAAGTTATAATAGGTGCTGGTGGCCATGACGTCGCAGGAGTTCTGAACTGCCATCTGCATGGCGTCGGAGGGCTGGATGAGGTTCTCATATAGACCGAAGTCGATGTATGAACCGCCGAAGGTGTTGTGGCAGTGGGCGGCGATGATGTTCTCCCCTTCGTGGAGCCAGCTCTTCTGGGTGTCGCTCAGGTTGGCGATTTCGCCCTGGCGCCAGGTTTCGCCGGTGGAGACCACGCGCTTGCCGTTGATATAGAGTTCGAAGACATCGTCGTGGGAGTATTGAACGGCCATGTTCTTCTGCAGGTCCTCGGGAGTGAGGGTGACGGTACGGCGCACGTATATGTCCTTGTTGTCGCCGGTCCAGGAGTTCCGGACGTTGGGATATTCATTGACCGTACCCCAGGCGGCCTGTTCGGTTTTCCAGGCGCTGTCGTCGAATTCGGGCTGAGCCCAGGAGGTTCCGGTCTGGGTGGAGTAGTTGACCTTACCGCTCCAGTCGACACCGTCGACGGTCATCCCGGCAATCGGGTTCAGCACGTTGGCGCGTTCGGGTCCCATGAAGCGGTAGACGGTTCCGTCGACGCGGAGCAGGCCGTTCATGGCTTTTTCATGTTCACACCAGTGCTTGGTCGGACCGCCGTTGAGGGCGTCGTAGGTCGACCATATCGAAAAGAACGGGTCGTTCATCAGCAGCGGAACAGCGGGGAGCCGGAGATCGTTGGTCTTGTACGGAACGAAATCCGCGGCCTTCGGCGTAGCCGCCCCGGCCGTCGCGACCGTTGCCGCCATCGCAAATGCGAAGATCGAATGGGTTAGTCTCATATCGGGAAATTGTATATAAAGTTAAAGAATTTCAGTGTAGCCGTGGTATGTCAGGTCAAGGCGTTTTTTTCATGGAAACAAAACTTACGGCAAAATTAACCGCCCTTTTAATATATAAATGAGACTGACAAATCAAAAAATCGCAATTTCAATTCAATTTTCTGAACAGAGAATACAGCTTTTGATTTGACGTGATAGTGTCTTTTTTTGATAAGTTATTCGCCAGGAAAAGCCGAACCCTTAACTAATTTTGTCGAGAACATTACTCAATGCCATGAATACATCTAATAACCATAGATAAAATCACCTTTAATTATCCACATTTATGAAAGTAAGACATCTACTTGCTTGCACGGCTTTCATGTCCGCTATGTCGGTCTGGGCCGTCACTTCTCCTTATCAGGGAAGTGAAGCCACTACGGGTACTTTCTATCTCTATCAGGTAGAAACCGGCAAATGGCTCGAACCCAACCACAAGATTTTCGACCGCTGGACAACCCACGCCGAACTCGACGACAACGGCATGGACGTTGAGCTCCGCAAGCCCGACGGCTTCGAGGGGTTCAACATCTTCTGCAACTTCACAAACAACGGCTCCCTGAACGGTGCTGACCAGGACCGTTTCTACCTCGACCAGCCCAACCGCGACCTCACCGACTGGGTCTTCGAACCTGTAACCGTTGACGGCGTAACGAACGCCTACAAGATTATGGCCAAAGCCACTCCCGAAGGTACCGGCGAGCGCAGCGCCATCGCCGCCGATGTATATATCGGTGCTGCCGACGGCGAGCTTTCCGACGCTCCCACCGACTTCACCTGGCAGCTCGTAACCCGCGAGGAACGCCTCCGCGTTGCTCAGCAGCAGGTTGCCAACGGCCCGGTTGACGTTTCCTGGCTGATTCCCGCCTTCGACCTCGGCCGCAACGACCACCGCATCGACCAGTGGACCCGCAACGTCGTCAACAACTTCGGCGGCGGTCTCGGCTTCGACGGCGGTCAGGGCTATCCCGTTCAGGAATACTGGCACCAGATCACCCTCAGCAACTCCGTGACACTGACCGGTCTTCCCACCGGTACCTATGAATTCTCGATCCAGGGTTACTACCGCGACACCGAAATCGAGAGCGTCGAACTCCAGCAGCGCTTCCTCGACGGCACCGAGAATCTGCGTGTCAGCTACTTCGCAGGCGCCAACAAAGGCACTGTGATGTCGATTTTCGCCGACGCCAAGAACGAGCAGACCGACGGCTTCAGCTACAACGCCGAGACAGCCGGCAAGTGGGTGCCCAACTCCATGGGCGACGCTTCCCGCGCTATGTTCGGCGGTGCTTACGTCAACCCATACGTTCAGGCCGGTGTAACCGACGGCACCCTGACCGTCGGCTACGAGAAGCCCGACTATGACTTCCACGACTGGTTCATCGTTAAGCGCTGCTACCTCCGCTATGTCAGCACCGAGCCCATCGCCGAGGACCTCACTCCGCTTAAGAACCAGCTCAGCGAGCTCATCGCCCGCGCTCAGGAACTTCCCCAGGTTGCCCAGCTGACCGCCGCCATCGCCGCTGCCAACGAAGCCCTGCAGAACGCCACCTCCTCCACCGCCCTGATGCAGGCTTACGCCGCTCTCGAAGAGGTCTACAACTTCGTGAACGCCTCCAAGAACTCCATCGCTGCCTTCAACGAAATCCTCGCCCTGACCAACGCCGCCGGCATCAACACCGACGCCGCCCAGGCCAAGTTCAACTCCGCCGCCAACAGCGGTGACTTCGACCACGCTCTCTATCTGATCCGCGTGGCCCGTCTGCGCGCCGTTGCCGTTACTCATCCCGATGTATTCCCCGGCCAGCCCGCTGCCGTAGGTAAGTTCTACCTCTACAACGTAGGCCAGAAGCAGTTCCTCACCGGCGGTTCCGACTGGGGCGCACACGCCGCCCTCGGCATGCCCGGTATTCTCCTCGGTCTCGAAGCTACCGACGACGAAGCTGCTGCCGGCACTTTCCACATCGAAACCGGTCTCTACAAGAACGCCGACGAGCATTACATGAACTACCGCGGCTATATGGACTGCGGCATGGCCGGCCAGTGGCTCTTCAAGCCCGTTGAAGGCAAGGAGAATGTCTACAATATCTTCCAGGCTGACTATCCTGATGTTCACGTTGCATGGAACCCCGAAGCAAGCACCGACCAGGGCCAGCGCGACGAAACTACCGTAGGCACCGAGTGCCGCAACCTCGACCCCAATGACCTCAACGCCCAGTGGAAGCTCGTCACCGCCGAGGAGCGCGACGCCCTCATCGCTCAGGCTTCGCTCGATAATCCCGCCGACGTTACCTATCTTCTGGCTAACCCCGGCTTCTGCCAGCGCGCTGACGAAAGCGTCTGGAGCCTCACCAACGCTGTTATCTGGGAGCGCGGAAGCAACCAGAACGACTTCCCCGTTGAATCCTGGAACACCTCCAACTGCGAAGTTTCCCAGAACATGACCGATATGCCCGCCGGTATCTACGCTGTTTATGTCGACGGTTTCTACCGCAACGGTCACCACATCAACGAAACTCAGGTTATCGACGACCAGGAGGTATTCATCCCCGGTCAGCCCGACAACGAGAAGGTTTCCTACGCTTTCCTCCAGGCCGGTAACGATGCCGAGGACGATGTAGCCCTGCTGAACATCACCGCTGCCAAGGGTACCGCTCCCGGCGAAGGTGCTGAAGTTACTGCCTCCGACGGTACCAAGTATTACTATCCCCAGTGGCCCTATCAGGCTACCGAATGGTTCCGTCTGGGTCTCTACCGCAACCACACCGTAATCGACTTCCAGGATGGCGGCGACCTCTTCATCGCTGTTGCCAAGCCCGCTGGCGGCGACTATCTCGAGAAGGACTGGGTTGTCTGCGACAACTTCCGCGTGGTTTACTACGGTAACAACACCACCAAGGATGCTGTGAAGGCTCTCATCGAGCAGCAGGAATCCGGCATCGAGGATGTGATCGCCGTTCCGGCCGAACGTCCCGTCGACAACCGCATCTTCAACATCATGGGTGTTCAGGTCAAGGAAGCCACCGCTCCCGGCATCTACATCCAGAATGGTAAGAAGTTCATCGTTCGCTAACTTTCGTAACTGACCTCAGCAAGGGGGGAGAGCGGGTCAATTCCCCCTCTCCCCCCTGTCGCTTTCGCTTCGCTGCGCTACGCTCACGCCGGCAAGCCGGCTGAACAGTAGCAAAAAAGCAATTCCGCGCTTTAAACCCAGCCATCCGGCGCTATCCAGCCCAGCAGCCCGGCGCTATTTTAAACCCAGCCATCCGGCGCTATTAGCCAGCAGCCCGGCGCTATTTTAAACCCAGCCGCCCGGCGCTTTTCAGCCCGGCAAGCCCGGCGCTTTGCTCCTCGGTTTTATCAAAGGGCGATTTTATAAATTGAGGGGGGTTCCCGGAAATTCTTTTGCCCCGAAGGTGAGAAATCCGATTTTTTTGATAACTTTGCAACCCAAACCGGTTCAGTCCATGTCAAGCAAGCTAATCCATGAATCTCTCGTTGCGGCCCTTTTAGTGCTCGTCTGCTGCTTTTGTGCTCCGCAGGCCGGGGCTATCAGCTCCGGCAGTGAGATTATAAATACCGAATACGCCGTCGGCAAATCCGCCCAGTGCGCCCTCCGCGACCACCACGGATTCCTGTGGATCGGAACGACGTCGGGGCTATACGCCTACGACAGCCGCGGCTATCAGCTTTACCCGATGAACAACGCCACCACGCAGCATCTCCCCGATGTGAAGGCGCTGTTCGAACTTGACGGCCAGATATGGGCCGGGGCTTCCAACGGTCTGTGGATCTACGACCGGGCGTCAAACTCCACCTACCGTTTCCCCGTCAAGACCCGCTACGGGGTGGTGATCAGCTCTCCGGTCCAGCGGATAATGATGGTCGGCGAAGGACGCGTATGGATTCTGACCTTCGGCCAGGGGCTTTTCATCTTCAACATCAAGGACAACACCCTCGAGCAGGACAGCCGCAGCAGCGCTTTCTACTCCGACATGACCATCGGCTCGAACGGGAATGTCTATGCCGTGACGCTCGACGGCAAGCTCATATCCTTCAACAGCGACGGCCGCTTCATTGAGTCCCTCCCCCTCCCCGACTTCACCGGCGCCCACAACAGCCTCCGCATGACCTCCGATTCCACCGGTATCCTTGTGGGTGTCGAAAAAACTATTTACAGCTATAATCCCAAGACAAAAGAACTCACCAAGGAGCAGCCGCAGGGGCTCTCCTCCGACCTTACCTTTATCTGCACCGCCCCTGATGGCATTCTCCTCGGCACCCGCGACGGGATTCTCATATACGACAGGGGGGCCCACTCGGCCAGCGCCTTCATGTCGCCGCCGAGTTCCGGCTCCTCCGACGGGCTGCCCGACGGCCATGTAACCTTTATCCTCCCCGAAACCGACGGCAGCATCCTGGTGCTCACCAAAATGGGGGGTATCAGCTATATCTTCCCCCGCCGGCAACCCGTGGAGTTGCTTCCGTTAGGTTCCGGGGGCACTTCAGCCCCGGCCACCGCCATCTGTGTGGCCGACGACGGCTCCGGTTTCTGGGTCGGCTCGCCCCGCGGAATCTATTATTTCAGTATTCCCGGCTACAACTCCGAAGCCATCAACATCCCCGGCACCATGGGCGACGACATCACCGCCATAGCCGTGTCGGGCGACGACCTTTGGGTCGGAACCGCCTCGCGCGGCGTGTTCCGGTACAACCGCACTACCGGTGATACCCGCCATTACGTCTACAATGCCAAGATTCCGAACTCGCTGATAAGCAACAGCATACGCCAGATTTTCGTCAGCACCGCGGGCGACATATACGTGCTCGCCGACTGGGGGATATGCCGCTACATAAAATCCGGCGACGAATTCAACACAATCCCGGAAATCGACAGCAACACGCAGCCCCTGACCATCGGCGAAGACCGCAACGGAAGAATCTGGATGCCGATGGCCGACGGCACTATTTTCATCCGCGATAAGGGCTCCAATTCATTCGGACTTTTCATGAGCTCGGCCCTGAAGGGTAAGGCTGCCGGGATTCTGCGCCTCGACAAAAACGGCAATATGCTTGCGGCAGCCAACGACAACCGCATCTACGTCCTGCCCATCGACGGCGAAGACTTCGCGCAGTACAGCCCCGGAATACAGTCGAATTATCCCATAATCTTCATGGAACCGGACACCGACGGCAAGCTCTGGGTCGGCGATGCCTCGGGCTCCGTGACCGCCATCACCACCGACAAGCGGGTGGAATACTACATCTACCGAGCCAACGGCAAGAACGAAACCACTGCCACCCAGGGAATTTCGGCTCTGCTCTCCGACGGCAAGATAATCTTCGGCGACTGCAATGGGCTGCTGATTTTCAACCCCAGGGAGATGAAAGCCTCCGGCTCGGAAAACAAGACCTTCATCTCGGCAATCGACTTCCCCTATATCGACAACAGCCTCCGGGAGCAGCAGCGACTCGGCATCGGCGGCAACCTCTGCGACCGCGAGTCCATAGTCCTCCCCTTCTCGGACAATACCTTCACTCTCTTTTTCACCAACACCCACGCCGGCAACCTCCCCGACGTCCGCTTCCGCTACCGTCTCGACGGTTACGACAAGGAATGGCAGACCGCCTCGGGGCCGAGCGTAACCTACACCCGGATTCCCCCCGGCCGATACACACTCCTGCTGCACACCGAGGCTGAACCGGAGAGCGCGGCCAAACGCCTGGAAATCATCATTTCCGCCCCCTGGTACCGCACGACCTGGGCCTACATCATATATTTCATCCTCGCCGCAGCGCTCGGATGGGTAATCTGGATTGTGGTGCGCGGACGGGTGAGACTGCACTACCGCAAGCGCCTCAACGAGATGCGGGTCCAGAAGGAGCGCGAGACTTTCGAGGCCAAGATGCAGTTCTTCGTGAACCTGGTCCACGAAATCCGCACCCCGCTGACCCTCATCAGTCTCCCCCTGGAACAGATGGCCGAGAACGTGCGCTCGGGCAAGGCCAAATCCGAGGACAACAAGAAGCACATCAAGTCGATGCGACGCAATGTCAACTACCTCTTAGGCATTGTGAATCAGCTGCTTGACTTCCGCAAAGCCCAGTCGGGCTCCGAGGTGCAGCTTAACGTCCGCCGCACCGACATGAACGCCATGATTTCCGAGATTTCACGCCGTTTCGACCACCCGATGGAGATTGCCGGCAAGACCTTCGAGCTGATTCTGCCCGACGTAACGGTCATGTCCGACATCGACCCCGAAAAGATGGAGCGCGTGGTCATGAATATCGTCAGCAACGCCATGAAATATTCCCGGTCGAAAGTTACGGTGGAACTCTGTGCCCCGGCCGACGGCGAATTCGCCATCAAGGTGTCGGACGACGGCTCCGGTGTGCCCAAGGAGGAGCGCAAGCTGATTTTCGACACCTACTATCAGATCAGCGGCGACAACGTTGCCGCCACCCTCGGCACCGGCCTCGGTCTGGCCTACGCCAAACTCATCGCCAAGGCTCACCGCGGAAGCATTTCGGTGAATAACAACATCTCGGGGGGCGCCACATTCACCATCGTCCTCAACACCGCCGCGACCGCCGAGCCCGAACAGACTGCCAAGCCGGAGCTTATCGCCGAAAACGACGAGGAGGCCGGGCAGGAACATCAGGACACCACCGTGCTGCTTGTCGACGACAACACCGAGCTGCTCACCACAGTCTCGGAAGCTCTGGCGCCGACCTTCACTGTCCTCACCGCCGAAAGCGGCGAAGAAGCCCTGGAGGTTCTCGCTTCCGGCAAAGATATCGACTTCATTATCAGCGACTTCATGATGCCCGGCATGAGCGGCGCCCGACTCTGCCAGCGCGTCAAGACCGACATCCGCTTCTCCCATATCCCCTTCATCATGCTCACCGCCAAGACCGACCGCGAAGCCAAGGAGGAGGGTATGGAAGCCGGCGTGGACGTATACGTCGAGAAGCCCTTCACCATCAAGCAGATAAAACTCCAGATTGCCAACATGCTGAAGGCCCGGGCGCTCTACTATCAGCGCATGAGCTCCTCCGAATCACCACAGGAACCCGCCGAAGCCGCCCCATATATCAACCCGCTCGACTCCGGTTTCCTGTCGACGCTGAACGCCAAGATGTCCGAAAACATCTCCGACGAGGAATTCTCCATCGACTCCATGGCCGAACAGATGAACATGAGCCGCTCGAGCTTCTACCGCAAACTGAAGGCAATCACCGGCATGACCCCCGTGGACTATCTCAAGAATTTCCGCCTCGAACACGCCGCGCGCCTCATCCGCGAAGGGACCCGCATCACCGAAGTCGCCCTCATGTCGGGCTTCACCTCCTCATCCTACTTCTCGAAATGCTTCAAGGCCAAATACGGCCAGAACCCCAAGGAATACCAGCAGTCGCAGGAATCCCCCGCCAACAGCTGACGGACACGGAAGCCTACGGCGGTAAAGGTTGATTCGCCGTAGGCTTCCGTTAAAGTTCAGGAGCGATAGCTCCGCAATAGTTCGGTTTTACGTTCCCGTCCTATAAAATAGTTCCGTTAGTTCCGGGTAGTTCCGTGTAAAAAAAATTATATTTCGGGGAGGGAGCGGTCGTTCCAGGTCATGGGGGCGGCGATGATCCAGCGGGAGAATAGCTTGTTGATGTCGCGGACGCGCCGCTCGCTGACGAGGTAGCACTCGCCGTCGTCGGTGTTCTGCACCACGATGAGGTTCGAGATGCGCTCGCCGGAATCCTCCTCAACGGGATTGATCAACGGCTCGGGCAGCTTTGTCCATGAACGGGGATCAAGAAGATTGGAAGTCGCTGAGGCATATAACATTCCCGGCGCAATATATTCGGTCCAGATGCCGCTGGCCGAATAGAAAACAACAACATTCCTGCCGTCGGGCGATACGGCGGCCTGGGGATTTTCATTCACGAAAATCGGATACGCCGAGCGGGTGCCGTCGGAGTTGATCCACTGCCGTTCCCATTCATATTCGGGCTGCGAAATCAGGATGCGCTCCGATTTCAGGGTCCAGGGGTTCTCCATCTCGGCGATGAAGATGCACTGGGTTTCGCTTTCGATGCGGCGCGTCGGCCAGCCCGACCAGAGCATGTAGAGTTTTCCGCCGCAGGTGAACAGGTCGGGATGAATCGAAAAGTTCCACTCCCTGTTGGTCATGATCGGACCATGGATGGTCCATGTTCCCTTCATCGGGTCCTCCGACGGATTCTCCATCACATAGAGCTGATGAGTGTCGGAGTTGAGGCCGTTGTCGCTGTCGAAATATATATACCATTTCCCGTTAATATATTCCAGTTCAGGGGAGTAGAATCGCTGAAAGCCATGTTCATGCCCCTTGAGGATGGTCTGCCTCTTCAGGTGCTTGTTCTCGCCGATAAGCTCCGGCGTGGAATAAAGATAGATGATGTCGGTGCCATTGCGCTGCCCCGTCACATAATAATTATGGTTGTGATATACCACGCTGGGATAGCCCATTTCATCAATGACCACCTCACTGTCGAAGCCATCCCCGCCGTCAGAGCAGGAGGTCAGCAGCAACAGCGGCAGCAGCATAGCGGCGGAAAGGTATAAAAAAACACACGGGCGGGAGGCAATCGATTTATTCATGGATTAAAAGTAAAACAGGACAATTCCGGGACTCAGACTGCGGGGAATCGTTCAGGCTGATGCAGGGGTTTATTATACACGGCAAAGTTAATAAAATTTATTGAAACAGCCCCGCTTACCTGCGAAAAAGTAATTGCAATTTCCGGTCAGATTTGACCGGAAATTACAATTCCATGCCTCTGGAGGCCTGTAGCGCCCCCTTTGAACAGATTTTAAGATTATATGAACTGAATTTTATCGAATTGCCCACTGTTTTTAGGTTACTTTGCAGCGTGAATGAAATACACGGTACAATTACAAGTTAGGAAAGACAGTGCAATTATAAGTTAGGAAGGATTGATTTAGGTTTCAACAGAATTTAATAAAAAACCAATAATATTCACACCATGAAAGTTAAACCAGACAAAGTGCATTCTACGCTCAAGGTCGTCCCGAAACTCCTGCTCGGGATATGCCTGATGGCGTCGGGAGCAGCGATGACATCGTGTGACGACGACAACAAGGAGCTCATCTTCGAGCAGCCCTCCGATCCGTTCGACCCGTCGAAACCGGTGACCGTCACAACCTTCACTCCTGAGAGCGGCGGCTCGCAGGAGGACATTATCATTTACGGCAGCAACTTCGGCAACGACAAGGAGATGGTCTCCGTGTTCATCGGAGGCAAAAAGGCTGTTGTCGTGAATGTGAAATCCGACAAACTCTACGCCTACATCCCCGCCGGAGCATACTCCGACAACACCACCTACAAGGGTGAAGTGGAGGTTGTGGTTACCCCCGAGGGGGGCCAGGAAGTGCGCGGCGTGTCGCCGAATCTCTTCCAGTACACCCCCAAGAAAGTCGTGGGCACCCTCTGCGGCTGGCGTAATGAAAACGACGACCAGGGCGAAGTCTGGGGTTCGTTCGACGAAGCCTGCGGTTTCAACGCCGAAGGCTGCATGGCCCTCGACCCCCTCTACCCCGACCATCTCTACGTAGCCTACGACCGCTCCGACGGCATGATCGCCATGCTCGACCTGAAAAACGAGACCGTGGAGCGCGCCATGTCGGCCACCAAGTTCCAGACCAAACGTCTGCGCAACATCGCCTTCACCCTCGACGGCAAGTACATGCTCGTGTCGACCGACCGCGACGACAACGCCCTCCACTCCACCAGCGTGTGGATTGTGACCCGCAACGCCGACGGCACCTTCACCGACCGCTCCTCGTGCCAGCCTCTGGTTTCCTACAAGCAGTGCAACGGCGTTGCCGTTCACCCCGTCAACGGCGAAATCTACTTCAACAGCTATGAGAACGGCCAGCTGTTCCGTTGCAACCTCGACGACTACCTGGCAGTGCTCCGCGGCGACACCGACGCCAGCGGCGAGCCGCTCACCTGGACCGGCTACCTCGAAGACGGCTGCTTCAAGGAACTCTTCAAGATCATGGACCCCAGCTATGAGTTCCAGATCACCATCCACCCCTCGGGCAACTACGCCTACCTGACCGTAATCAACCGCAGCTATATCCTCCGCACCGACTACGACTGGTCGAAGAAGGAGTTCACCACACCCTACATCATCGCCGGCGCCAACGGTATCGCCGGCTGGACCGACGCCGTCGGCACCAACGTGCGCGTGAACCGTCCCTACCAGGGCGTGTTCGTGAAGAATCCCGAATATGTGGCCGAAGGGCGCGACGATGTCTACGACTACTACTTCTGCGACTGCCTGAACTTCTGCGTCCGCTACATCACCCCCGACGGTCTGGTGCGCACCTTCGCCGGCCGCGCCCCCTCGACCAACGGCAACATCTGGGGTACCGAGAACGGCGACCTGCGCCAGCAGGCCCGCTTCCGCGACGTCACCGGCATCGCCTACGACGAACCCCGCGACCGTTTCTATGTGCTGGACCACAACAACCGCTCGATCCGCACTATCGGCATGGAAACCAACGAGGAATAACTAACCACTTAACATTCAGCACATGAAACTGCGATTAACAGCGCTGCTCGCCGCTGCGGTCCTCACCGCCGGCTCAGCGATCGCCAAAGTATATACCGGCACCGTGGTGAGCGCCGTCGACGGCGAACCCCTGATCGGTGTCTCCGTCATGGCCAAAGGCTCCCAGGTCGGCGTGACGACAAATATCGACGGTGAATTCTCGATCGACATCCCCGACAACTGCCGCTTCGTGACATTCTCATACGTCGGCATGAAGAACCTGGAGCTCCCCGTCCGCACCCTCTCGCGCAACAACAACGAGATCAAGATGGAGGAATCCACCACCGCCCTCAACGAAGTAGTCGTGACCGGTATGGGTCAGCGGAAGAAAATCACCGTGACCGGCGCCGTGACCAATGTCGACGTCAACGACATGAAGCACTACAACACCTCGAACCTCTCGAACGCTCTGGCCGGTAACGTCCCCGGCGTCATTGCCATGCAGACCTCCGGTCAGCCCGGCAAGAACCGCTCGGAGTTCTGGATCCGCGGTATCTCGACCTTCGGTGCCGGCGACGGTGCCTACATTCTGGTCGACGGTTTCGAGCGCGAGAGCATCGACGACCTGAACATCGAGGATATCGAAACCTTCACCGTCCTCAAGGATGCCTCCGCAACCGCCATCTACGGTTCAAAGGGTGCCAACGGTGTTATCCTCATCACCACCAAACATGGTAAACCGGGCCAGTTCGACGTGAACGTGAAGTTCGAGACCTCCTACAACGCCCGCACCAAGACCCCCGAGTTCGTCGACGGCGTAACCTACGCCAACCTTCTGAACGAAGCCTTCATCACCCGCAGCCGCGGCATGTACTACTCCCCGGCCGAAATCGACCTGTTCCGCACCGGGCTCGACCCCGACCTCTACCCCAACGTCAACTGGAAGGACCTCATCCTGAAGGACGGCGCCATGAGCTACCGCACCAACGTGAACATCAGCGGCGGCGGCAACTCGGTCCGCTACTACGCTTCGATCTCCTACGTCAACGACGAGGGTATGTACAAGACCGACGCCACCCTGCGCGACAAGTACAACACCAACGCCAACTACAACCGCTGGAACTACCGCCTGAACGTCGACATCGACCTGACCTCCACCACCCTGCTGCGCTTGGGAACCTCCGGAGACCTCTCGATGCGTAACTCCCCCGGTATGGGCGACACCGACACCTGGAACTCCCTGTTCGGTTACAACGCCATCCTGACCCCCATCATGTACTCCAACGGTTATGTGCCGATGATCAACATGAACCGCGATGACCTCCGCACCAACCCCTGGGTTATGACCACCCAGACCGGCTACAACCAGGAATGGAACAACAACCTGCAGAACAACGTAGCCCTGGAGCAGGACCTCCGCTTCATCACCCCCGGCCTGAAGTTCACCGGCCGCTTCGGCTACGACACCTATAACTTCAACTACATCAACCACCGTCAGCAGCCCGACCGCTGGTATGCCAACGGCCGCGACAAGGAAACCGGCGAGATCATCTTCGACAAAATCAAGGACAAGATGGACATGGTCCAGAGCTCCGGCAACGACGGCTCGCGCCGCACCTTCCTTGACCTCCTTCTGAGCTACAACCGCACCTTCGCCGAGAAGCACAACGTCGGCGCCAACCTCAAGTACACCTACGACTCCTCCATCGCCACCCAGAACATCGGCGAAGACATCAAGAACGGCGTTTCGCGCAAGAACATGGCCCTCGCCGGTCAGGTTTACTACAACTGGGACTACCGCTACTTCGTGGACTTCAACTTCGGTTACAACGGTTCCGAGAACTTCGCCGACGGCCACCGCTTCGGTTTCTTCCCCGCCGTTTCCGGCGCCTGGAACATCACCCGCGAGAACTTCATGAAGGATATCACCTGGCTGGATATGTTCAAGATCCGCTACTCCTGGGGCCGCGTGGGTAACGACCGCCTCGGCGACAACCGCTTCCCCTACCTCTACACCATCGACTACTCCGGCGACAACGTCTACAACTTCGGTACCATCGGCTCCCCCACCCGCGGCGAATATCAGCACGGCGTCCACTACTCCTCGCTGGCTTCGACCAACGTGACCTGGGAAGTCGCCACGAAGCAGGACGTCGGCATCGACCTGGCCCTGTTCAACAACCGCTTCACCCTGACGGCCGACTACTTCCATGAGAAACGTACCGGCATCTACATGGTCCGCAACTACCTCCCCGACATCCTCGGTCTGGAGCAGGCACCCTCGGCCAACGTGGGCGCCACCAAGCTCGAAGGTGTCGACGGCAACTTCCGCTTCGAGAGCATGATCGGCGAGGCAACCCTCACCGTCCGCGGTAACTTCACCTACTCCAAGAACACCATCCTCAACTACGATGTCGAGAACAACGTCTATCCCTACCAGTATCAGACCGGCTATCGCGTGAACCAGCTGCGCGGTCTCATCGCCGAGGGGCTCTTCGCCGACTACGACGATATCCGCAACTCCCCGAAGCAGATGTTCGGCGACGTTCAGCCCGGTGATATCAAGTACCGCGACGTCAACGGCGACGGTATCGTGGACAACGGCGACGAAGTGGCCATCGGCGCCACCACCACCCCCAACTTCATCTACGGTCTGGGTGCTTCGCTCCACTGGAAAGGCTTCGACTTCAACCTCCACTTCCAGGGCACCGGCAAGTCCTCCGTGCTGATCAACGGCAAGACCGTCTGGGCTTTCAGCCAGGACCGCTACGGCCAGATTCTCAACGACCTCGTCAAGGACCGCTGGGTCGACTCCGAGACCGCCGCAACCCTCGGCATCCCAGCCAACGAGGACCCCAACGCCTCCTATCCCCGACTGGTGCTCTGCGAGAACAACGCCAGCCACAACAACTACCGCAATTCCTCCTACTGGCTGCGCGACGTCAGCTACCTCCGTCTGAAGAACCTCGAAGTCGGCTACACCCTGCCGAAGAACTTCACCGACAAGATCCACTTCAAGTCCGTGCGCTTCTACCTCCAGGGCACCAACCTGCTGACATGGAGCAACTTCAAGCTTTGGGACCCCGAAATGGGCAGCTCCAACGGCGAGGCTTACCCCATCACCCGTTCCGTAACCGCCGGTATCCAGGTTAATCTCTAATTCCCGGATTGACAAGACTTTCACCGGTTAATCCAATTCAGATTAAGATCTAATAATCAGAACTCATGAAAAAATATATAGTCAAATCAGTTTCTGTCCTGGCCCTGGCCATGAGCGCATACCTCACCGGCTGCGAGGACACACTCGATGCCGACAAATATTTCGATGACCGCCGCACGATCGAGTCGGTGTTCACCGACATCAACCAGACCAACGGCTGGCTGGCGCAGGCTTACAGCTACCTGCGCACCGACCTTGCCGAAGTGTGCACCAAGGAACGCCACAGCGTAGGTCTGCACAACTTCGCCGACGACTACTACTATGGCGACCGCGACAACCGTTATCAGACCGAATACGATGCCATGGAATCCTACAACGCCTTCAAGCAGGGCGACTACGACGAGAACTACGGCTCCAACTTCTGGCGCGACGCCTACCGCGGCATCTACCAGGCTTCGGTCTTCATCCACAACATCGACCGCAACACCGCCATGACCGAGGAGCAGCGCCTCGACATGAAGGGCCAGGCCCGCTTCGTCCGCGCTTACTACTACTGGCTACTGATGCGCCGCTACGGTCCGGTGCCCATCATGCCCGACAAAGGCGCTGACTACACCCTCGACTACACCGACCTCGCCACCCCCCGCAGCACCTACGAGGAGGTAGCCCAGTTCATCGGCGATGAAATGATCCAGGCCGCCAACGAGCTCCAGAACTGGAGCCGCTTCTCCGGCAACACCAGCTCCGAGAACCTCGTGCGCCCGACCCGCGGCGCCGCCCTGGCCACCCGCGCCCTGGCCTTCATCTACGCCGCCTCGCCGCTGGCCAACGGTCAGCTGGCCAACGGCTCCCACCCCGCCGGTGTCAGCGACGCCTTCGCCAAGAACTTCACCAACAACGACGGCACTCCCCTGCTGGGCCTGACCTACGACGAAAGCAAGTGGGCCCGCGCCGCTGCCGCCTGCCGCGACGTCATCGAGTGTCCCGCCCACTATGAACTCTTCCACGTTGGTGTAAACACCGTCGACAACCGCACCACCGGTTATCCCGTCACCATCACCCCCTTCAAGGACAACGACTTCTCCGAGAAGCCCTGGCCCGAAGGCTACGCCGACATCGACCCCTACCTCTCGTACCGCGACCTCTTCAACGGCGTCGCTGACCTGAACAACTCCGAAATCATCTTCTCCCGCGGCTACAACGTCGGCACCAGCCGTCACCAGAGCATCGACGCCCTCGTCACCCACCAGATGCCCAACTCGCTCTTCGGCTTCAACTGCCACGGCCTGACCCAGAAGATGGTCGACGCCTACTACATGCTCGACGGCTCCGACTGCCCCGGCAAGGACAGCGAGATGAACGGCGGCGACGGTTCGGCCCGCCGCAAGGGATGGACCACCAACGCCCGCGGCGAAAATCCCTACACCAAGTATCCCCCGCTCGGACAGGGTGTGTCGATGCAGTACGCCGAACGCGAACCCCGCTTCTACGCCTGCGTTTCGTTCAACGGCTCATACTGGTGGAACGCCAATCCCGACAAACCCAACCACTACATGCAGGTTTACTACTGGCGCGGCACTGTCTCCGCCGGCAGCGGCGACAAAACAGAAGTTCAGAACAACGGTTACACCAACACCGGCTATTACCTCCGCACCGGCATCGGCTGCAAGAAGTTTGTGAACCCCGCCGACTGGCGTGCGGTCCGCGACGGCAACGACTACAGCCACATCGTGCAGAAGTGGGAACCCGCCATCCGCTACGCCGACATCCTGCTGCTCTACGCCGAGGCCCTCAACGAGCTGACCGGATCCTATCAGATCGCCTCCTGGGACGGCTCGCAGGTCTACAACATCTCCCGCGACATCAACGAGATGAAGCGCGGCGTGCGCCCCGTACGTATCCGCGCCGGCATCCCCGACTACACCTCCGCTGACTACGGCGACGCCGACATCTTCCGCACCAAAATCAAACGCGAGCGCATGATCGAGTTCCTCGCCGAAGGCAAGCGCTACTACGACCTCCGCCGCTGGATGGATGCCCCCGTCGAGGAATCCAAGACCGTCTACGGCTGCAACGTGCTGATGACCGCCAAGCAGCAGGATGAGTTCCAGAAGGTCGTCCCCGTCTACGACCTCCCGACCGTCTTCTCCGAGAAGATGTACTTCTGGCCCATCAGCTTCAACGAACTCAAGCGCAACAAGGCGCTCGTTCAGTCGCCCGGATGGCAGTACTACGATTAATCCTCCCACCAAGTCCAATCACCGATAAGCAGATTTTTCAGCTTTCACCGATAAGCAGATTTTTTTCGGCTAATCAACAAAAAGTCAACCATTATGTCCAAAAGACTTTATATACCGCTGCTTCTTGCAGCAAGCATGATTGCTCCGGCCCTGACCTCCTGCAACGACGACTGGGAAGAGGAACAGTATGCCCACTACATCAGCTTCAAGGCCCCTCTGGCCACCGCGGGTGACAACGTCGGCGTGACAACCGTCTATGTCCCCTACACCCGCAGCAATGAGGACGGCTCGCCGCTCTACGGCGCCGAAGGTGAGTCGCACTACGACCTCCCGGTTCTCGTCAGCGGCTCCACCGACAACCCCTCCAACCTGACGGTGAACATCGCCCACTCCGATACCCTCCCCACCCTCAACTACGAGCGTTTCAGCACCCGCAAGGACCTGTGGTACAACGATATGTGGGAGTACGCCGATGTCCCCGAGACCATCGGCATCAAGGCCGGCGAGAACAAATCGCTGCTCCGCCTCCGTTTCCACTTCAACGGCATCGACCTTTCGCAGCGCTATCTGCTGCCGCTGACCGTGGCTCCCGGCGAGGGCTACGAGCGCAACCCCCGCAAGAACTACGCCACCGCAATGCTGCGCGTTCTCCCCTACACCACCTACTCCGGCGAGTATCAGGCCGGTAACCTGAAGTTCTACATCGTCTCCGGCGGCGTAACCGACAACGAACCGGGCGGTATGACCACCGTAGAGGCCTACGTAGTGAACTCCAACACCGTGTTCTTCTACGCCGGCAACTTCAACGAGAACTCCCAGCTGCGCCGCAACTTCAAGATCTACGCCACCTTCACCCCCACCAGCTCCGACGGCAAGCGCGGCGACGTGACTCTGACCTGCAACAATCCCGCGATGAAATTCACGGCCAACAAGGTCGCCAAGTTCACCATCCTCGAGCAGGACGATGAAGTGCAGAGCTACATCATGCGCCGCACCGTAATCATCAACGACATGGACTACAACTTCACCGACTACATGTCGGCCATAGGTTCCGAAATCGAATACAACGTCAACGGCACCATAGCCATGGAGCGCCGCCTCAACACTCAGATGCCTGAGGAGGACCAGATCGACTTCCAGTAATCTCCAGATTCTAAAATTCCTATTAACAGCCGCCGCTATGTCAACCCTCCATGGCGGCGGTTGCTCAATCCGCCATTATTGATGAATAAACTACGACTGATAACCGCGATTACCGGACTGATGATGCTGGCGCCCGCGCTGCCGGCCAAAAATCCGGTGTTCGACGGGTGGTATGCCGACCCCGAAGGGGTGGTTTTCGGCGACACATACTGGATTTACCCGACTTGGAGCGACCTCTATGAAAATCAGACCTTCATCGACTGCTTTTCATCGAAAGACCTCGTGAACTGGGAGCGCCATCATGCAATCATCGACACCGCCGAGGTCCGCTGGGCCGAAAAATGCCTGTGGGCGCCGGCAATCGTCGAGAACCGGGGGAAATACTTCCTGTTCTTCTCGGCCAACGACGTCCACGAGGGTGAAACCGGCGGCATCGGCGTTGCTGTGGCCGACCGTCCCGAGGGTCCGTTCAGGGACCTGCTCGGCAAACCGCTCATCAACGACATCGTAAACGGCGCGCAGCCTATCGACCAGTTCGTATTCCACGACGACAACGGCCAGTGGTATATGTACTACGGCGGCTGGGGTCACTGCAACATGGTGCGGCTCAACGAGGATTTCACCGGGCTCCTCCCCTGGAACGACGGAAGCATCTACCGCGAAGTCACTCCCGAGGGGTATGTCGAAGGGCCTTTCATGCTCAAACGCAACGGGAAGTACTACTTCATGTGGAGCGAAGGGGGCTGGGGAGGTCCGGACTATTCCGTGGCCTACTCGGTTTCCGACACCCCCTTCGGGCCGTTTGTCCGTCAGGCCAAGATACTCGCCGCCGACCCCGAAGTCGCCACCGGCGCCGGCCACCATTCGGTAATCCGGATTCCGAGACATGACGAATATTACATCGTCTATCACCGCAGACCTCTGGGCGACACCGGGCGCGACCACCGCCACACCTGCATCGACCGGCTGGTTTTCAACCCCGACGGGAGCATCGCGCCGGTAAAAATCACCCACGAAGGTGTTGGCCCGCGGTTTCTTGATGCCGACGACGCAGCCTGCTGTCCGGAACAGCAATAAGACTGGAACGCCTGAAAAAACAATTTAGAATAAAATCTCAGATCTCATATACAAACATGAATCCGAAAGCTATTTTCGCGATGGCCGCGGCCATCACAGTTGCAGTCGGCGGCGCCCGGGCGGCATCGTCGCTGAGCATGACCGGAACGGCTCTCGATGAGGGCGCGCTGCAGAGCGTTGAAATGCTCTCGCTCGACGACCCCGCAGGCTCGGGTGCTCCCCGCGATTTCCTCTTGGCCGACCCGACGGTCTACACCGAGAACGGCAAATTCTACGCCGCGGGGACCCGCAGCTTCAGCCCGGCAGGTTTCACCCTGCTCGAAAGCGACAATCTGACCGACTGGACCTACGCCCGCCCCGACTCGATGATTCTGATCAAGGACCATCAGTGCTGGGGCACGCAGGGTTTCTGGGCGCCGCAGTTCTTCAAGGCCGGCGATGACGACTATCTGATTGCCTACGTCGCCAACGAGCGATGCTGCATAGCTCGCAGCACAGCCATCGACGGCGACTACACCCAGGCTGAGGTCGCCCCCGTCGACAACTCCGAGGGGAACATCGACCCCTTCATTTTCCGCGATGACGACGGCCGATGCTACATGTATCACGTCCGTTTCCACGGCGGCAACATCATCTGCGTCTGCGAGCTCGACCCGCAGACCTGGAAGATGATTCCCGGCACCGCCGTGGAGTGTTTCCGCAACACCCAGCAGTGGGAGAACACCGGCGCCTACCCCGGCCTGGTGATGGAGGGGGCGTCGGTCGTCAAGCTCGACGGCGTCTACTATATGTTCTACTCCGCCAACCACTACATGAGTCCGGACTACGCCGTCGGTTACGCCACCGCCAACTCGCCGCTCGGCCCCTGGACCAAATATGAGGGTAACCCCGTGATCCACCGCAGCATCGTCGGCGAGAAAGGCTCGGGCCACGGCGAAGTGTTCTTCGACAACGACGGGAAGATGCGCTATATGTATCACGTCCACAACGGCGAGAATAAGGTTAATCCCCGCCGCACCCGCATCCTGACCTTCAACGTCGACAAGTCGCAGGGTCAGCCCTACCGGATCACCGCCGACCCCGCCTCGGTGTTCACTCCCGCCATGCATCTGAGCAAAGGGCAGTTCAGCTGCTTCGTGAAGCTGAAAGCCGGCGCGTTCACCTTCAGCGGCACCGATGCCCACGGGCTCCCCGTCAGCTTCAGCGGCGAATGTATGGAACCCGGCATATACCGCGTGTTCGCCGATACGGAGTCGAAGAGCTTCCGGCTCACCCCCGTCAGCGATGTCAGGGTCGTAGGCACCGTAACCGACGGTGTAACCCTCCCCTACCTCGGCAACGGCGTCTTCGGCGGTGAAACCGAGCTGACCAAGAACGGTTCGATGGAATATCCCGGCCGCCGGATTCACTTCCGGCTCAACGGCGACACCGACATCATGCGTGTCCACGGCACGGACCAGGTGACCCTTCCCGGCGACAAGCGCAACGGCGAAGAAATCCGCATCAACCCCGGCACCTACACCGTAACCCTCGACCTCAACCGAGCCACATACATGATTTCCGCCCCGGTCGACCCCTACCGCATCTGTGTGTTCGGTTCGTCGGTGGCCAACGGTCAGGGCGCAACGAATTTCCACGGCTACGCCTATCTCTACGGCGAGCAGCTCAAGACCCGCACCGACCGCGGCCGCAGCGACTACCCCCTCTACACCTCCGGAGTGTCGATCGGCGGCAACACCACCCTGAGTCTGCTCGACCGCTACGACGACCTGATCCGCGACCATGGCAAGTACGTGATTTTCGGCCTTTCGCTCGGCAACGAGGGGATTCACGGGTCCACCAACCCCACGCAGGTGTTCGACCAGTTCCGCGACAATATGCTCGCGCTGATTTCGATGGCCCGGGCCGACGGCAAGGTGCCCGTGGTGATGAACAACTACACCCGAACAGACTATACATCGACGGATTATAACTACGTCCGCCAGATGAATATGCTGATTCACCAGTGGGATGTACCCTCGGTAAATATGCTCGGCGCTGTCGACGACCGCGCCGGCCACTGGGCCGCTTCGCTGCGCAACGACGACGCCCACCCCAACGCCCAGGGGCACCGTCAGATGATGTACGCCATCCCGCCGTCGCTCTTCGACGCCCTCGAATCGGGGAAGGAACTGGCGATGGAGCGCGACGCCGAAGCCCACGAGCTCCGGATTCAGCAGGGCACCATCCTGACCCTCACCCCCGAGGAGAGCCTCAACGCCTTCACCATCTCGCTCCGCGTGAAAGTCAGTGAGGCCGGCGAGCTGATCAGCTTCACCAACGGCAGCCGCGGCAACACCACCGGCCGGATTCAGGTCGGCGACGACGGCAAGGTCAGCTACGTTGCTCCCACCGGAACCACCACTGTATCAGACGCCTCCATCACCGACGACAGCTTCCACTACGTAACCCTGACCCACTACTACGGGGCTGGCAAAACCATCCTTTATCTCGACAATAACATCGTCTTCACCTTCGACGAAAATCTGACCCCCAAGGTCTTCACCATCGGCTGCAAGGATGCGGCAGCTGCCACGCCCGCCGATTTCACCCTCTCGGAGGTCGCTTTCTGGCGCTCGGCCATGAACATGACCGAAATCGGCGCACATTGCTCCGGCAATATGCTGAAATCCTCGCTCGAAATCTACTCCCCGGCGATGCTGCCCGAAGATGCAGCTAATATAGCTAACGTAGCTAAAATAGCTAAAATAGCTAATGTAGCTAATGTTTCGGATGACGCGGATGTGGTGAGTTGCACCGTGCCGAATCTGGCCATGAGCCTCAACGCCATGACCTACAAGGGCCCCAGACAGTCCGGCATCACCTCGGTGACAGCCGATTCCGATGCCTCCGGCGCCACCCCCGTGGCATATTATTCGGTTGACGGCCGCCGCCTCTCCTCCCCCGCTCCCGGCCTGACCATCGTCTGCAACTCCGACGGCACCGCCTCCAAACTCCTCGCGCGATAAAACAGTGAACCCCCGAAGTTTTTAATTCCAAAAACTTTATCCCCGAAGATTTTAATTTCCAAGGCTTCATTTACTTAATTTTACGCTGCTGTCCCGGTTTCCGCTGACAGCAGCGTTTTTTTGCAAAAAGGTGGCAGAGGGGCTGACAGCAGAAATATCTTTGCAAACAATGTCGGTTGCAAATTATTTAAAAATTATTTTGTAACTCCGATTAAAAGATATTAATTTTGCGGCGAAATTCATCACAGATTAAGCTACAAACGCTACCAATAACTAAATTTCACGTTTCATGAGAAAATTTTTACTCACGGCTTGTATGGCCGTCGGTCTGCTGTCTGCATCAGCCGCCGACGGTTACAACTGCCTGAAGGTCAGCCTCGTCAACGGCAGCGACGTTGACATCGTGCTGTCCGATGACCTCAAAGTCAGCTTCACCGCCGACGAACTCGTCGCCAAGAGCGAGCGCGTGGATGTAAGTGTCGCAAAAGCTGACATCAGCTACTTCGAGCATCTCTACGACCCCTCGGCCTCTGTAGCCTAAATCGAAGCTGACGGCAACGGACTGTCGCGCGACGGCAATGCCATTCACTTCGCCTCGCTTCCCGAAGGGAGTGTAGTGGCCATCTATGCCGCATCAGGCGTCTGCGTGTCGTCGCAGACCGTTTCGGGTGAGCACACCCTTTCGCTCGACGGACTCACCCCCGGAGTCTATGTCGTAACAGTCAACAAGATGTCTTACAAAGTTAATGTCCGCTAAGCCATGAAAAAGATTGCAATCTGCTCCCTTTTCGCAGCTGCCGCAGCCGGCATTATCTTTGCCGCATCCGACAAGCTCTACCTCGGTCAGGGCGGTTACGTTACCAAGGCCCTCGCCGTCGACGATATCGAGAATATCACCTACACCAACGACGGCAACGCCGACAACTACACCCACATGAAGGTGGACTTCAAGAACGGCACCTCCACCCTGGTTCCGCTCAACACCCTCGGCGCTGCGATCCAGTATTACCACGCGCTGGAGGACTGCCCCGTGACCATCGACGTGATGGCACGCCACCAGAGCGCCCAGCTCACCGTCACCGCTCCCACCGAGGACACCTACTACCGCATCACCGGCATGACTGAGGCTACCCTCAACGACGCCGGCATCGACGAAAGCATCTGGGGCGAGGTTCTGATGCAGAACGATATCGCCGAAATCCATGCCACCGCCGATTTCTACGGCCAGCCCCTCTCGTATTTCGGTCCCGACCAGATCTTCGAGAAGGGTTCGCAGGTCCGCGACTGGTTCCCCTCGGAGAGCATCTCCGACAATACCCCCATCGTCCTGGCCGTCTACACCGCCAAGATCGAGGACGAAGAGATCGTGCCCCTGAGCGAGCCTACCGTAATCCGCTTCACCACCAAGAAGCTCGTCATCGAGGACATTGACTTCACCATCACCGCCGATATGACCTCCAACTCCATCACCGCCAAGGCTGATGCTCCCGAGGGGTATGATGGCCCGATTTACGTGGCTCTATACACCGAGTACGAGGTCGAGAACACCGGTCTCGAAGTGCTGATGGCCACCACCGCAAGCCAGCTCGAACAGGCCGTATACCGCAACCTCGGCGGCGATTGGAGCGCCGTGACCCCCGTGGGCCATGTCGAGAACACCAAGGCAAACCTCTGCATGGGCGACGTCTACTATGCCGTTGCTTTCGGCTGCGATTACGCCGTCATCACCACCCAGCCCAAGTCCCTGAAGCTGACCGTACCCGAACCTGAGGTAACCGACGACTGCACCTTCGAGGTGACCGCAACCCAGCAATCTCCCTCGCAGTTCACCCTCGACATCACCCCCTCGAAGGCCGACACCCGCTACATCGGCATGCTCATCGAGAAGAGCCGTCTGACCGACACCTACACCCCGGCGCTCGCCATCGGCAAGGAGATCCAGTTCATGACACAGATGGGCCAGATCCACTGGGACAACTCCGAACTCATCCACACCGGCGCTGCCTCGGTCAACACTCACGACGGCGTCCTCGAGGGCAAATACCTCAACATCGGCACCGAGTATGAGGTCCTCATCTTCGGCGTTGACGAAAACGGCACCCGTACCACCGCCATCAAGGAGGTTGACGTCGTTCCGACCGAAGTCGTAACCGACGAGATGACCTTCGACGTGCAGTTCGGCGAGATTAACGCCTCCAGCAACTGGACCCACTATCTGGCCGTAACCGTAACCCCCTCGGACCCCGAGGCTAAATATGCTTTCAAATATCTTCCTGCAAGCAACTCGCTTTTCAGCGACATGACCATCTCCGACGAAGAGCTGATGAACAACTTCGTCAGCATAGAGGGTCAATGGCTCGAACTCAACACCGGTGTGCTGAACAAAACCATGTCGTTCGGCTCCGATTGGGATTCCGCAGCAGGCGGCTACGTCTTCAAACCCTACTACCTCATGATCTTCGGTTATGACGGCGGCATTACCACTCCGCTCTACCTCTACAAGATCGACACCGCCACCGGCGAAGTTGAGCAGGTTCGCGGCCCGCAGCCCGCAGCCCAGCTCACCTTAGAGATGACTCCCGGCGAGATTAACGCCTCCAGCAACTGGACCCACTATCTGCCCGTAACCGTAACCCCTTCGGATCTCGAGGCCAAATATGTGTTCGCCTACCTCTCTGAGTCCAACTCATATGTCAGCGACCTGACCCTCTCCGACGAGGAACTTATCGGCAACTACGTTGCAGTACAGGGTGAATGGCTCGAACTCAACACCGGCGTGCTGAACAAGACCATGTCGTTCGGCTCCACCTATGATTCCTCAGCCGGCGGATACGTCTTCAAGCCCTACATCATCATGCTCTTCGGCTATGACGGCGCTGCCACCACTCCCCTCTACCTCTACAAGGTCGACACCGCCACCGGTGCCATCGAGCAGCTCCGCGGTCCCGGCATGACCCCCGCCGAGTAACAGCCCCTACACCCTGAATTTACACCTTCAATGAAGGTGAATAGCAACTGTAAAAAATCAGCCCGGAAGGTATCCGGGCTGATTTTTTTGCGACAAGAATCAAGAGTTTGCTTAAATCCCCGGGAATTACGAAAGTCTCAGATCATGAAGACCTTTCGGTCTTCACCCGTCTACTTACGGGGAAACCCGGCCTAAAAATGAGCTGAAGCTCATTTTAAGACCGGGTTAATTAAACGTGAAGGCCTTTGGCCTTCCCCTGCCGGGGGCTGCTGGCAGACACATCATGGCGTTGCCCTGCCGGGGGCTGCTGGCAGGCTCACCTTGCTTTGCCAAGCCGGGGGATTATTGGAGTTCGGAGCCGTAGACTTCGAGGTCGGCGATGCGGGCCACGGCGTCGGAGCCGGCGTCGAGGATGGTCAGGCGGAGGTAGCGGGCGGCGACGGGCTCGATGGAGGTGTCGGTGACGGAGGCGGTGTTGCCGGTGACGTCGGCGACTGTGGTCCAGGCATTGCCGTCGGTGCTGACTTCAACCTTGAAGGCGCGGGAGTTGAGGGCGACACTGAGACCGGAGGTAGCGGCGTGGCGGATTACGAAGCGGCTGACTGTGAACTCTTTGCCAAAGTCGCACTGCACCCAGCCGGTGCCGTCGGTGGCGGAGGATACCCACATATTGGCTTCGGCGGGGGAACCGTCGGCTGCGAGGGCGGCGTCGGTCGAGGAGGCCGAGGAGGTGACGTTAAGTCCTTGAAGCAGCGCGAGGTTGAAGGGGAGGCCGTTGGCGCGGTTATACATATTGAAGAAGTGATCGCCGCGGAGTATCACATAATTGCCGGGGCAAAGCGCGTCGAGTTTGTCGACCATGCCGACGAGCTGGTCGGGACCCATGTCCCAGACGGAACCCTGCGAGGTGAGGAACATTGGCTTGGTGCCGTCGAACTTCGGAAGGTCACGGTTGATGTAGTTTGCGATGACGTCGATGCCGTTGGCGTAGCAGGGGTAGTTAGGAATCATCGGGAGGTGTCCGTCGGCTACGGATGTCTGCAGGCGGCCGAGCTGACGCTCCCAGTCCTGGATTGTCAGGCCGTAGAGATAGGGACAGTTCCTGGCGTAGAGCTGATGCTGCGAATCGTTGATTTTGTCCCAGATAGTGATGATGCGGAGACCTGCACGCTCCACGTAGCGGCCTGTCAGGGCCACGTATGGCTCGAAAACGTTGTTGCGGGTTACATTCCAGCGGAAGTTGTGGGCGTCGTAAGGCATAGCGTAGCCGATGCCCGAAGGTCCGCTGGCGAAGCAGTCGTTTTCGGTGGCGTTATCATAGTAGTAGTTGAGCATCGAGGGGGAGAAATCGGCGAGCGAGGGGCTGATGGTCCAGTTCATGGGGATCTGGCCGCGGCCGTTATGGTTCCAGTTCAGCAGCATGGCGTGCTCGCAATACTGGATGTTGTCGCCGTCGCTGATGAAGAAGGTGACATAGACTTTGTTTTCGAGTTCAGGCATTTTGGGCACGGCGGGAACGCGGACCGGCACACGGACGGAGGAGTAGACCGTGCCGTTCTCGAAGAAGTCGGAGGGGACACACGACAGACCGTATTTGGTGCACTCACCGATGCCGGAGCGCTCCTCGGGGAACCAACCGGTTACGATGTCGCGGCCGGGGGTGAGGTCCTGAAGCATCAGGTCCAGGACGGCTTTCTCCTCGCTGACGCGGGGGTCGAGCCATACAATCATCGACCCGGAGGCAACGCCGAGGTCGCGGACAAAGGGGACCACCGGGCGGAGGGAGATGAGCAGACGGTGGTTGCAGAGGCTCCAGTAATTGTCGTAGAGATACTGATAGATTTCGACGGGAGTCGTCATTGTCAGCGATGTGAAGTCCTCGACAACCGGGAGGTCGACGCCGGCTTCGATGAGCTTGGCGCGAATTTCGGGGGTGACGGGGAGGAGGCGTTTGAGGCCGCCTACGGTTGAAGCGACGTTGCCGTAGTGCTCGCTGTGTTCGGTGGAGTAAAGGGCGAGACCCTCGATTTCATCCTTGAAACGCTCGACGAGCTGGTAGGGTGTGCGGGCCGAGATGGTGGTGATGTTGCGGCGCAGACCGTGGGCTGCGGGCCATGTGGCGCGGGATTCATTGCCCTGATAGAGGAGGATTCGCGCACGGGAACGGTTGACTAAGCCCTGGAGTGATGCGAACATCACACGCTCCTGGTCGTTGAGCCCGGCGACGTCCATGTCGAGGGCGTAGACGCGCTTGTCGGGGGCGGGGAAACGGGGCAGGAGACGGTCTTCGGGCCATTCGACATCGGTGTAGCCGAGGATTCGGTCGCCGTCGGCGGTGAGGGGGAATTCGGCGTCCTCAAAGGTGATTTTCGAGAGGTCGGCGGCGTCGGAGAGAAGGATTTCCCCGTCGTCGTGATGGGTCAGCATCGTAACATCCTGAGCGGAGAGGCTCAGCAGGCACATTGCTGCGGTAGCAAGGGTAAATATCTGTTTCATGTTCAGGCAGTTCGGGTAGTTCAGGCAGTTCGGGATTAAGGTTGGGCTCTGCTAAGGTTAAAGCAGTGGAGGGTCAGAAGATGATTTTCGCGGTGTAAGAGCCGATTTTGACGATATGGACGCCGGAGGCGAAGGCATCGCGCGAGAGGCTGACTTCACCGGAAGCGGCGGCGACCGAGGTCTCGAGGCGCCCGTCGATGGAGTAGACCTCAGCGGCGACGCCGGCGGGGAGGCCGCGGAAAAGGACTTCGCCGGGGTTCAGTTCGCAGATAATCATCAGGTTCTCGGATCCTACGGATTCAACGGCGGCGACGGTTCCGACGGTGATGTCGGTGACATTGTCGAAGCTGACCTCAACGGGTTCGAGCGCGGCGGAACTCAGGCGGAAGCCGCCGTCGGTGAAGGTGATGGCGGGTTCGTCGCAGAAGTACACGCCTACCCGGCTCCCGTCGGCGAGATTCAGGGTCAGTCCCCTGTCGGCGACATCCGGTGCAAGGAACGAGATTTTTTCAAGACCGGCGACTGAGGTGTATTTCGAAGTTCCGTCGGCAAGGTGCAGGCGAACCATCTTCGACTGGGCGGAGAGGTTCGACGCGGCAGCTGCCAGGACGGCGAGTAAAAAAAATGATCTGATTCTTTTCATGGTGAGTTTGTTTGTAATGCAAATTTACCATGAGAGAGTCAGATCGGCATATAAAAATAAGTCAAATAAGGCAAAAAGCTATTCAGCGGGCCACGACGAACTGTTTTGACAGGAAATTACTTCGACGGGGCAAGTTCGCTGAAGAGGGCGTTGGAGGGAACGATGTAGATTTCGAGGCGCCGGTTGGCGGCGCGTCCCCCGCGGGTGGTGTTCTCCTCGAGGGGCTCGATGGCGGCGATGGGGTAGCCGACGAGTGCGTCGGTGTTGGCGGCGTGGTTGTCGAAATAATCGTAAAGGGCTACGACACGTTTCTCGGCCAGCGCGCTGAGGTAGTCATCGGAACCGGAGTCATCGGTGTGGATGGCGAGCACAACCTTGAACTTGTCGGGGGTACGGAAATAGGGGAGGAAGTTTTTCAGGTCGTTGCCGGCCGAAGGCATCAGCAGGGTGTCGTTCGGGGCAAAGAGCCGGTCGGTGGGGATAGTGGCAATCACGACTTCCCCCTTGCGCATGGTCTCAACCTTGTAGCCGAGCTTGTGGAGAGCGAGGGCTTCGCGCTTCATATAGTTTTTGACGTATGTGGCGAGCTTCTTCGGGACCTCGGGTGTCGAGAGGTTCTGCTCCATGGTGAGTTCGTCGGTTTCCGGCGCAGGGACCGCAGCGGCACCGGCATCGGCAGTCTGGCCGTAAGTCACTGAGAACAGTAGACTTACGGCACAACTGAGGCAAAGTGCGATATTTCGGAGATACTTAATCATTTTCAGAGAGGGTTAGTCCGGGGGGAGAGGAAGAGAAAGGGAGGAAGGGAGTAAGAGAGAGTAAGAGAGGGTTAGTCCAGGAGGGAGTCCTCGTATTCGATTTCGGCGTTGACCATCAGGGCGACATCCGCGGGGTCGATGGTGGCCTCTTTGTCCTTGCGGAGCATGCGGCGGACATAGTCGATGAGGTCGGGTTCGATATCTTCGTCCTCCTCGTCGTCGGCCCCGGCGGGGTCGAGGAGACCGTTTTCCTCATAGAAGTCCCAGATCATGTCGATAACGTTGAGGACCTCGTCGGAGTCGTAGGCATTGCGGGAAGCCTGCACCAGTTTGTTGTTGATAAAATCAACACATTTTTGCTCATCGAATTCCATAATAGCTTCGGTTTTTAAAGTTCAAGAATACCCTCTTTTAAAGTTCAGAAATACCCTCGGGAGGTAGAGGATTAAAGTTCAAGAATACCCTCGGGGAGGGAGAGGATTAAAGTTTTTGCCTCGGGGTCGACAGCCGAGATGAATTCCCCGGCCAAAGGTATCAACAAGCGGCCGGAGGCGTCGGTTTCGATTACCAGGAGATAATTGGCGGTGGAGTCGTTGATATCAATGACCCGACCGAGCTTTTTGCCATCGTCGGTGAAGGCGGTGAGGCCAACAAGGTCGTCGGCGTAGAAGCCTTCGTCATCGGGGTCGTCGCCCTCCTCGCCGTCAGAGTCGGCTTCGGCCTCGGCGCGGCGCGCTTCGGCGACTTCGGAACGAAGGAGGTAGGCGGTTTTGTTGGTGAGCATAGCGGCCTGCTCCTCGTCGTCGATGTCATCGAGTTTGAGGAGGTATGTCTCAACCCCCTTGGTGCGCATCGATTCGATGGCGAAGGGGACAAAAATGCCGTCAATATCAGTGAAGACGAAATTGAAAGCGCCGAAATCGAGATCATAATAATCTGATTGCAAGGCGATTTCGCCGCTGATGCCGTGAGGCTTCAGGAATTTGCCAACTGCCTTGAGCTGCTCGGAGGTAATCATAAGCCGAAAAATGTCAGATGGAACGACGCCCGGTTCAGATGGAACGTCGCCCCGTTACTTACGCTTCTTTTTCTTCTTGCCCTGAGGCTGGGGGGGAGCCTGAAAGACATGGAGACGGGTGGTTTCGGGATTGAGGCGGATGCGGCCTGAGGAGTACCAGGCGAGGTCGTCGAAGATTTTGCGGTCATCGACGCCGTCGGGGTTCACTGCGAGCATCTGTTTCTTCAGATGGTTGGCAATCAGGAGGATGACCTCATCGCGCTCGGGGCCTTCGGGCATATCGGCGGCCTTGGCGATCATGTCTTCGATGATGCGGCCATAGTGGCGGTAGCGCATGCCGGTGCGGGGGTATTCCACCTTTTCGGGCTCGGTGTGGAGCTGGTCGGGCTGCACCACCCCTTCGGGGTAGTCGATGTCGAGTTTGAAATCCGACATGATGGCGAGGTGGTCCCAGACCTTGTGGGCGTTTTCGGGCTGCTTGAGCTCGGGGAAGAGGCTCTCCATGGCCACGATGATCGAGCGGGCGCAGGCGTTGCGCTCGTCGCGGTTCTCGATGGTCATGCAGTGGTCGACCATCTGCTGGAGGTTGCGGCCATATTCGGGGAGCACCAGCTTCTTGAGCCTTGTATTATAGGTAAGCATAGGCTGCTTGGGATTAACTGTGTGAAACAACGGGATCAGTCTCCGGATTATTCCGCAGGGCGGATTATTTCGCGGGGGCGGTCAGGGGGGAGTAGTCGCGGGAATAGCGGAACATCTGGGGGAGGTAGCCCTCGGTGTAGGTGACCTTTACATCGGCAATCTTGGATTCGTCGGTGGTGGGGTTGCCCTGGGCGTCGACCGCAACATAAACGGGGTTCACGAAGCCCTTGTAGGGAGCGATGTCGAGATGGGCGTAGCGGTCGAGGACCTCCTTGTGGAGCACGGGGTCAACCTTGACGGCGTACTGCTCGACGAGGGCTTCGCCGGCGGCGTAGTCACCCTCGCTCTTGATGCGCTGAATCTCCTTCAGCAGCTGGCCGAAGAGGTCGCGGAGCTTGCGGTAGTCGTTTATGCGGACGTATGTCTTGCCGTCGACCTTCACCAGCTCGACGACGTTGTCGGGCTTACCCTTTTCCATCACCCATTCGGCAATGAGCTTGCGGTTACGCATGTGGGCTTCCTCGACATCCTTGCCCGGCTCGATACGCATGAGCTGGGTCATCAGGCCGTTGAGCATATATTTGTAATATTCAGCCTTGTAGGCGTCGGGATTGTCGAGCAGACCGAGTTCCACGAGCTTCGGGTCGGCGAGATAATAGAGGGCGAAGAGGTCGGCGCGGGTTTCCTCGAGGGTGGAGCCGTGGGCCTTCAGGGCGTCGGGGTCTACACCGGGGAGCAGGCGGCCGGAGCCATGTCCGAGACACTCATGCAGGTCGGTGTGGAGGTTGTCGGTGATGAAGAGATACTTGTCGAGGAGGTCCCGGGTGGGCTGGTCGATGACAAATTCCTCGTTGAAACCGTTGCCGTGCGAGGCGTCGTCGTAGGCGCGGGTGATGTTCTCAATGGTCACCGACTTGGAGCCGTGGGCGGCGCGGATCCAGTTGGCGTTCGGGAGGTTGATGCCGATGGGGGTTGCGGGATAGGCGTCGCCGGCGAGGATTACGGCGTTGATGACCTTGGCGCTGACACCCTTGACCTGCGGCTTGCGGAAACGGGGGTCGACGGGCGAATGATCCTCGAACCACTGGGCGTTATTGGCCAGGATACGGGTGCGGTCGGAGGCCTTTTCGTCGCGGAAATTGACGATGGACTCCCAGGAACCGGTCATGCCGAGCGGGTCGCCGTAGCTTTCGATGAAACCGTTGATGAAGTCGACCTGCGAGGCGGTGTCCTCGGTCCAGAGGATGGAATATTCGTCGAAAGTCTTGAGGTCGCCGGTCTTATAGAACTTGATGAGCGACTCAATCACAGCCTTCTGCTGCGGCGATTCGGCGTATTGCTTTGCTTTTTCGAGGTTGTCGAGGATACGGGCGATGGCGTCGGAGTAGTAGCCGCCGAGCTTGTAGACCTGCTCGGTGACCTTTCCGTCAGCACCCTTGACAACGCGGGAGTTCAGGCCGTAGGAAACGGGGGTGAGGTCGGTGGTGTCCTTGAGGGCGTTGTAATAGTCCTCGACCTCCTGCTGGGTGACACCCTCGTAGAGGTTGCAGGCCGAAGTGAGGATAAGGTCCTGACCGGCAGCCTGGTTCACGCGCTTGGGCATAAACTTCTTGTCGAAAATAAGGTCCAGCATGGTTTTGAAACGCGTGTTGTCCTTCCATTTCGGATGGCGCTCGGCCACGGCGGCAGCCTGATAGCTGAACCATATCGGAGAGAATTCCGGCACGAACTTGTCCATCGAATAGTGGTGGTAGACGCCGTTGCCGAATTCCACCTGCTTGAGGTATTTCTCGAATGCGAGGAAGTCCTTGTCGTTGCGGTCGCCGTCGTATTCGTTGTAGACGGTTTCGAGGAGCTCGCGGAGTTCGAGGTTGTATTTGCCATTCTGGTCCCAGAGGATGTCGCGCCCCTGAAGGGCGGCCTCGGTCAGATAATAGATGAGTTTCTTCTGATTGAGCGAGAGGTTTTCAAAACCGGGGACAACGTAGCGGAGGACTTCGATGTCGGCGAAGCGGTCAACTACGGTTCCCGAGGGGTTATTGGGGTCGAGGGTGTTTGCCATTGCTGCGGAAGCGGTTGCCAGGATTGTTGCCATGGCTATGGATTTATATAGTTTCATTTCGAGCGTGTATCGTTTAGCGTTTAGCGAGCGTGTATCGTGTGTCGTACATCTTTTATTCCACATAGAGGACCAGGCCCTTGAGGTATTCCCCTTCAGGGTGGTAGATGTTCACGGGGTGGTCGGCGGGCTGGGTGAGCTGGTGGATGATGCGGATCTTGCGGCCGGACTGCGCAGCGGCGGAGAACACGGCCAGACGGAACTGCTCGCGGCTCACAGCCTGGGAGCAGGAGAAGGTGAACAGGATGCTGCCCGGAGCAAGTTTTTCCATCGCCTTGAAATTCAGCTTCTGATAGCCGCGCAGGGCGTTACGCAGGGCGCTCCGGTGCTTGGCGAAGGCCGGCGGGTCGAGGACGACGAGGTCGTAGGCCCCCTTCTCCATGTTGTCGAGGAACTTGAAGGCGTCCTCGGCGAAAGATTTGTGGCGCGCATCGTCGGGGAAATTCAGCGCGATATTGGCGTCGGTCAGGCGGATAGCCTTCTCGGAGGAGTCGACGGAATGGACCAGTTCGGCGCCCCCGCGCATGGCGTAGACCGAGAAGCCGCCGGTGTAGCAGAACATATTCAGCACGTGCCGGCCACGGGAGTAGCGCTCAAGAAGCGAACGGTTGTCGCGCTGGTCGACAAAGAAGCCGGTTTTCTGCCCCCGGAGCCAGTCGATATTGAAACGCAGACCGTTTTCGGTTGCTATGTTTCCGGTGTACTCCCCTATCAGGTAGTCGTTCTGGGGGTCGAGACGGGCCTTGTACGGGAGGGTTGTCTCCGATTTATAATATACGTTCCGCACGCCGAGGTCGGGGAGCTCGACGAGCTGACGGGCGATGATTTCGCGGGCGTAGTGCATGCCGGGCGAATGGGCCTGGACCACGGCTGTGGTGCCGTAGATGTCGACTACAAGGCCGGGGAGGAAGTCCCCTTCGCCGTGGACGAGGCGGAAGGCATCATTGTCTTTGCGTCTGAGGCCCAGGGATTTGCGCAGACCGAAGGCCTCGCTGAGGCGTTCGGCGTAGAAGCTGTCGTCGATTTTGCGGTCGGAAAAATCGAGGATTCGGACGGCGATCGAGCCAATCTGATAATGGCCGACACCGATGAAGCGGTGGTCGGAAGCCTCGACTCCTACGGTCTCACCCTCCTCCAGACCGGCCGGGAGCGGCTCGGCGATGGCGCCGGAGAACACCCAGGGGTGGAAGCGGTCGAGCGATTCCTCTTTTCCTCTTTTCAGACGAATTATTTTCATTTTCGGGCTACTTTATTTTCGGGCTGCTTTATTATAAAGCGGCTACTTTATTATAAAGCGGTAGATGTCGTTGAAATTGGCGTAGATGAGCAGGGTGATGAGGAAGAGCATGCCGGCCATCTGAGCTTTTTCAAGGAAGGCGTCGGGGAGCTTGCGGCGGGTAACGACCTCATAGAATGTGAACATGATGTGTCCGCCGTCGAGCGCCGGGATGGGCAGAACGTTCATGAACGCTAAAATGATGGAGAGGAACGCGGTCATCTCCCAGAAAGTGCGCCAGTCCCATTTCGGGGGGAACATATTGCCGATTGCGCCGAAACCGCCGATCGACTGCGCGCCGGCCTTGGTGAACAGCATTTTCAGCGAACCTACGTAGGTTACGAGCATGTCGGTGCCGTCGGAAATACCGACCGGGAAGGACTGGAAGAAGCCGTAACGGGTTGTGTCGCAGACAAATATATGGTCCGGAGCCATCAGCTGGAAGCCGAGCTTGCCGTTATCGTCGGGGGTAGCCTTTACCGTGACGGGCTGGCCGTTGCGCATCAGGCCTATGTCGGTCTGGCGCCCGGCGTATGCTGTCAGGGCGGGGACAAGTTCGGTGTAGGAGGGGGTCAGCGAGTCGCCGACAGCTATGATGCGGTCGTTCTCCATAATCCCGGCCTTGGCGGCGGGTTCGCCCGAAATCACATTCTTAACGAACACCGGGACACGATATGCCATGAAGCCATGTTCGGGGTCGAGACGCTCGATAGCGTTCTTCGGGAGGTTGATCACGACCGTGTCGGTGTGGTTGCGGAGTACCGTCACCGTGTTGGATTCCAGCACTTTAAAGAGGTGGCCGCGGTCGGTCTGGTCGATTTTCTGCCCGTTGGCGGCTAAGAGGATGTCGCCCTTGCGGAAGCCGAGTTCAACAGCCTCCTTCGAGAAATCCATACCCTCGTAAGCGTTCTCGTAGGGGATGGTCTTTTCGCCCCAGTACCAGGCGATTCCGGCGTAGATAATGATTGCGAGGATAAAGTTGTTGAGGACGCCGCCGGCCATCACCAGCAGGCGCTGCCATGCGGGCTTCACACGGAATTCGTCGGGCTTCGGCGGCTGCGCCATCTGATCTTTATCCATCGATTCGTCGATCATGCCGGCGATTTTCACATATCCGCCCAGAGGAAGCCAGCCGATGCCGTATTCGGTGTCGCTGTTTTTCGGTTTCCACTTGAAAGGGGTCCACCAGGGGTTGAAGAAAAGATAGAATTTTTCAACTCTGATTTTGAACAGACGGGCCCAAAGGAAGTGGCCGAACTCGTGGATTATCACAAGCAGCGAGAGGGCGACGACGAGCTGAAGGGCTTTTATAAGGAATGATTCCATTTACAGATTTCGGGGATTATTTAAAATTTCGGGGACACACGGAGATGTGAGTCAATGAATTCGCGGGTGCGGCGGCGGGTTATGGCGTTGCAGGCTACATAGTCGGCGTATTCGGGATGCTCGACGTCCTCGGTGAAGGTCTCGATCATCTCGCGGATTGTGGCGTAAATCGCCGGGAAACGGATGTCGCCTTTCAGGAACGCAGCCACGGCGATTTCGTTCGCGGCGTTGATGACGCAGGGGACCAGCCCCCCTTTTTCGAGCGCCAACTGACCAAGTGTGATTGCCGGAAACCGCTCGGTGTCAGGAACTTCGAAGGTCAGAGTTGCCATATCGGCGAACGACAGGGCGGGACCGGCCGTAGGGCGGCGGGTGGCGCCGGCCAGGGCATAACGGATCGGGCCGCGCATGTCGGGGAGACCGAGCTGCGCCTTGATGGAGCCGTCGGCATACTCCACCATGGAATGAACAATCGACTGGGGGTGTACTACCGGGGTAATCCGCCGGGCGTCAATGTCGAAGAGCCAGCGGGCTTCGATGATTTCGAAGGCCTTGTTGACCATCGTAGCGGAGTCGATGGTGATTTTCGAGCCCATCGACCAGTTGGGATGATGGAGGGCGTCGGCGACCGTGGCATTGTCGATCTTTTCCTTCGGCCAGGTGCGGAACGGGCCTCCGGAAGCGGTGATTATCAGCCGCTTGACCTTCGAGGGGTCCTCCCCTACCAGACACTGGTAGATGGCTGAATGTTCGGAGTCCACTGGGATGATCCGGGAGGTGGAGGTGGCCATTCGGCGGGCGACGAGTTCACCGGCCACAACGAGGGTTTCCTTGTTGGCCAGAGCTATCTCCTTGTTGGCTGAAATTGCCGCAAGAGTGGGAGCAAGACCGCTGTAACCGACTGTGGCCGTGACGACTACGTCGACGCTCGGAAGGGTCATGGAGTCGATGACGGCCTGCTCGCCGCTGAGAGCTTCGATTCCGGAGCCTGCGAGCAGATGTTTCAGGCGGTCGCCGAGCTCTTCGCGGGCGATGACAGCCCGCTTCGGACGGAACTTAAGTGCCTGGGCAGCAAGCTCATCTACCTTACTTCCGGCCACAAGCACCTCGGCGCGGAGGAGCTCAGGATACTCCTCGACAACCTCGAGGGTCTGCCGCCCGATAGAGCCGGTGGACCCGAGTACGGCAAGGCGTTTCTGACCCTGCTGAACCGAAGACCCGGCCGGGGCCGCTAAAAAGCCGTTGCTGATGAGCCCGCAGCAGGATTTCTTGCCGACGGGCAATGTATTATCGTGAGTTAGGGAATTCATAAACAATATTTACGCAAAGTTACAACATTTTCGCGAAACCGCCAAATTCCCTTGAAAACAAGACTTCAAAAAACAAGAAGATGACCCCGCACTTGCGGCTATAAAACAGCGGGCGCACGGCTTCAAGGCTTCGGGCGCACGGCTTCAAGACTTCGAGCGTCCGACTTCGGGCGCACGGCTGCATCAAACGTCAGGATATAGAAATGGGGACAACTGACGAATATGGCGGTTTGGATGGCAGTCAGTTGTCCCCACGAGTCTTGATGGGACGAAGGCGGCCACCTCCTCTCCATCGAGTTTGTCGTGACCTTTCAGTTTTTCTTAAGATGTTTTCCCGTTTCAACCGGAAAGAATATCCTTATGGTATCAAATATGCTCCCGGATTTCGGGATTTAGGTAAGTAAGTTTGGCAGCGCGAAGAGGTGTCGCAAACATCGTCACAAAATGTAGCGAATCAGGCCTCAAATCGCGATGCAAAATTAAGCATAAAAGACTATATAGGATGTTAAATTATATCAAAAAGAAAAGAGAGGCAACAAATTGTTGTCTCTCTATCTTGTTAAACAACTGCATTTTAAGCAATTGTAGAAATATTCGCTACAGTAGCGGAGTTACATTTTATTTACAAATCAGCCACTGTTTTCAGCAGATTTTTACTACAACTAAGTTGTAGCGGATGATTCAACACCTTATCGGCGTGAAATATCAGCGCATTTCGATTTTCCCGGGGGCGATGGAGTCGGCCGGGAGGGTCTCGGCGGCGATGAGCATCGGGGTCTGGGCAATGCGGTTGTAGGTCTTGGTCAGGGCAGCCTGAATCTCGGCGGAAAGGCCTTCGAGCTCATCCTGCTGGGTTTCGTTGAGCTTGATGTCGAGAGCCTCGAAGTTGTTGGCTTTCAGCGTTAGGGAGTCGAGGTAGTCGGCATAGCTTTTGGCCGAGGAGAGGGTGTCGATGATGGCGGGCTGCTGCCGGAGAGTAGCCACATAGGAGTCATATTCCTTCTGACCGCCGCAGGAGCCGATGGTCAGCAGAAAACCTGAAGCGAGAACACCGTATAATAGTTTTTTCATTGATGTCGTAGTTTGAATTTAACTTAAGCCTTAGCGGGAGCAGGATTTTCATCCGGGGTGGATTCCTTGATGAAGGCCACACAGATTGACCCGATAATCAGCGAGATACCGGCGATAATCATCATCATGTACTGCGGTGCCAGGGCATCGGGTTCGCCGATGGCCGAGAGGAGGACACCGCCGAGGAGCGCACCGACAATCTGCGGGATGCAGATCGAGCAGTTGAACAGGCCGAGGTATGCGCCGATGTTGCCCCCCTTCAGGGAGTTAGTCAGGATGGTGAACGGCCATGCCAGCATTGCGGCCCATGCGCAGCCGATGAGGGCGAAGGAGATGAACAGCATATACTGGTTGGTGAAGATTCCGGCGGTGATGAATCCGGCGGCACCGAGCAGCAGGCTCAGCGAGTAGGAGAACTTGCGGCTGCGGAACATCGGGAGGCAGACGGCCCAGAGCACGGAGCCGATGGCCTGGATGGCGAAGAGGATGCCAACCCAGTTGCCGGCGTCGTTATACTCCCTGGACTCGGTGTTGAGCACCACGGAGGTCTGCATCTGAGCGTTGGAAGGATCGCTGAGGGTCACCTCTTCGGCGCCGTCGATGAAGAGTTCACCGGTGTTGGGGTCGTGGGTGTAAATATCTGCGAGAGTGAGGGTTGTGGGTCCGCTCATCTGCGAGAGGTAATCGGCGAGCCTGAACTGCGGGGTATCGATGTACTGACCGTCGACGAGCAGTGTCATGCCGTTGGTCGGGATTTCCTGACCGAAGGCATAGCGGCTGACGCCGTTCTCCGAGGCGATGAGACCGTCGGTGGCGACGGGCAGCAGCACCTCCACACCCGACGACGGGGCGGCGATGTTCAGGCCGCCCTTCGCGATGACTATCTCCTCGACATTGGTGTCGACGAAGGAGATGTCGCGACCGGCTATGAAGCGGCCGTCGGCGGTTACAATACCGGCCACACAGGGTTTTCCGTGGTCTACGACAACGTCGCTGCCGTTCACAATAATGTATTTGGCGGAATAAACGTCCTCGACCTTGCCGTCGGCGCCGAGCTGGGCGATGCCGGTGACGGTGGTGGTTTCAGGGCAGGCGAAAGCGTTCTTGGCGATGGTGCCGTTGGTGTAGGTCCACATGAACAGGAAGGCGAACCAGCAGAAGAACTGCACGAGGCCCACGGTCCAGAAGGTCGAGGGGGCCTTGACGAGGAGTTTCAGGAGGTTGGTTTTCTCCTTTTTTCCTTCGGTTTTCTCTTCGGCGACGCCGTTGTATTCGTTGTAAAGCTCAGGGGGCCACTCCTTTACCTTGCCAAGGGTATAAAAGACGCAGCCGAGCAGGATGGCGGCTCCGAAGTAGAACGAGAACACCACGGTCTGCGGAATCACACCGGCGGCGGCGGTGTTGCGGAACCCGAGCCAGGTAAGCAGGAAGGGAAAAACATAGCCCACGATGGAGCCGGCGTTGCAGAGGAAGCTTTGGATGGAGTAGGCCAGACCCTTCTGTTTTTCGTTGACCATATCACCCACAAGCATTTTAAAGGGCTGCATGGCCATGTTGATGGAGGTGTCGAGCAGCATCAGGGCCACCAGACCGATCATGATTGCCGAGGAAACAGCCAGTCCGAAGCTGCCGGCGTTGGGGAGCAGACACATCACAATTACAGCCACAACCGCTCCTACAATGAGATACGGCAGGCGGCGGCCGATGCGGGTCCAGGTTTTGTCGGAGGCGGTGCCGACGATAGGCTGAACCACCAGGCCCATCAGCGGGGGTAGGATCCAGAAGTAACTCAGGTCATGGGGGTCAGCGCCCAATGTCGCGAAGATTCGGCTGACATTCGCGCTCTGCAGCGCGTAGGCAATCTGAACGCCGAAGAATCCGAAACTCAGATTCCAAAGTTTCCAGAAACTTAGGTCAGGTTTAGTTTTCATGTTATCAATAAAGGTGAATGTAAGTAGTTTAGTCGAGAGGCGAGAGTGGAGAGGCAAGAGCGGAGAGGTAAAAGGCAAGAGCGGAGAGGCAAGAGTGGAGAGGCAAAAGGCAAGAGGCCAGAGGTAAGAGCGGGGAGTATATCAGCTTTTTTGCTACTGTTCAGCCGGCTTGCCGGCGTCGGTGGCCGCGTCGGCGGCCCATCGGCGGGGCGCCTGCAGCGGCGGCCCTGCCGGCCGCGGCGCGGTTCAGGAGGTTTGCGAATAAAGCCAGCGGATTTCCTGGGCCCAGAGCTCCTCATTCGGAGTTTCGAGAATCAGGGGGATGTTGTCCATCCGGGGGTCGCGCATCAGCAGGGCGAAGAAGTCGTTGCCGAGGGTCCCCTCCCCTATCGGAGCATGGCGGTCGACGTGGCTGCCCAGCCCCTTCTTGGAGTCGTTGAGGTGCATTCCGCGGAGGTATCTGAAGCCGATAACCCGGTCGAATTCCGCCCACGACGCCTCGTATGCCTCGGGGGTAGAGAAGTCGTAACCGGCTGCAAATGAGTGACATGTATCGACGCAAACACCTACCCTGCTCTTATCCTCGACCTTGTCGATGATCTCGGCGAGGTGCTCGAAACGAAAACCGAGATTCGAGCCCTGACCTGCGGTGGATTCAATCACGGCAATGCCCCCCGCAGTCTTGTCGAGAGTCCTGTTGATTGACTCGGCGATCGTGGCCAGGCACTCCTGCTCACCGACCTGATTGAGATGCGAGCCGGGGTGGAAATTCAGCATCGTCAGTCCGAGCTGCTCGCAGCGCTTCATCTCGTCAAGAAAAGCATCGCGGCTCATGTGGAGCTTCGCCTTGTCGGGAGCACCGAGGTTGATCAGGAAACTGTCGTGAGGCAGAATCTGCGATGGCTCGAAACCGAACTTCGCGCAGTTGGCTTTAAACGTCGCGGCATCGGCATCGGAGATGGGAGCGGATTTCCAGCGCGACGGGTTGCGGGTAAACAAAGCGAAGGCCTTGGCTCCGATTTCCGCAGCGCGGACCGGGGCCAGGGCTATGTTCTCAGCTGTCGAGACATGTGCTCCAATATATTTCATAATCTGAGAATTAGCTTTATTCTTCGGGGTCGGGAGTGGGTAGGGGTCCCTCGCCGCCGCCATTGGGCTGCCCGGCCTGAGTGACACGGAACGTAAGTGTATTGCCCACGGTCATCACATTCACCACAGCCTGACGCGCTACGGTGGTGGTGTTGGGCTTGCTGTAAAGGGTCAGGGCATAGTCGCCGGCCGGACCCTTGGAGTGGCTGATATCCAGCCAGTCAACGGAGCTGACGGTGCGGGAGCCGGCAACGACTTCCACAGCCCAGTCGCCGGTGGAAACGAACCGCACGGCGCTTGCGGCGATGGTCTGGTTGGCCTCGAGGTCAATCTGAGCCGAGGCGCCCGGGGCAACCTCAACCTTGGGGAGCTGCGGCTCATCATCGTCGCCGCAGGAAATCAGCAGCGCAGAGCTGCATACAGCCATAATGAGGCTGAACAGATATATAATGCGTTTTGTCATATTCAAAATTTACAGAGAAAATTGCATAGAAACTCACGGTCGAAACAATTCTCGACCTTTTCCGCTGCAAATTTACAAAACTTCGGGCAAAATGGCAAATAACATCCGATTTTTCGTTTTATTTTTGCTTTATCCCCCGGAAATAGCTAACTTTGCACTCCGAAACGGCGGAAACAGATCCCGCCGGATTCACATATTCATTCAACGGTTTCCGATGGAACAACCAGACAAACAGGAATTGCTCGACCGCCGCTACCTAAGAATGGCGGAAATCTGGGCCGAAAACTCTTACTGTCAGCGCCGCAAGGTCGGAGCTATCATCGTCAAGAACTCGATGATCATCTCCGATGGTTTCAATGGCACCCCCTCCGGCTTCGAGAACGTCTGCGAAGACGACAACGGCCTCACCAAGCCCTACGTCCTTCACGCCGAAGCCAACGCCATCACCAAGGTGGCCCGGAGCAACAACTCCTCCGACGGCGCTACACTCTACATCACCGCCTCCCCCTGTATGGAGTGCTCCAAGCTCATCATCCAGGCCGGAATCCGGCGCGTGGTGTTCCACGAGCTTTACCGCATCACCGACGGCATCGACCTGCTGCGCCGCGCCGGAGTGGAGTGCGTTCACATTCCCGAACTCTGAGTCTCCGAAGTTACTTTGCACACTGTTATGTCACAAGCAAAACGCCTTTCAGTCTGGGTTCCCCTGATTGTCGCCGCAGCCTTCATTCTCGGCTTCCTTGCCGGCGACCTGGTGAACCGCGCGAACGGCCCCACACCCGCCCAAAAGAAATTCCAGACCATCCTCAACATCGTCCGCAACGAATACGTCGACGAAGTTGACCTCGATTCGCTTATCGAGAAAACAATCCCGAGCCTGCTGGCCAACCTCGACCCCCACTCGGCCTACATCCCCGCCAGCGACCTCCAGGCCGTGAACGACGACCTCGAAGGTTCATTCTCGGGCGTCGGCATCCAGTTCATGATCGACAACGACACCATCAAGGTCATCGAGGTGATTCCCGGCGGCCCGTCGGAGAAGGTCGGCATCATGCCCGGCGACCGGATCGTGAAGGTCGACGGCGAGGACGTTGCCGGAATCGGAATCACCAACGAGCAGGTACTCAAGACCCTGCGCGGCCAGAAAGGCTCCACGGTGAAGCTCGGCATCCGCCGCAACACCTCCAAGAAGGTCCTCAGCTACGACGTCACCCGCGGCGACATCCCCGTGAACACTGTCGACGCCGCCTACATCGTCTCCCCCGGCATAGGATACCTGAAGGTCAACAAGTTCGGCCGAACCACCTACGACGAATTCTTCCAAGCCCTCAATGAACTGCGCCGCAATCAGGCCCAGGACTTCATCATCGACCTCCGCGGCAACACCGGCGGCTACATGGAAATCGCCTACATGATGGCCAACGAGTTCCTCGAGAACGGCGAAACCATCGTCAGCACCCGCGGCCGCGATTTCTCCTCGACCTCGACAATCGCCGCCGACGGCAACGGCACCTTCCGCGACGCCCAGGTTGTGGTGCTCCTCGACGAATTCTCCGCCTCCTCTTCCGAAATCTTCGCCGGCGCCCTGCAGGACAACGACCGCGCCCTGATCATCGGCCGCCGTTCATTCGGCAAGGGGCTTATCCAGCGCCAGTCGGTGCTCCCCGACTCTTCGGCAATCCGCCTGACCGTAGGCCGCTACTACACCCCCTCGGGGCGCAGCATCCAGAAGGATTACTCCAACCTCAACGCCTACGAGCACGACATCATCGACCGCTACTCCCGCGGCGAGATGTTCTCCGCAGACTCCGTGAAGCTGAACCTCGACCAGACCTTCACCACGGTTCACGGCCGCAAGGTTTACGGCGGCGGCGGCATCATGCCCGACATCTTTGTGCCCAACGACACCTCCGGCATCTCCTCATATTATATTAATGTGGCGAACGCCGGACTGCTCCAGCGGTTTGCCTTCGACTTCGTCGACGACAACCGCGACGTCCTCAAGAAGGCAACTACCACCGCCGAGCTGCTCGAGCTGCTCCCCAACGACGACGCGCTGCTGCGCCAGTTCGTGCTCTTCGCCTCGCGCAACGGCATCCCCGCCCGCTGGTATTACATCAACATTTCACACGACTTACTTGTTAATCAACTGAAGGCCCTCATCGCGCGCGACTCGCTGGGTTACGGAGCATTCTTCGAAATCCTGAACCAGCAGGACATCAACGTCATCCGCGCCGTAAATGAGCTTCTCAACGGCAATGCCGCCTTCCCCATCCTCCAGGGCGCCGATCCCGAGGCCGCCGGTCCCAAAGTCAAGGCCCCGGCCAAGGACGCCCGGTCGTGACCCCGATTGTTTACCCGGTCATGCCCCCGGCCTGTGCCTCCGGTCTGTGATTCCGGCCTGTGCCTCCCCGATTTAAGTAATCCGCGAAATGAACAAAGAAGAAATCCGCAACCGCATCAAATCGCGCAAAAGCCTCCTCTCCCCCGCCGAAAAAGCGCAGGCCGCCGCGACTGTTTTCAATCTCCTCGAGCGCTCCGCTGCGTTCACGATGGCCGAAAACATCCTCCTCTACCATTCCCTGCCCGATGAGCTCTCCACCCGCGAGTTCCTCGACCGCTGGGCCTCGCGCAAGCACTTCTTCCTCCCGAGAGTCAACGGCGTAAATCTCGACATCCTCCCCTACGACCGGAGCACTATGGCCCTCGGCGCCTTCCAGATCGAAGAACCCCAGGGCGACGACGTCGCTGACATCTCACAGATCGAAATGGTGGTGGTTCCGGCCATCGCCTACGACCGCCGGGGCAACCGCGTGGGCCGCGGCAAGGGATATTACGACCGGCTGTTGGCCTCGACCAAGGCCACCAAAGTCGGCGTCGGCTACGACTTCCAGCTCCTCGACGAGGAGATTCCCGCCGAACCCCACGACGTGGCCGTCGACATGGTCATCACCGACCGACACCGCATTGTAGTTCATCATATAAGAAAGAAATAAGTCTTGATTTCCGTCCAGAACCTTTCAGTAGAATTTTCTGCAAAATCACTTTTCGACAATATCAGCTATGTGATCAACCGGCGCGACCGCATCGCCCTCGTGGGGAAAAACGGCGTCGGCAAGTCAACCATGCTCAAAATCATCGCCGGACTTCAGAACCCGACATCAGGGCAAGTAGCTGTGCCTCAGGACACCACCATCGGCTACCTGCCGCAGCAGATGAAAATCGCCGACTCCACAACGGTGGTCGAGGAATGTCGCAAAGCGTTCTCCCACGTCGACAAGATGAAGGAGCGGCTCGACCGCATGAACGCCCAGCTGGCTGAGCGCACCGACTACGAATCCCCCGACTACGCCCGGCTTATCGACGACATCGCCGACCTTTCGGAGCGCCTGGCTATGGAGCAGTCCGAGAATGCCGAGGCTGAAATGGAGAAAACGCTGATCGGTCTGGGATTCCTCCGCACCGATTTCAACCGCGCTACCGCCGAGTTTTCCGGCGGCTGGCGAATGAGAATCGAGCTGGCCAAACTGCTGCTGCAGCGCCCCGACGTACTGCTTCTCGACGAGCCGACCAACCACCTCGACATCGAGTCGATTCAGTGGCTCGAGCAGTTCCTCGCCACCAAAGCCAACGCCGTGCTGCTGGTCAGCCACGACCGCGCCTTCCTCGACAACGTAACCAACCGCACCATCGAGATTTCCTGCGGCAAAATCTACGACTACAATGTCAGCTACACCAAATTCCAGGAACTGAGGAAGGAACGCGTGGAACAGCAGATGCGCGCCTATCAGAACCAACAGAAGGAAATCGCTGACACCGAAGCGTTTATCGAGCGCTTCCGCTATAAAGCCACGAAGGCCGTGCAGGTGCAATCGCGCATGAAGCAGCTCGCCAAAATCGAGCGCATAGAAGTCGACGAAGTCGACACCTCGCACCTCTCGCTCCGCTTCCCGCCGGCTCCCCGCTCAGGCGACTACCCCGTCATTGCCGAAGATGTCGGCAAAGCCTACGGCGACCATCAGGTCTTCGACCACGCCACATTCACCATCAAGCGCGGCGAAAAGGTGGCCTTCGTCGGCAAGAACGGCGAGGGCAAATCTACCCTGGTCAAGTGCATCATGAACGAGATACCATTCACCGGATCGCTGAAAATCGGCCACAACGTGAAAATCGGCTATTTCGCTCAGAATCAGGCACAGCTGCTCGACGGCGAAATCACCGTCTTCGACACCATCGACCGGGTGGCCGTGGGGGACATCCGCACTAAAATCCGCGACATCCTCGGCGCCTTCATGTTCGGCGGCGAAGCCTCCGACAAGAAGGTGAAGGTGCTCTCCGGCGGCGAAAAGACCCGACTTGCAATGATCCGTCTGCTGCTCGAGCCGGTGAACCTGCTGATTCTCGATGAGCCCACCAACCACCTCGACATGGCCACCAAGGATATCCTCAAGCAGGCCATCAAGGACTTCACCGGCACAGTGATTGTCGTCAGCCACGACCGCGAATTTCTCGACGGCCTCGTCGAAAAGGTCTATGAATTCGGCGGCGGCCAGGTGCGCGAATGTCTCGGCGGCATCTACGAATTCCTCGAAAAGAAAAAGCTCGCCTCGCTTCAGGAACTCGAGCGCAACAACCCGGCATCCTCGGGGAAAGCCGTTCAGAATCAGGGCAAAACCGCAACTCAGGGGAAAACCGCAACTCAGGGAAAAGCATCCCCCTCCCCTGCCGCCCAAAACGGCGCCCCGGTAACCCGGAACGCCGCAGCCGAAGCGGCTCCCCGCCGCCTGAGCTACGCCGAACAGCGCGAAAACGAGAAACTACTGCGCCGCGCCGCCAAGAAAGTCGAAGAAGCTGAGCAACAGATTACCCAAATCGAAGGGGAAATCGCCGAAATCGAAGCCAAAATCGCCGCCGGCGAAGTCCAGGGGGACATCTTCGACCGGCACGCCCGCAAAAACCGCGACCTCGAAACCGCCATGTCGCTCTGGGAGCTCGCCTCCCAGGACCTCGACGACCTCCGCGCCCGCCTCAAACCGTAATTTCCCCGTTATCCCCTCCCCGGACCCGCTATCCCCCGCTATCCCCTCCCCGGACCCGCTATCCCCTCCACACCCCAACCCCCATCGCAACCATCCTGAAATGAGGGTGTAGCAAAATTGATATTTACCATAACGTAGGGACGTGCCTTTGGCACGTGATATCTGGAAATCAGGTGATTATGTTGACATGCCAAAGGCATGTCCCTACAAATAATCAATTCTGATACACCCTCATCTTTTTCAATCTTCTTCAAAAGAAGTTTTGATCATTCAAAATGAATTTAAGGGCTTGATTCAATCTGCAAGAGCCGGGACTACATTGTCGCCTTCAATCTCCTTGAAATAGCGGTATGTTCCGACTTTGAGTTCCACGCATGCGTCTTCATCGGCTACGATGATAGCATGCGGGTGAAGCTGGAGCGCCGAGATTGTCCACATCTGGCTGATGCCGTCTTCCACGCCTTGCTTCAGGGCACGGGCCTTGTTGTGTCCGTTGACAAGGAGCAAGACGCTCTTGGCAGCCATGACAGTGCCGACGCCCACCGTGAGCGCAGTCTTGGGGACCTCGTCGACGTTGTTGCCGAAGAAACGGGAATTGGCGATGATGGTGTCCTGAGTGAGAGTTTTCATGCGGGTGCGCGAGGTGAGCGACGAACCGGGCTCGTTGAAAGCGATATGGCCGTCGGGACCTACGCCGCCAAGAAACAGGTCGATGCCGCCGTAGGAGGCAATCTTCGCTTCGTAGCGCTTACATTCCTCTTCGGGGTCTTCGGCATTGCCGTCGAGGATATTGACATTCTCGGGCCTGATGTCGATATGGCTGAAGAAGTTGGACCACATGAAGGTATGATAGCTCTGCTCATGGTCGCGGGGGATGCCGCAGTACTCGTCCATGTTGAAGGTAACGACGTTCCTGAACGAAACTTTGCCCTCTTTATTGAGTTTAATCAACGCCCTGTACATTCCCAGAGGAGAAGAGCCGGTGGGACAGCCCAGAACAAAGGGATGTTCGGATGTTGGATTGGCTTCATTGATACGGGCTGCGACATAATATGCTGCCCACTGCGACACATGGTCGTAATTTGGTTCAATTATAAGTCTCATATCTGATGTAAGTTTGTATGCCGTCCCAACGCAGGGTTGCAGCGTTTTCATCAAACAAAACGTATGCTTTATCCATGTATTAAAGGTCGACAATTTTGCCCATTGCGATGACATGGGTCAGGTTGAGGTTCTTGTCCATGACGATGATGTCGGCGTCTTTCCGTTTGCAGATGCTACCCTTGCGGTCATAAACGCCCATTATCAGGGCCGGGGTCTCGGAGGCCATGCGCACGGCATCTTCCAGCGGTATGCCGGCTTCCCTGACGGCGGTGCGGATAAGGCGGTCCATGGTGGCGCAGCTTCCTGCGATGGCGGAACCATCCTTCAGCTTGCATACACCGTTCTCAATCATAATACGGGGATCGTAGGAGGTCCCGTCGGGAGATTCCGTTATGGCAAGCGCATCCGTGACAAGGCAGGTCCGTCCATAGCCCTTGAACTTATGGACCATCCGGAGGATTACCGGCGGCACATGAATGCCGTCCGAGATGACCTCCACGTTGATACCGTCGTTGAGATAGACCGACTCCACCGTGCCCTCATGCTTATAGATGCCATCCTTGTGCGAGGTTGTCATGGCATTGTAGAAATGAGTAGCGAGAGTGTAGCCGTTCTTGTAGGCATCGACCACATCGTTGTAGTTGGCCCGTGTGTGAGCGATAGCCGCGACGAGACCTTTGCTTGTGATATAGCGTGCGAAATCGTCGGCACCGGGCAGCTCGGGAGCTGCATCCCATCGTTTGATACAGGGGAAATCCTCGACGATGGGGATGTACTCCATCGGAGAAGGTATGCGGATGTTTTCCGGAATCTGGCCGCCCGCCATTTTGGGATTGAAATACGGGCCTTCGAGATGCAGGCCGAGAACCCCGCTGTAAGGGTCTTCGACCAGCTCGGAGCAGACAGCCGCAGCCTGGCGGATAGTTTCTTCGGTCGAAGAAGCCAACGTCGGGAAAATGGAGGTCGTACCGTGGCGGCGATGAACCATTACGGCAGTCTCGAAGGCCTCTTTCGTAGCTTCCATGAAGTCACGTCCGCCGCCGCCATGCACGTGCATGTCGATGCCGCCGGGAAGGATATAACCGCCTCCGGCATTGATACTTGCGTCCACATTTTCCAACAGTCTGCTGTGGCTGTATATCTCCGCGATTTTGTCGTCTTTAACTAAAACAGAACCGCCGTTAATCCACCTTCCGCCCGGAATCAGGATTTTGCCGTTGTATATTTGTGTTAACATTGTCTGGTTATGCTTTATCATTCCATGTTCAGCGTCTTGGGTTTAAGGACTGTCAGCTGCAGAATCAGAGCAAGACAGAGCGCTCCGGCCATGCAGGCGAAGCCCAGCCCCATCATCCCCTTCTCGGCGAGCGAGCCAAGGAGATTGGTGGCAAGGGCGCCGATGAATAGACCCGACATGTTCATCATGCCGTAGGCGGTGCCGCGCGAGCGGTCAGGCACGAACTGGCAGAGGATAGGCATGTTGTTGGCGTCGAAAAGGCCATAGCCAAGGCCGAAGATAACACCGGCGGCAATGGCTGCGGCGAAAGTGGTGCCGAAGCCCATGAGCACCAGCGCGGGGATCATCAGCGTCAGGCCGATTGCACTGGTGTAGATACGTCCCTTGAGATTGACCTGCGACCATTTGTCGGCCATAGGACCACCGACCATCACGCCGACAAACGAGGCGAAGGCAATGGTTATCGTGGCGATCGGCCCGGCAACCGACATCTCTATGCCGAGGCTGTCAGCGAAGAGGGTGGGAAGCCAGTTTTTCGTGGCCCATCCGGGAACGGAACTCGAAGCGAAGAAAAATATGATCGTCCAGAAAGCGATATTGGTCATGAGCATGCCCAGCGACCCCCTGACAGCGCTGAGGTTATTGCGCAGCGTAACGCCAAAGGGCTCTTTGGTCCCAGCTTCCTGAGGAGCGGCACTCCCGGAGCGTTTCTCATACAGGAATACAATCAGCACAAAAGCGTATGCGATACCGACAATACCGAACCAGTGGAAGGTAGTCTGCCAGGAGAGGTGCTCGGCTACAAAAGCGCCAAAACCGCCGACAGCCTGACCCATGTAGAGACCCGTCATGTGAATACCGGGTTGTCGATGAGGGGGGAAGTCTGTACATTGCCTTTGGTGGCGTATGTCCACTTGATGCTGCCGTCGCTGTTGAGGGCGATGAGACCCTGCGAGGGAGCCATACCGCCGTTGGCATAGAGAGTGCCGTCCCCGGCGATTGCAACACCGCCGTCGGGTATTGCGCCGTCGGTATTGCGGATCCACTTGACAGAACCGGCAGGATTGAAGGCGATAACCTGGCCGCCGGCACCCGCGTCGGTGACGAAGTAAACAGTTCCGTCGGTGTCGATTGAAGCCTGAGCACTGCGCAGAGCGCCGGTGAAGGCGTCGGCCGCACCGCCGAAGTCGGTATTATACTTCCAGAGGGGTGAACCGGAGTTGATGTCGAGAGCGAAGAAGCCGTTGGCACCGTTGGCAGCGCCGTAAACAACCCCGGATCTGGAGATGGTCATGCCGGCGGTAACGCCCAGATCATCAGTAGCATAAACGGTAATATCGCCTGCAGGGGAAACCTTCCATACTTCCTTGCCGCGGGTAGCCACGATAATGTTACCCGAAGCGTCGATGGCGGGAGTGATGGCGTAGAGGTTGGTGCCGCTTACACCACCCTTCTTAGCCCACTTAAGCGAACCGTTGGGGTTGGCTGCAATCACATACACGCCACGTTCGGCTGTCGTGGACTGCAGGTCGCGGACAATCATATAGATTGTGCCGTCGGCTCCGACTGAGGGGGATCCGAAGACATCCTTGGCCTGAGCAGTAGCCGAGGTTCCGGACATCGCGGCGCTGAGGTCGAGGGTCCACTTGACCTGACCGTCGGCGGCATTGAAGGCATAAAGGGCTGCCAGGTCGCTGCCGGCGAGGCTGCGAAGCATATAAACCGTAGAACCGTCGGGCGAAACTGCCGGCGACGAACCGCCCTTGACAGCACCGCCGAGCAGAGCAGTCCACTGCGTTGCGATTACCTGCGAGGGATCCAGAATGTTCATACTCTTTGTGATGCTGGTGGTCAGGCCATAGGAGTCTGTGACAGTGAGCTTCACAGGATAGGAACCTGCCTGGTCATAGTGGAATGTAGGGTTCCGGAGGTCGGAGGTAGACCGGTTCTCGTCGGCGAATTCCCACAGCCACGCAACGATGGTTGTGCTCCCCTTTGTAGTGGAGGCATCGAAGAACTTAACCTCGTCGCCGAGGAAATATTCCTCCTTGTCGACTGTGAAATCAGCCTTTGTGGGGTTGACGATAAGGTATCCGCCGGCGAAGCGCATAGGTTCAGTCTGAAGTTCACCGCTTCCGCTCATGGAGGCGAAACCGTCGCGGCGCAGTGTAGCAAGACCGGTGGTCACCACTTCACTGCCGTTGACGAGCTTTCGGCCGCTGAGGTAGAAATAGAGCTTGTCACCGACTATGAGCGGGGAGCCGACCACCGACTGCAGGTTGCCGTTGTTTCAGGCATCAGGGCTGTCGTTGACCGCAAGGAAGGGATTCATGTCCTCGCGCAGCCAGGAATAGCCGTCGCGGGAATATCCGACCATGATCTGATTCCTCTTTATTACGCCGTCGCGGTTGCAGACATCGTTCTCGGGACCTTGCCATACGGAGAAGAAACCGAGCATGATGCTCTCGTAGGCGATTGCATCCTGATTGTAGATGCCGGGGGAGCCGTCGTTGTTGTTATAGACCGGATGCTTCTGCTCGTTGGGCCACGGGCCGAACCAGAAGTTCTTCAGATCGGCCTTGGCCGCCTTGTTTCCGGCTGCGGGGTCCTTATGCTCCATATAGTCGCGGGCACGGACGGTATAGGGGTCGCCGCTGTGAACGCGTACGTTATGGCGCATCGACCATACCCCGACATCGCGGAACGGATTCCTGTAGACCGTGGAACGGTCGGCGATGAAACCGGAAGGAGTTGCATTGTCGCGCCATGCCTTTCCGTCGGAGGAGGTGAGGTAATGATATGCCCATTTGCCTGCGCCGCCCGAAACCTCGAACATCTTATAGCGTGCCGAGGGGTCGGTAGCCTGCTTGTCAATCCAGACACTCGAAGCGTCGCGGACAGAGCCGCGGCGGACAATGTTAGTACCGCTGACTACGTTCAACGAAGGCTTTGTCCAGCTGATACCGTCGGAAGACTCGGCGTAGCAGGTGATTCCGGCTCCGGAAGTCGCATAGGTGCCACCGCCGGCCATATACCACATCTTGAACTTGCCATCGGTTTCGTCGTACCAGACGCCATCGCTGAACGGCGCGGCAAAACCACCGTTTGCGCCCTGCTTCTCCCATGTCTGGTCGGGAACCAGCACCGGATTCGAGGGGTGATATTCGGGATAATGGAACTTGCGGGACAGAGTGGTCGCAGCGATAAGGAAGTTATCGACAAACAGCTGACGGCCCACATCCACCTTTACCACTGCCGGTTTTGAAGTCAGATAGAAAGGATTCATGCCGGAGCGGATTTCGCTGGAGTAGTTGCGCTGCGGGGGCCACTGCGTGGGGAGCTCGATGCCATTGTAGATAGCATTCGGGCCAAACGGATTGTCAGGCACATCCGGGGTGTCGGGCACATCCGGGGTGTCGGGCTTCGGGTCAGGCACCGGTTTCGGGTCGTCACCGCCGCACGATGCCGCCATGAGCACTACTGCCATTGTCAGAAATATGTTTAAAAACCTTTTCATGTTTCATTCGTGTTATCAGAATGGAGAATCAACACCTGTGGGCGAAAGGCCCAGACCGCCGCCGGCTGTATAACCGCGGCTTTCGCCGGTTTCCCACGGGGAAATCCAGAAAGAATACAGGTCACCGTCCCTGAGGTAGAACTTCAACCTTACGGTCTTTCCGGCCAGGGTAGCCAGATCCCTGTTGTTCTTCCAGACAATCATCGACTTAGTGGAGTCGGTTTTCTTCATGCCGATGCAGTCCCCCTTGGCGAAGCCCTCCACAGGATTGCCGTCGGCATCGAGAACCTCGACAAGCAGCTGCGACCTCTTCCCCTTGACGTCAGCATTGACAAAGAGATATTTGCCGTCGAAAACCACAGGCTCAGTTTTCAACGTTCCTTCCTCTTTACCCGCCTGCATCGAAACGAAACCGTCGCGGCGCAGTCGGGCAAGACCGGTGGAGGTGTAGCTGTCCCACATGATATCGTTCAGGCGGCGTCCGCTGCAATAGAAGTAGAGCGAGTCACCCACAATGAGGGGCACACCCCCTACCGACTGCATGTTGCCCCAGTTCCAGGCACCGTCGGTGGTGTCGTTGGCCATGAAAGGCACATGCGAGGGGCGGGAGAAGTGGAAACCGTCGCGCGAGTAGCCCAGACAGATTTCGTTGCGCTTCTGGATACCGAGTTCGCCGCAGACATTGTTCTCGGGGCCCTGCCATACAGCATACTGGCCGAGCATGATGCTCTCGTAAGGGATGCAATCGAAGTTGTAGATGCCCGGATTCACCTCGGGGAACTTGGGATGGTGAGGCTCCTTGTCGTCTGGCGTGAACCAGAACACTACATTCTTGTCGGGCACCCCTTTGCGTACGCGGTGAGCCATCGAAACGGCCGTTTCGGGGTCTTTGGCCTCGAGGTAGCTGCGCGAACGCGAGGACACCTTGGTGCCGTAGCGCATGGAGAGACACCATACATCCCGGAAGGGATTGTAGAAGACCGACGAACGGTCATAGAGGTCGCCCGACTGGGCTACACCCTCGCTCCAGTGAATACCGTCGGGGGAGTATTTGAGGATGAACTGCCAGCGACGGTCGGTGGGACGGCGCTCGACGTTGAACATCTTGTAGCGTCGGGCCGGGTCAGCATCCTGCCGGTCGAGCCATATGGTGGCCGCGTCGCGGTTGGCGGAATCCACAATGCAGGTGCCTTTGACAAGGTCAAGCATGGGCTTCACCCAGTGTATGCCATCTTCGGATTCGGCATAGCAGGTGTAGAACGTCTGCTTGTCCTGCTTGTGGATCGAACCGGCGCCGGCAAGATACCACATCTTGAACTTGCCGTCCTTGTCGTCGTACCAGATGCCGTCGCTGAAGGGAGCGGCGTATGGCGCGCCCTCAATGGTGTTTTCCCACGGGGCGGTAAGCTCGAGTACAGGGTTCCCGGCATAGAAATCGGGGGTGTGATATACCGGGACGAGATTGGTCTCGGCAATCAGGAAACTGTCGACAAACAGCTGGCGTCCGGTGTTTACCGGAATGACAGCGGGCTTGTTCACAAGGTAGGGAACGGGCATTTCGGCAGCTACGGCGGGTTCCTCGTAACGGGGCGGCCACTGTGCGGGCAGCTGGATGCCATTGTAAAGGATCTCCCCGTCGGGAGTGCCCGGACCGGCGGCGAGGCCGGCGAAGGCTATTCCGACGATGGATCCGGTGATAACAGACCGTTTCATACTAATCAATATCCGGGATTTTGTTGTGCTTTGGGGTTGGATTCAATCTCAGTGATGGGGATGGGGAGCCACTCATGTTTGTGGGCGGTGAAGCCCTCATAGTCGGTGTCGGAGATGAACTGCTTGAAGTTGGGATCCTCCCTTTCAAGTTCATGAAAGCGGTCAGCCAGGTCGCCCCAGCGCAGCAGGTCGTAGAACCGGTGTCCTTCGAGCGCGAATTCGAGGGCACGCTCATGCTTGATGATGTCGAGGGTAAGACCGGAAACATCGGGCATATTGGCGCGGAAACGCACCTGATTGAAGGCATCGACAGCCGAAATCGAACCCGGGGTACCACCGCAGACTACGGCTTCGGCATACATCAGAAGCACATCGGCGTAGCGGATATAACGCCAGTTGACGCCGTGGGCTCGGGGCTGGTTGTAGATATACTCCTTGACGCCGCCACCTACACCGGTGATTGACTGCGGGTTGTTGTTGCGCATGGGCATCGACAGGTCCATCCCCTTCAGGAAGGCAGCCTTATAGACGTGTGTACGGGTATTGGCAACCGAAGAGAAGTCGCCGTTGGGATACATATCCTCGAAGTGATAGCCGCCGGGGCCTTCGAGACGCTGACCGGGACGCAGCTTGATCTTGGGGTCAAGGTCGTTGAAGAACATGGTCGAGAACATACGGATATCGGTGTAACCGTCCTTGTCGATGCTGTTGACGAAGGCGTCGTAGAGCCAGTCATGTACCACACCTTCGTAGCCTACACCGGTGCCGGGGAGCATGATGCCGCGGGTATCGAATGCCAGACCCGAAGTTGCGGTGCCCGGGTTGAACGCAGCATTCTCCACGTCGCCGAGGAACTGCAGCTCGAGTACAGACTCATCGTTGTTCTCATGTGCGACATCGAAGTTGTGGCTGTAATCGACCAGCGAATAGCGGCCATATTCGCCGCGGATGATTTCGTCGAATTCGGCAGCGGCTTCGGTGTAATAGGTAGTGGTGCTCGAGCCGAACTGAGGCTCGATGCCGCTGCGGTAGAGGTACGACATTCCGCGCAGGGCAGCTGCAGCTCCGGCTGTCAGACGGCCTACCTGGTCCCCTTTCCAGTATCCTTTCGGGGGGAGGTTCTCCTTGGCATGGCCGAGGTCGTCGATGATGGCGTCCCAGACCTCCTCGGGAGTCGACAGGTCGCGCACATAGTCCTCCTTATCTTTGGGAGCATGTTTGATGAGCGCAACGTTGCGGTAGTTGGTCAGCAGATAGAAGTGGGCGAATGCGCGCCAGAAGTATGCTTCGCCGAGGTAAGCACGTTTCAGCTCCTGGTCGTGGAACTCGACACCGTCGATGTTCTCGATGACATAAGTTGCCTGGGAGGCGGTCGAGTACATCAGGCCGAAGGGCTGCATGATGGTGTAGTAGCTGGAGTTGAGCGACGAGCCATACATGCCCGGCTTGCCGTAATCGGAGTTCGACGAAGCCTCGTCCGAACGGATGATCATGGTCTTGGAGGCCGATGCTCCGAAACTGCGCTGCGTCTGCACATAGCCGTAGCAGGTCATGACAGCCTCGTTCACAGCTGCCGGGGTGGTGAAATATTCACCCATACTCGGCTGCTGCGGGTTTACGGCCAGGTCGTCGAAAACATCGTTGCAGGCGGTGAGCCCGAGGGCCACCGATGCCATCGTTATGTATTTGATAACTGTTTTCATGGATCTTGTTGTTAGAAGGTTACATTAAAGCCAAGCGTGTAGGTGCGGGCGTTGGGATATGAGTTCATGTCAACACCGCGGGCAAACAGGGTGTTGGAGCTGACCTCGGGGTCGAAGCCCGAATACTTGGTGCAGGTGAAGACGTTCTGAACCGAGAGGTAGAAGCGCAGATGGCTCATGTAAGCCTTCTTGGACAGTTTCACGGGCAGTGTGTAGCCCAGCTGGATGTTCTTCAGACGGAAGTATGAGCCGTCTTCGATGTAGAACTCACTGGGGAGGGAGTTGCCGCCGTCGGCGTTGGTGACCTTGGCGACCGGAACGTAAGTGTCGGGGTTCTGCGGCGTCCACGAGTTCAGCACATCGGTCACCATGTTGTTGGCATAGTTGAAGTAGTACTCATACTTGCGGGCATTGAAAACCTTGTTGCCGCTGACACCGTTGAAGAACAGCGAGAGGTCGAAATCCTTATAGAAGAAATCCAGATTGATACCGTAGCTGATTTTAGGAATGGAGTTGCCGAGGATAACCTTGTCGTCGGCGGTTAGGTTGCCGTCGCCGTTTTCGTCGTGGAAAATGAAGTTGCCTTCGGCGTCGAAACCGTCAATCTTGTAGCCGTAGAACGAGCCGATGGGCTCCCCGGGACGGGTGATAGTGGCGGCATCCGAGAATTTCGACGAAAAAGAGCCGGCGGTGATGGGCTGTACGTTGTCACCCAGGGCCAGGACCTTGTTCTTCAGGGTCGACAGGTTGGCGGTGACGCTCATGCGGAAGTCGTTGGTGAACGAACGGTGCCAGTTGGCCATGAATTCCCAGCCTTTGTTCTCGACCGATGCGGTGTTCACATACGGCGTTTCGTTCGAGGAGTTGATTTCGAAGATCTGACCCGACGAAAGGTTGAGGTCGATGGTGGCGAGCAGGTCTACGTTCTTCTTGTAGAAGCAGTTGACGTGGAAGGTGAACTCGTTGTTGAACAGACCCAGTTCCAGACCCACGTCGGTGGTCTTCGAGGTTTCCCACTTGAGGTTGGTTGTCTTGAGGTATGCGGCGCGGCCGTCGGTGAAACGGACTCCGCCCACAGTGTAGACGATGGGACCGAAGGCGATGTTGTCGAAGTTGTAGGGGTTCAGGAAGTTGGCGCCGAGCTCACCGTAGGAAGCGGTGAGTTTCAGCAGCGAGATGGGTGTGTTCCTGAGGAACTTCTCGTTGTGGATATTCCAGCCGGCCGATACAGCGGGGAAATAACCGGTGCGGTAGTCCTTATGGAACTTCGAGGACTCATCGCGGCGGACACTTGCCGAAAGCAGGTACTTGCCGTCGTAGTCGTAATTGACACGGGCGAAGAACGACAGGAGGGCGGCGTTCTTCTCGCTGGAAGAGATCTTGCCGTCGACGTTTGTCACACCGACGATATTGGGAGCGCCCACGTCATCGATGGTGCTGTAGCTCATGCCGCGGTAGAACTCGCGCATCCAGCTGTGGCCGAGGGTTGCCGAGATGCTGTGCTTGCCGAATTCGCGGTCAAAGTTGAAGACGTTGTCCCAGGTGTAGTTCGACGACTGACCGCGGCTCTCGCTCAGCGAGTTGCGGGGGTTGCCGTAGTCACTGTCAGGAACGCCGTTTTCGTCCCACATGGTGTAATAGACCGGAGTGTGGGTGAAGCCGTGCGACGAGGTGTAGTTGCCGCTGAACGAGGTGGTGAACTTCAGCCCCTTGATGATTTCAACGCCGGCGCTGAAGCCGCCCATGACATCGAAGTACGAGGTGTGCTGATCGGTGGCATACAGACCGCCGAAGGGGTTGTTGCGGCGGGCATTCTCGGTCTCGATGTAATAGTCGGGACCCCAGGAGGCGTAGCGGCCGAATTCATCCTTGACGGGGAGAGTAGGCATGCCGATGTTGAAGGTGGAGGTCGGAGTGCGCTTGCGCCATACGATCTGGACGTTCTCGCTGACGAAGAAGCGGCCGAATTTCCAGTTGGAGTTGGTTCGGGCATTATACTTCTCATAGTCCGACTTGCGGGTCAGGCCCTCCTGGTTCAGATAACCTAATGAGAATGAGTAGGTGCCGAAATCATTACCGCCGGAAACAGCCAAATCGGCGTTGTAGACGGGCGCGTTGCGGGTCCACTCGTCAACCCAGTCGGTGTCGTCCGACGGATCGGTGGGATTCACATTCTGAGGGGCGCGGGCCAGACCGCTGTTGTCGCTGACCATGTTGGCGAAATCGCGCCACTGCGAGGCATTGAGGAAATCGGGGGTATGGGCCAGGGTCTGGAGGCTGAAGGCGAAGTTGGCGTCGACCTTTACGGCCCCTTTCTGACCGCTCTTGGTGGTGATGAGCACCACGCCGTTGGCGGCACGCGAACCGTAGATGGCAGCGGCGGCACCGTCCTTAAGCACCTGGATTGTCTCGATGTCGGCGGGATTCAGGGTGGTCAGACCGTTGTTCGAGAACACACCGTCGATGACATACAGAGGCTCGGTTGCGGTGAGAGATGCAGCACCGCGGACAACGATGTTGACATCGGCGCCGGCGATACCGCCCTGCTGGACGACGTCGACGCCTGCTGCACGGCGCTCCACCGGGAACTGATATCCGAAATCAAGGATGGCAAAGTCTCGGTGCTCTCGGCCAAAATGGAGAAGGACGAGCCCATCAAGCTCTCGGACATTATCGATGCCATCAACAACGAGGACTTCCTCTGCATCGACCTGCTTGAAGAAATCGGGGAAAAACTCGGCAAACAGATTGCCAACATGATTAATATCTTCAATCCCGAGTTAGTTGTAATCGGGGGAACGCTTTCGGCTGCGGGGGATTATTTCGTGCAGCCCATAAAGCAGGCCGTTAAAAAGTATTCCCTCAAACTTGTCAATAACGACAGCAAGATCGTCTGCTCCAAACTCCACGAGAAAGCCGGCATCATCGGTGCCTGCATGACCGCCCGCAAGCAGATGTTCGAGCGAAACTGAAGATAGCGGCAATCACGCCGCAGGGCCGTCAGGTCTGATTCGACCTCATACCATTGAAGGCCATGTTGGGCAATCACTGCTTTACATGGCCTTTGATAGTTTTTATGTTTAATATTTCTTTATGTTTTATAATATATTAATGTGTAGGATTGTATGAGAGGGTGGATTATTTGAGGGTGGTGATGAGGATGCGGGAGTGGGGTTTGTCGACGGTGATGGAGGAGATTTTCTGGGGGTCGAGTTTGCTGAGTTCGGACTGGGGAATCTCTTTACCGTCGAGGATGATTTTCATGTTGCCGGTGAGCGAAACATTTTCGACGTCGGTGACAACAGTGGAGCTATGCTTACCGTATTTGTTATCGGCGCCGGAGAGAACGATGCTCGAGGGGCTGGAGGAGTCGTCGGAATTGTCGCTGATAACAATAGTCGAGGCAACGCTGCTGTTTTCGGGGTCATCGTAGCTGCTTACAACCACCGAGGAGGAGGCATCGTCGCCGTTGAGCACCAGAGTAGAAGCTTTGGCGCCGTTAGGCATGGTTGACTGCGAGGACTGGCTGCGTTTCTTGAACACGGTGGTCTTGGACGAGGCCTTGGAGGGGATGCTTCCGGCGGAGTAAACCGCACTGCCGTCGTCGGACACGACCACGGTCTTGACGACACTTGAGAAGGCGTTGATCGAAAGCGCATACTCCGCGCCGTTGACTGTCAGGACCATAACGGGGTTGACGAGATTGGAAATTACGGGGAAGGTAGCGGTGATGACGGCGTTGTTACCGGTCATGTCGCATTTCAGGTTCTTGGTTTGATAGGTTTTGCCGTCGCTTTTCAGGGTTGCGCCGGAGACTTTGATTTTACCGTCGGGAACGGTGGTGCGGCACACAATCTCGGTCTTGTCGGGGCTGGTTATGAGGGTTGCGAGACTAAATTCCAGATAGGGCAACCGCGTCAAATTTTAGCCGAGAGGAGCAGCTCAATCAGGTAGTCTTGGGATAGAGAAGCGCTGAACCGTCGTTTCCTAAGGCTGCGCTTGTCATTGTGACCCTTTACGATT
>CABUTS010000002.1 GCA_902494515.1 uncultured Muribaculaceae bacterium | reverse complement strand
TTCCCCCTCTAACAGATCATTCAGGAAATCCATCAGGATATCCTTGTGGAATTCCTGACCGAAAATTCTCTTGAAACCATAGTCTGTAAAGGGATTGATAAACTTGCTCATAGTCGGAGACTTTTGATTGTGAGATATAGAGCAAAGTTAGGGATAAAATCCGACAAATGCAAATGATGTAAGTATTTATCTTACAGAAAAACACTGCATATAGCTCATTGGTGCCAACGCCGTTGCTCCGGTGTATGATGTCCTGTATTGACGCGGGTAATGGCCTGGAATCAGTCGACGTTGTGGAGGGTGTGGGCCATGCGATGCTTTTTGGTTTCGAGGTAGAAGCGGTCGTAGGCGGTGGGAGCGATTTCGATGGGAACGTTTTCGACGACTTCGAGGCCGTAGCCTTCGAGGCCGATGCGCTTGACGGGGTTGTTGGTCATCAGACGCATTTTGTGGATGCCGAGTTCGTGGAGAATCTGGGCGCCGACGCCGTAGTCGCGTTCGTCGGCTTTGTGGCCGAGGTGGAGGTTTGCTTCGACTGTGTCCATCCCCTGTTCCTGGAGTTTGTAGGCGCGGATTTTATCCATCAGGCCTATGCCACGGCCTTCCTGGAGGAGGTAGATGACTGCTCCGCGGCCCTCTTTGTCGATCATGCGGAGGGCGGTGTGGAGCTGTTCGCCGCAGTCGCAGCGGAGTGAGCCGAAGATGTCGCCGGTGGCGCAGGAGGAGTGGACGCGGACGAGCACAGGTTCGTCGGTGGTGACGTCACCTTTGATGATGGCGATGTGTTCCAGACCGTTGCTTTTCTGGCGGAAGGGGATGAGGCGGAAGTTGCCGTAGGCAGTGGGGAGTTTCACCTCCTCGCCCTTCTCGACGGTACATTCCCGGCGGAGTCGATATTCGATGAGGTCGCGGATTGAAATCAGTTTCAGACCCCACTGGTCGGCGCGGCGGCGGAGTTCGGGCAGACGGGCCATCGAGCCGTCGTCGCTCATGATTTCCATGAGGGCGGCAGCGGGCTGCAGGCCGGCGAGGCGCGCCAGGTCGACGGCAGCTTCGGTGTGGCCCGAGCGGCGGAGGACGCCGGCGTCCTGGGCAAAGAGCGGGTTGATGTGACCCGGGCGGCCGAAGGTTTCGGGGGTTGAGGCGGGGTCGGCCAGGGCGCGGATTGTGGCGCAGCGGTCATGGATCGAGACGCCGGTGGTGCACCCTTCGAGTTTGTCGACGGTGATGGTGAAGGGGGTGCCGAGCATCGAGGTGTTGTGCTCGGTCTGCGGGTCGAGCCCTAATTCCTTGCAGCGCGAGATGGTGATGGGGGCGCAGAGGACGCCGCGGGCGTTCTTGAGCATGAAATTCACCTGTTCGGGGGTGATTTTCTCGGCGGCAACGATGAGGTCGCCTTCGTTTTCGCGGTCTTCGTCATCGACGACGATTATCATTTTGCCTTCGCGGAAGTCTGTGAGGGCATCTTCAATGGAGTCGAGTTTTATTGATTCGGAAGTCATTGCTGTTCGGATTTGGGGGGGGATATGGTTGTAACAAAATATCGCGCGGAGTTAATCCTTGGCGGGAGCGGCGATTTTCTCCTTGCAGAGGTCGATCAGACGGCGGGTGATGTCGATGACCGACGGGAGCGTGCGGGCGGAAACTTTGTAGGGATATTCGTTGACGATGCGGATTGCCCTCGCGTTTTTAGTGTTGGCAAGGAAGTCGATAAGCGAGTTCAGGTGGTTTTCAAGCTCGTTGAAGCCCTTCATGCGCAGTATCTTGTAGAGCAGTCGGCGACCGAAAGAGAGCGCCGCGAAGCGGGCCTGAAGCGCTTCGGCTTCGGCCAGCAGCGGTTCGAGGCGGCTGAGCGCTTCGGCCGGAGTGACATCCTCCATGGCGTATTCCTTGACGTCGAGCTCGCGTTTCTGCTTGCCGCGGATGCGGCGTATGAAGTTCTTATAGGCGTCGATGTTGAGCATCGCCGAGTCGTTCATCGCCTTGTAGGTGAGGAACACGCCGAGCGGCAGCAACACGAACGAGCTGAGCCAGATACCTTCGGTGACGGGTACGGAGCCGTCGCGCGCCAGCTTGTAGCCGGTGTTGTCCACGATGTAGTAGAAGATAAACAGGAACACCGAAATCACCAGCGGGGTGCCGATGCCACCTTTGCGGATGATTGCGCCGAGCGGGGCGCCGATGCAGAAGAATATCAGGCAGGCGAACGACAGGGTGAACTTCTTGTGCATCTCGATGGCATGGCGGCGGATGGTGTAGCGGTCCTCCTCCATGATGTAGCTCTTGAACTCGTTTTCCTGGCGTACGGCCTGGGCTTTCTGCAGCGCCATGGTCAGCATGCTGCGGGTCTGCGCCGGGTTCTCCTTATAGAACAGGGAGTCGATGTCGATCGGCTTGCCCATTGCCACTTCGGGCACCTTGATGAGCTTCAGGGAGTCGCCGTCGCGGCGGGAGCGGTACATCGGCACCCTGACGTAGGAGTTCGTGCGGAACTCGCGGGCGTAGATGTCGCCGATGGAGTCGACGCGCTGACCTACGGAGTCGATGGTCTGGCGCAGCTCCACGATGTTTTTGCCGACATACTGTTTCCTCATCCCGGATTCATCCATACGGTTGAAGTTCGTGTCGAAAGCCAGAAGGATTTCCTTCAGGTCGAACTGCTCGCGGCGGTAGGGCTGATTGGCGCTGTTGCGCGAGGCTGAGGCTTCGCGGAGATTCTCGAACTGCTCACCTTTGTAGAGCTGCAGGAAGAGGTGCTTGTTGTCGTCGGCGGATTTCAGATGACCGGAGTCGGCGAGAATCACGCGGGCGTTGTCGAAGCCGCGCGAAACATCGTAGATTATCATATTATATAATGTGCCGGTCTCGTGGTCCTTGCTCTGCACGAAGAAGTTGAAGCCCGGAATCTGGGTGTAGAACACCCCCTCGGGGATTTCGAGTTCCGGGGATTTCTGGCGCACGGAGTAGATCAGCGTCCACATCTTGGTCTGCGCGATGGGGAGCACATTGTTCTGGAAGAAGAACGCCCCGGTAGATATGGCGCCGATCAGTACCATCAGCGGCGTCATAACCCTCAGCAGCGAGATTCCCGACGCCTTCATGGCCGTCAGCTCGAACTTCTCGCCGAGATTGCCGAAAATCATCAGCGATGCCAGCAGTATGGCCAGCGGCAGCGCCAGCGGCACCATTGTCAGGGCGGCGTAGAAAAACAGCTCGCCGATGACATCGACCGTCAGGCCTTTCCCCACCAGGTCGTTGATGTGGACCCAGAGGAACTGCATCAGCACGATGAACAGGCAGATGAAAAACGTCATCAGCAGAAGAGGCACGTAGCTCTTCAGCAGGTAAAGGTCGAGACGTTTTATTCCTAACATCAGTGGGGGGCGGTTTGGAGGTTGGTTGATTCCGGCGAAGCCGTTGCGGCAGGTCGGCCGGTTTGCAGGTGCAAAGTTACAAATTCTCCGCCGTAACAAAAAATTTTCGGCGGTTATTCTCATAAACAGCAGGCCCTCAGACGGTTTCTGACCGCTATTTGCCGGGAGATGACCCCTTGTCGAAATTTTTTCACTGAAAAACGGGTTAAAATATTTAAAAATTCCGAAAAAATATGTATCTTTGCAGGCAATATTTATCGCACGAACTAAGGTTTACTATATGTCGTCATTTATTGCAGACAGGGTAGCTATGGACGGTCTTACTTTCGACGATGTCCTGCTGATTCCCGCTTATTCCGAAGTGCTTCCCCGCGAAGTAAACCTTCGGACCCGTTTCTCCCGTAATATAACGCTGAATGTGCCGCTTGTTTCCGCCGCCATGGACACCGTGACGGAGGCCAAGATGGCTATCGCCATTGCCCGCGAGGGAGGTATCGGCGTTATCCACAAGAACATGTCAATCGAGGAGCAGGCGCGTCAGGTCCACGCCGTGAAGCGCGCCGAGAACGGCATGATCTACGACCCCGTTACCATCCTGCTGGGCTCCACCGTCGGCGACGCCCTCAAGATGATGGAGGAATACCACATCGGCGGTATCCCCGTGGTTGATGAGGACAAGATGCTCCGCGGCATCGTCACCAACCGCGACCTCCGCTTCGAGCGCGACCTCACCCGCAAGGTCGAGGAGGTGATGACCTCCGAAAACCTCGTCACAACCTCCCAGTCGACCAACCTCGAGGAGGCTGCCGACATCCTTCAGAAACACAAAATCGAGAAACTCCCCGTCGTAGACAAGGACGGCCGCCTCGTAGGCCTCGTAACCTATAAGGATATCACCAAAGCCAAGGACAAACCCAACGCCTGCAAGGACTCGCTGGGGCGTCTGCGCGTGGCTGCCGGCGTCGGTGTCACCGCCGACTCGATGCAGCGCGTCGACGCCCTCGTAGCCGCCGGTGCTGACGCCATCGTCATCGACACCGCCCACGGCCACTCCAAAGGGGTTGTCAGCGTCCTCCGCGCCGTCAAGGAAAAATATCCCCACATCGACGTCGTTGTCGGCAACATCGCAACCGGCGAGGCTGCCCGTTACCTCGTTGACAACGGCGCCGACGGCGTAAAAGTCGGCATCGGCCCCGGCTCCATCTGCACCACCCGCATCATCGCCGGCGTCGGCGTTCCCCAGCTCTCCGCCGTCTACGATGTAGCCAAAGCCCTCGAAGGCACCGGTGTTCCCCTGATTGCCGACGGCGGTATCCGCTACTCCGGCGACATCGTCAAGGCCCTCGCCGCCGGCGGTTACTCCGTGATGCTCGGCGGCATGCTCGCCGGCGTCGAGGAATCCCCCGGCGACACCATCATCTACAACGGCCGAAAATACAAATCCTACCGCGGCATGGGCTCCCTTGAAGCCATGGAAAAAGGCTCCAAAGACCGCTACTTCCAGGCCAACGAAACCGACACCAAGAAACTCGTGCCCGAAGGCATCGCAGCCCGCGTACCCTACAAAGGCTCCCTCTATGAAGTCGTATACCAGATGCTCGGCGGCCTCCGCGCCGGCATGGGCTACTGCGGCGCCCCCGACATCGACGCCCTCCACCGCGCCCGCTTCACCCGCATCACCAACGCCGGTGTAGCCGAAAGCCACCCCCACGACGTGGCCATCACCTCCGAAGCCCCCAACTACTCCGCCTCCAACCGCTAACAACCAGGCTTACAGTTACGTACGGACGCGCCTATGGCACGTTAACCTCGCAAATTAAAGCCTCGCAAAATAAAAATTCCCTATAATCAAGCGGGCCGCGACATCCATCGCGGCCCGCTTGCTATGTTCGCCCAGCATGGGTATAATCATAAGGATTACTTTCATAGTCTTTTCTGCTGTTCCATTTCGATGCAGTTCCACCTTTCGCCAAGATACTCATAGCTCTCATACAGATATTCTCTATGTGTTTTCATTCAACATATAGTTGTAATCTGACTTTGTGATTTCCAGACTATTTTCTACGGATGTATGTGGAGGCCAACCGGCAATAGGACCAATATCCAGATCACTGGCATATTTATATAGTATTCCGGCATCCGATACCTGCTACGGGCGCAAAATCAATCTTTCTGTTTCAATCATTATCATTTATCTGCTCCATAGTCATATCCTGCGTAAACTTGCCGTCCTTGTAGCAGTAGATGCAGTAATTTTCATTGGGCGTCCCGTCGGCATTCGTGCCTTTGTTGTTATCATTGAGCGGCATTCCGCAGCTCTGACAGAATTTTTGTTCCATGTCGTTATTTTTGTCTTTGGCGGTTTGACATTATGGTATCCTTGGCGGCACATCGGGGAACTGGCTAATTATGGAAATGACCATCCATATGCAAAAATACGAATTTTTCGGCGATTATGCCTTGTGTTTCAGAAATATTCGCTAACTTTGCGGTGCAGGCCATTGGCTCGCACTATATTTTGGAAGAATAAGAAGCGTTATGCTTATAATATAATGTTTGACTATGAAAACGACAATGTCGTTTATGCTGTCGGCTGTTGCTCTGAGAATGAGTGTATATATATCTTCAAATCAGGGATAAATACAGTCAATATCGACCACTCGCAAAATGATTTAGATATGTTTGATTTGTCCGGAAGAAAAGTCAATGTTCCTAAACCGGGAGCCATCTACATTCAGTCCGGCAAAAAAATTATTAAGTAATCGATGAATCATAAACTAATAATTCTGATTATAGCTCTCTTTGTCAATGGCTTGTGCAATGCACAAACTATCGACGAGGAAGTGTTGCCGTCTGACCGCAACCACTGGACGGTAACAGTTGCTTACGACGCTTCAATTCCCGGCAACTGGAAGATTGCCGATGGCTCTGTAAAGATGTTCAAGCCCGGCAGCGGAGTCAGCGTTGGAGCAGATTATTTGATGCTCTTTGGCAATAACTTCTTCTTTGAACCGGGAGCGCGTCTTTTCTTTGACACCTATCGCTATGACAACATTGTAATCGGAACTGATACACCGCTTGAAACGGCAAAAACATACGACCCGCCTGTGCGAAAAATAGGTATGCGCATCCCTCTGACAGTAGGTTATAAGTTCGATATTTTCAAAAAAGGCAGTCTGCTGCTGTCTACCGGTCCTGAACCGATAATCGGGTTCAGTGCACGAGCAAAGGTAGATGAAGACCAGACCGACATATTCGAAGAAAATATGTATAAGTCCTGGATGCGACGCTTTGACATCACTTGGAATATTCGTGCCGCAGTCATCATCAACCGATTCCGCGTGGATTTGACCGGTGGCATCGGAATGCTGGATATGGCCAAGAACGATTTGAAGATGCACGAGTATCGTGTCAGCATCGGTCTCGGTTATATTTTCTAAATTCCAAGTATGGAGTTGCGGCGGCGCCGCTTTACGCGGATCCGAGGTAAGCATTCATAAGAGGAAATGAATGCTAATGAAATCGAACGCCTTTATATCGTCCTATCTGGAGCATCTATGGACCACCTATTTTGATTTTCCTTCTGTCGTTACCGGAAGTCCATCTTCTTTCCATCCGATGATTCCGCCTTTGAGATTAACTACCTTATACCCGAGTTCAGTCAGTATCTCGGCCGCTTCCATCGAGCGTCTGCCACTTCGACAATAGACGAGTATGGTGGAATCTTTCGACAATTCTTTCTCGACCAGTCGTCGGAAATCATCCGATTGGATGTTGATGTTCAACGCCCCGTCAATATGCCCTTCGGCATACTCCTGAGGTGTGCGGACATCAAGTAATTGCACAGAATCTGCTTTGATTTCCTTGTCAAATTCAGGTGCTGAAACAGAAATGATTTTATCGTTGCTGTTGCAACCGGATATTTGTACGGCACTCATCGTCATCAGTATCAAAAATAAAGTGCGTCTGACAATCCCAAAAATCTTTTTCATTTGATTTCAGTTTTTGCTTTGCGAAGTATGATGCATTCGACCGGAGCAGAACCGATCAGTCTCATTCCAGAGTTATACTGAACATCTATTGAGAATATGTGGGGAAGAATCCGTCGCAAGGCATCCTCCGTCTGCATGTCATCGCACGCCATTTCGGTCATAGCTCCGTCACTGAGTCTGATGGAATCTCCCTTTACAGTATATGATCCGCTGATGGAGTTGCAGTTTGTCATGATGAAATATGTGCTGTCTTCAAAGACGATATATGGCTTCATGCTTGATGACGTCTCATCGGGACGCACATAGTCGGAGTCGCTGAAAACGATGTTCTCGATATACCATTGTCCGCGAATGTCGGCGTTAGCGACTTCGATTATAGCCTGGTTATCAAGCTTATCGGACTTTGCCTCTTTATTACCTGAGCATCCGGCTGCCATTGCCATCAATAAAGCGGCGCCAACAATGAAAGATATATTGTTTGTCTTCATAAAAAATAAGTGAAATACACCATTCATAAACAGGCCTGATGGCTATTAGATATCCCATCCTTCATACTGACACTTCTCTTATCAAAAACTACCTCTTTCATATCAACTGCAAATATAATAAAATTCGTCCGAACAATGCCTTATTTTGCTAATTCCGCCATCGAGTCGGCGCTCGGCACTCCCATCCTTCAGGTCGTCACAGCCTGAATGTGTGGTTACAGGAAGAGCTGGTTGAACATGACCAGAAAGATGGCGGCGGGGCAGACCCAGCGCAGCAGGAAGGTGAAGAGGGAAATCAGGCGGAGCGGAGCGGGGGAGAGCTGTGCCTGAAGGATGCGTCGGTCTATGATCCAGCCGGCGAAGATGGAGATGAGCATGCCGCCGATGGGCATGAGCATGTTGGAGGTGACGTAGTCCAGCAGGTCGAAGATGGTCATGCCGAAGATGTGCACCCCGCTGAGCGGACCGAAAGAGAGGGCGCAGAGCACTCCGCCGGCGAGGCTGTAGATGGTGATGATGATTACAGCTTTGCGGCGGCTCATTTTCAGTCGGTCAACGCAGTAGGCGATGCCGACTTCCGCCAGCGAGATGATGGAGGTGAGCGAGGCGAGAATCAGCAGCAGGAAGAAGAGCGCCGACCAGAGTCCCCCCAGACCGATGCGGCTGAAGATGTCGGGGAGAACCTCGAAGATCAGTTTCGGTCCGGCGGCGGGTTCCATGCCGTAGGAGAAGACGGCGGGGAAGATTATGATGCCCGCCATGATGGCCACGAGGGTGTCGAGGCCCGCCATGATGGAGGTGCTTCGGATGATGCGGGTGTCGTTGGGGAAGTAACTGCCGTAGACCGTCAGGCACCCCAGACCGATGGATAGCGAGAAAAATGCCTGGCCGAGCGCGTCGAGGAACGTCGCAGCCGTGAGCTTCGAGAAGTCGGGCTTGAAGAGGAAGGCCATGCCATCGGCGGCGCCGGGAAGGCGCAGCGAGTTCAGGCACATCAACAGCAGTAGCACGAACAGCAGGGGCATCATCCAGTTCGACGCCCGCTCGATTCCCTTCTGCACTCCGCGGTAGACGATGGCGCCGGTGGTGAGGACAACAATCACGGTCCAGAACACCGACCGCCAGCCCGAGGTGAGGGACTCGAAGGCCGCGTGGCGGTTCTCGCCGGCGATGTCGCCGATATGACCCGTTGCCGACTGGAAGAAAAACTCCAGCGTCCACCCCGAAACCACGGAGTAGAAGGCTATGATGAGCAGCGCGCAAATTACCCCGAGGAACCCGACAATCTGCCAGCCCCGGCCGTTGTTCGGGGCGATGGCCATGAACGACCCGGTGATGTCGCGGCGCCCGGCGCGCCCGATCAGAAACTCGGAGCACACCAGCGGAATACCTATCAAGAACACACATAACAGATAGATAATCAGGAACGCAGCGCCCCCGTTGGAGCCTGCCTCGTAAGGGAAACGCCATATATTGCCGAGACCTACCGCCGACCCCACGGTGGCGGCGATCACGCCGAATTTCGATGAAAATTTGGGCCTCGCCGACCCCTGTTTATTCGCACTCATAGAATCTGTTTGTTAGCGCCCAATGAAACTGCCTGCCAGCTCGCATGTTGTTAGACACGCATGGAAGCTGCCTGCCAGCTCGCATGTTGTTATACACGCATGGAAACTGCCTGCCAGCTCGCATGGGAACAGTTTTCTTTCAATTCAAGCAGCCTGCAGCGAAAAACGCCGATTTGCCGGAGAATTGTTTGCAAAATTACACTTTTCCTATCAAATGTGCAAAATTTTTACCATTTTTATAAAATCCCCGCGTTTTATAAAATCCCCCGCGGGCGAATGTTATTTCGGAATAGCATTACTCAGCGTCAGCAAAATAGTCTCGGACGCTTCGCGCTCATACCATTCGCGAGCCTCCGCGTTAAGTTCCTGAATAAGAACTATGCCGACATAAAAGCATTGATTGGATTACTTTTATTAATGACGTAAATCCTGTATTCCATGTTACCGATTGTTAGGTGGGGTTCAGTGACAAAATGAGCCCGGAAAGATTTCCGGGCTCGGAATGTAATGTTCGTACAATGGGGGAGGAGGTTGGTCAGGGGGGAGTGCGAGAGAGGGGAGCTGGTTAGTCTTGGAGGGGGGTGTAGGAGGTGGCTTGGATGGAGTAGAAGGAGAGGTAGGGTTTGCCTTCGCGGGTGTTGCGGTCGGCGATGCGGGCGCGGTAGTCGGCCATCTGGGCGTTGAAGGATTCGACTTCGGCCTGGCCGGCGGCTTTGCGCTCGGTTTCGCAGCCGGTGGTGGCGGTGGCGGCTGTCTGAGCGGCTTCTTCGCCGTCCTGTTCGGCTACGCGGCTTACCATCTGGGCGTGCTGGGCTTCGAGTTCGCGGATGCCGGCTTCGTCGAGGCGTTCCTCAACGAATTTGCCTTTGACGCGTATTACGGTGTGGATGACATCCTTGGGGAAGGCGCCGCCCATCTCGGCGGTGGCGTCGCAGCGGATCATGGTGTTCTCGTCGGAGCCGAGGATGAAGGCTTTGCGGCCGCCGTGGGCGCAGAGGTGCGATACGGCCCCTTCGATGGTTACCTCTTTGTCGACGTAGTTGTCGGGGTTGGCGAGCAGGGAGTCAACGGCCACGGCGAGGTCCTGGTTGTCGGCGGATTCCTGAGATGTTTTATTGGAGCAGGAGGCGAAAGTAACGGCTACGAGGGCCATGAGGAGGAGTTTCTTGATCATAAAGATATTTAATTAGATAACAATTTATTAACGGAAATTTGGATAAAATAGTATGAATCACGTGGATTCAGTCGGTCAATGGCTTGCCTGATTTAACTGATTTTGCGGCGGCGCCAGACGAGGAAGCCGACGGCGGCGGCGATGAGGAGCCAGAGGGGAAGTGCTTTGGCCGAGACGCGTTCGAGCCGAGGGTAAGCTAAGGAGTCGGTAGTTGATGTGTAGTTGAGGACTACGGGGAAGAGGTAGTCGGCGACTTCGGCGGCACGGGGGCGCGGACGCCGGTAGGTCAGCGTGTCGAGCAGCCGGTAATCGTCGGCGTCGATGGCCACCCAGCGGGAACCCTCGGAGGTGCTGAACCGGCAGGTGAGGTTGAAGAGATTCCCCATCACGGTGGCGGATTCTGCCTCGGGGTCGAAAGTCCCGGCGCCGTCGGGGAAGGGGATGGCGCGGTAGCCGTCGTGTTCAATAATCCAGGGGCGGTCGGATTCGTCGACAATCATGCCGAGCAGGTCGCGGTCGGGCTGTTCCCAGATGAAGGCGTATCTGGCCCGGACGCTGTCGGGAAGTTTCACGGCAGCGACATAGGGGCGCCCTACCTGCTGCTTGACGTGGAACACCTTACCGTCGGCATCGACCATCAGATACCCCTCGTCGTAGGCCTTGCGGGAGGTGACGTTGGCCGAGAGATACTTGGCGGGGAACGCGAAGCCGCGGGCCCTGAGGGTTTCGGTGAAACGCTTTGAGCGCGAGGGGTTTATAGCGTTGGTGGCGATGTCGACGAACTCCATCCTCCCGTCATCGGTGAAGCGGAACACCTCCTTCGGGTCCTCGAGGTCGACGGTCTTCGGCATCGACTCCATCATCATCCACACGCGGGGCTTGCGGGCCACAATCTCGCGGGGAGCGACGGTGAACACCACCTCGTGGGTGCGGAGATTGTGGGCCGATAACTCCTTGCCACAGAGGGAGTCGGGCAGACGGTCGTCGGCTAAGAGCTGACGGTAGTAGAGCTGCGGCAGCAGCGAGTCGCGGAGCGATTTGTTGGTGTCTTTGCTGCTGACCCAATCGTTGCTGACGGGGGAGAAGCCGTAGAAGGGGTCGTCTGTGGCGCTGGGGGTGCAGAGCGCGTAGATCCAGGGGAGGAACCAGAGGAGTGTAATCCCCACGGTGCACCAGAATATGATTTTTGCGAACTTGTTCATAAGTGTATCAGTCAGTTAGCCCTTGTTTGAAACGGTTGACGGAAACGATGCTCAGCAGCGGGAGGAGCAGGGCGGCGAAGAGTGCCCAGAGGAGCATCCCGTTGTATGCCTCGGGGGAATCCTGGAAGTAAAACACTGACACCAGGGCGAATCCGCAGAGGCCGAGGACCACGCGGCGCATCCGTCGGCCTTCGAGACAGACGGCGCAGGTGAAGCAGTAGGCCGTGAGTCCGGCGATGTACCACGGCAGCATGCTCAGGGCCACGCGCCAGGTCATTTCGGGGGCGATTATCCCGCTGTAATAGAGGATTATGGTCATGAACTGCAGGGCGAAAACCAGCAGGCAGGCGGCGAAGCCGGCGGAGAGCATGGTCAGGATCACACGGTTGTTGGAGACCGGGAGATGGAGGGTGAGCTTCAGGCGTTTGGCCTGCATCTCGGGGCGCATCTGGGCGATGGCGAGCACCAGTCCGCAGAGCGGGGGGAAGTACTTGACGGAGTCGACAAACAGCTGGTCCTTCATCAGCATTATCAGCCATACGTGCTCGACGCCGTGGGTGGCGACCACGCGGTTGATGCGCAGGATGGCGTAGACTGCCAGAAGCACGCCGCCAAGCAGGCAGATGATCAGCGGCACCCTCAGTTTGAGGTATTCTTTATAGAAAATTGCTTTGTTCATTGGGTGGGAGATTTGGATTTCAATAGCGGCCGGTGAGGCCGATGAAGGCGTCCTCGAGGGATGCTATGGGGCTGGAAATCAGGCCGTCGGCGGGGATGCCGGCCTGCCGGAGGCGGGCGGCGACTTCGGCTTCGGGAAGGAAGCTATGGAACTCGATGGCCCCGGCGGATTCCCAGGGGGCGTAAATCCCATCCGGGGCGGAGCGCCCGAGAACGGGCGCCACAGGACCGGGCGCCACAGGACCGGGCGTCTCGGGGCAGGGGAGGGTATAGAGATGAAGGGTGGACATCAGCTCCTTTACCGGCTTATGGGTCAGGATTTTACCGTAATCGAGGATGATGCAGTCGTCGATCAGGCGCTCGAGGTCCTGGATGATGTGGGAGGTCATGAATACGGTTTTCCCTTCGGCTTTGACGAACTCGCGGAGGTAGTCGGCGAACAGACGGCGGTAGCCTGGGTCAAGGCCGAGCGAGAAGTCGTCGAGCACCAACAGGTCGGCGTTCTGGGCGAGAATCAGACCGAGGGCCACCTGCGAGCGCTGGCCGTTGGACATCGAGGAAATTTTCTGGCCGGGGGAGACGCGGAGCTTCTCCATCAGGCCGTAGTAGGCGTCGCGGTTCCAGCGGGGGTAGAACCGGGAGTAGAATTTCTCGATGCCGGCGATGGTCATGAAGGAATACTGGACGTGGCCTTCGAGCAGCAGGGCGATTCGGGCCCGGGTTTCGGGACGGAGCGCGGTGATTTCCTCGCCGAAAATCGAGCAATGGCCCGACTGCGGCTTCAGGAACCCCATCAGGATGTTGATGGTGGTGGTTTTCCCGGTGCCGTTTTTCCCGAGCAGCCCGAGGAGGGAGCCGCGGGGGACGTCAAACGAGAGGTTCTCGTAGATCTGCCGTCCGTGGCCATAGCGCTGCGAGAGATTCCGTACGGAGATTATATTTTCCATTTATATCATTTGTTTTCAGAAGATTACAGAGAAAGAGAGGCTGGCGGCGTGACCAGTGGCGAGGAGGTTGTGCAGCAGGTCGGGGGATAGGATGGCTTCTGGGCTCTGGCCGAAGAGGTTCATTCTGGCGTTGCCGGCGATGGCGTAGCTGCCGCGGAGATCGATGGCAAAGCTGCAGCGGCCGCTGAGCGGACGGACCCATCGCAGCTCCAGCGCCGGAGTGAACGCATCGGAGGTAAGCTCGCGGCGGGGCGATAACAGCTTCTCTGTCAGTCGGCTATAGGCGACCGAGGGCCTGACCGCGAACTCGTTTGCACCCTGGTAAAAGCGGAGGGGGAGAGCCAGCCCGGCGCTGAATTCGCCGAGGGTGTAGTTCTTGCGCGAGCCGATAACCTCGTAGCTGTTGCCTGAGGAGGACCCGAACAGATTCTCGGTGCCCTCCTTCGAGCGGTGGTGCGCCGAGATTTCAGCACCGGCGCTCCAGCTGCCGAATCCCCTGACAATCCGGACGTTACCGCCGAAAGTCAGGTTCGCGGTCCTGGCCAGAGTCAGGTTGTTGAAGTCGCGGAGAATCTCGCTGATGGTGATTCCCGAAGCAAACAGGTCGGCGGAACAGGAGAACCCCGCAGGGGCGCGCCTTTGGCTCATTGAATCCGCTGAAGGCAGCCTGAGCTGCATCCCGGCGTTCCAGCCGATTCCCTGATAGGCGGTGTTCTCCGAGGAATTGCCGGAAAAGCGGGGGTAGAAGGAGCCGAGGCCGGTCAGGGCGTAGGTCCGGATGTCGTTCAGCGGGTTGTAGAACTTAAGGTCGGAGGTCTGGTTGTAGACCCGCAGCCCGGCGGAAACGCCGATGCGGACTTTGGAAAACGAATAAGAGCCGCCGGCGGTGATGTCGAGGTCGGAAACGATGATGCGCAGACGCGGGTCGTGGCCGCGATAGTCTATCTGGGCGCGGTACCCGGCCCCGGCCCCCCAGCTCCATCGGCCTGCGGCTGCGGCGTATGCTCCCGAGAAGGTGTAAGCCTTGCGCGAGAGGTCGCCGCCGACGGAATCCCCAAGAACATAGGGCCCGACGAGGTGGAAGTCGGCGCAATTGTTCCAGCGGACCTCCCGGATTTTGCCGAAGGTGAAGGAGGCGTCGCCGTGGACGGCAGCGTTGCGGCCGATGCGCTGGAACGTCTCGGCGGAAAACCGGCCGAGGGTTTGACCGGATCCGAGCTGCACCGGGCTGGTGTCGTCGGCGTCGCGATAATCGACGGCGACTGAGGCCTCGGTGCGGGAGGCGTCGGCTATGAAGGGGAGCAGCGCCGGGTTGGCCTCCCGGGCGGCGGCGAGCACCGGGAGACCGACCGTCAGCGATATCAGGAGCAGTTGTCGGAGCATATTATTTTACGGAAACCAGCTGGAAGTCGGCGGCGGAATCGTCGGTGTCCTGAAGGACAACGCGTCCGTCGGGGGCTGTGTAGGAGGTTTTGCGCACGAACTTCCGGCCGAAACGGTTCGGGTCGGATTTTTTGTCGGAAACCGAAGCGTAGGAGGAGTCAATCGAGGGGGCGAGAGCGCCGCGCACAAACTGCTCGCTGTTGCTCAGGTTCACACCGTCGATGATCCAGCCGTTGGGGATGAGGTAGGCTTTGGACTTGTGCATCTGCGAGCCGGTGGTGGAGATGTAGTCGTATTCACCCTTGTATCCGGCAAGGTAGCTTTCGGCGGTTGTGCCCTGCGGGAAACGCACGAGCGCGTAGGACTTGAGACACTGGTTGTTCATGATCCAGATGGTCGCGGAGTAGGAGAACCACTTGTCGAGGTTGGCGACGGCGGGATTGTCGGTATCCATGGCGTGGTTGTCATACCATTCGAAGTCGGCGCCGGTGAGGTCGAGGGCACCGCTGACCTGCTCGCTCCAGTCGATGGCCTGATCGGCGATGGTGATGTACTCTCCGGGAGCTATGGGCACATCCTGTCCGTTGCCGGGAATCACCCATACGGCGCCGACGGTGAAGTTGACGCTGCGGTCGTTGGCCGGGGTCAGAATCTGGTAGTCGCTGGCGGTGGAGTTGGTGAAGTCGGACTCAACGAAGCCCAGACCGTCGGCGTAGAGGGTCTCGGAGGAGTTGTTATAGATACGGATATAAGCGTCGCGCAAACCCGACTTGCCGTCGGCCTTCGGTGAGCCGGTGGCGTAGATTTCGCTGATAATCAAACCTTCGCTGTTGAGCGAAGCCTTGAACCATGAGGGGGTGATTGCGGTGCTCCGGACAACGTTCACGGAGTTCCCGACTGCGCGGAGGCGCCAGGCTTTTTCGGACCCGTCCGGCAGGGTGGAGGTGTAGTTGATTTCGCCGGTGTAGTCATAGAGACCGGGGGCGAGGTCGATTTCCCAGACAGCATCGGCGCCGTCGAAGGTGAAGGTGGAGGACTGCCGGGTGTTCAACTCGGTGAAGGTCATCGAGGCGGAGCTTACGGCAGCGCCGGTGAAGTCGTCGGGGAGGGTGTTGCTGACGGTGACGTCGACTTTCGCCTCTGCGGGCTCGCCGGAGTCGGAGCAGGAGGTGACCACGGCGCCAATCAGGAGGGCGCTGAGGACAAGGCTGTGGAATTTTTTCATATGAGTGTTGATGAGTTGATGAGTTGGTGAGTTGATGAGTTTCTATTCAAAGTTTCAGGTTCAGCTCCATGCCGAAATAGGGGGAGGAATATCGGCGGTGAACCACGCCGTAGAGCTCATAGTCGGGGGTGATGCTGATGATCCGGTTCACGAACAGCGCAATCATCAGCTTGTCGTTGAGCAGCTTCTTGGTGGCCTTGAGGTTGAAATTCGAGGCGTAGGGGATGCGGTTCTCGTCGAAGGCCGAGGGGGAGTAGCGGCGGATGAGCTGGCTGAGGTAGGGGTCGGAGGAATCGGCCGGGTCCCAGACGTGGTAGACCAAGTCTTCGCCGACATAGCCCATCGGTATGCCGCTGCGGCGCAGCTGTCTGGTTGATGTGAACCATACATTCTGCATCGTCAGCGAGAGGTTCAGACCCAGGCGGGGAAGGTCGGTGTCGAGGGTGAGGTTGGCATTGAACGACTGGCTGACGTGACCGTCGCGGTCGTCGTATAGGCCGACATACTGCAGCTCCTTGTTGTTGACGATAATTGACGGCTTGTACCAGAGTGGTCCGGAGTTGGCGAAGGTCGTGCGGAACCATGCGCCGTTCACCGTCAGGCGGGTATGGAGCCGCGGAAAACGGCGTGAGGAGAGGGAGAACTCGATCCCTTCCTTCCTGATCGAGGAGGAGTTGGAGGGTTTGCTCAGGAGGTTGACGCGCTTCTCGACGGTGGCGGGGAGCCCTTCGGGGAGCGGCTTGGCGCCCGGGGCTGCAGGGTCGTAGCCCGTGGCGTCGTAGAGGAGATATTCATAAAGGCGAAGCTCCGGAGCCATGCGGAAGGCGTCGGTCATTTTCTCGCGGAAGTAGGTGACCGACAGACGGTTGCCGTTGCAGAAGATGTCGCCGCGTACTTCCCATTTGAAGTTGCGGGCGGCCTTCAGACCTGGGTTCGCGAGGTCGTCGACGAAGGTGCGGACATTCACCACGCGGTATTGTTCGTCGTTGTGGTAGTAGTTGAGCTGGACGAAGTCGGTGTATTTCGGGTCGGGGTAGAGGTACGCGGACACGGGCATCTTGGTGTGCCAGCCGAAACCGCCGGCAGCCTCGAAGGTGACATATTCGCCGAACATGGCTACGGGCGAGGAGGTGTATTTCAGGTTTACGCGGGGGTCGAAATAGGGGCGGAGATGGAGGTAATAGTCCGTGGGGAGACCGAGAAGCTGGGTTTCGCGGACGCCGGCCTGGAGCTGCAGCCTCTGTTCGGCGACGGTGACCTCGGTGACAAGTTCAGCGTAGGCCGAAAGCTGGTTCATGGCGGGGACGTCGCGGAACGGGCGTGGTCGCGAGGTGTTTCCGGCCACCAACGGACGCTCGAGGTCATAGACCTCACCGCGGCCGAGGTTCTTGGAGAAGTTCCATTCGGCCCCGGCGCGGAGCTGGTTTTCAAACTTACCGAAGTTCAGACGCAGGCGGGTGGCGGCCTTGACGCAGGCGGTCAGCGGTTTGCCGTAGACGTCGTAGTCGGCGAGATATAGCATCGGGAGGAAACCGACGTTCCAGGAGCCGGGCTTTGTGGATACCGGCATCGGGTAGATGCGCGAGGAGGCGACGGTGCGCTGCTGGGCGAGGTGTTCGTCGGCGTAGGATAGGCCGGCGGTGAGAGTCAGGCCGTTGAATACCGGGGATTTGAGGGCCCGGAGGTTCAGGACACCCTGCCAGCTGAGGGCGTTGCGGTCCTGACGGTATTTGTCGATGGTGTTGTTGACGGTGAGGTCCGGGTCGTTGAAGTCGCGCTCGAAGGTGCCTGTGTAGGTCAGCGAGGTGGTAAGTGTCGTGGCGAACCGGGAGGAACGGAAACTGAAATTGCCTCGGGCCGAGAGGTTTACGCGCCTGAAGTTGTCGCGGGCGTTGCGCGGGTCGATGCGGCTGTCGAGGTAGTCGGCCGAGAGGTTGAGGATGTGGTTTCCGGCGGCGTTTCCGGCAGCGTTACCGGCGGTTGAGGCTCCGGCGGCGTTTTTGTTCAGGGCGAAGCCTTTGCCGACGTAGAAAAGCTGGCTCTGCATATCGGCTTTGAAGCGGGCTTCGAGTCCGGTGACGCCGCTTTTGCGCCGGATATTGACCACTCCGGAGGTGACTTCGCCGTATTCGGCCGAGGGGATGCCGCGGATGACTTCGACGCTTTCGATGTCGTCAGTGGAGAGGGAGCGCATGTCGACACCCTTGCCGGTGGAGAGGCGTCCGGCGTAGTCGCTGACCGGGGTGCGCTGCAGCTCGGCGGAGGTGTTGACCGGGACGCCGTCGATGACGAAGGAGGTGCCGAGCGACGAGGTGGAGTAATAGTCGGAGGAGGGTTGTGAGGCTTCGCGGAGCGAAATCAGGTTGGCCTGGCCCATCTGCGGGTCGGCGGAGATATGGCCGGGGAGGAGTTCAAGGAGGTCGGAGAAGGAGGAGGGCTGCAAGTGGGCCATCGCCTGGCGGTCAATGACCGACGACGATGTCACCCCGCGGCTTTCGCGGGCGGTCACCACGACTTCGCCGAGCTGTTTTTTCGCTTCGATGGCGTTTTCGATGCTGTCGTAGTAAGCCAGCAGGGAATCAATCCGGGTGGTTTGGCGGGCGGCCAGGGAATCAGTCCGTGGAGCGGCGACCGAGTCCTTCGCGGCAGGCGGAAGTTGATTTTTTGCAGTGGGGGAGGAGAGGGGAAAAAGCGACATCGGCGAGCCCGAAATGACCGCCAGAAGCGCTGTAAGCCGCATAATTTTGATTGCTTTTACCTTTTCCATCGCTGCAAAATTAGCGGATTCAGTCCGAATAACAAAAATTTTTCGGCCCTTTGTAGGCAAAATACCGGATAGTAGGTAAAGGTTAATATCCCCCTTGGACGCCGCTCTCCCCGGCGGCTAATCATAATTAGGTATCAGAAAAAGACAGCCGGCCTCCGCGGGGGCGGGGCCGGCTGGGATGGTCAATTGTTGGAATCGGATGGGGTGGGGCCCGGTTTGGGTCCGGAGCGGTGACCGCGGTTTCGGCTTCGTGAACGGGAGCCGGAGGGCTTATTGGAGCCGGAAGATTTGGAGCCGGAGGGCGAACTGAAGCTCGGAGCCGGAGACAAATAATCAGATTCGGCGGCCTGGGTGGAGCCGGCGGGGGCTTTGGATCCGGAGGAGTTTTTAGCTCGATGAGAGGAAGGGGCTTTGCCTCGCTGAGAGGAGGTTTTTTTGGAGCCGGAGGGCTTGGAGGGGGAGGGCTTGTTGGAGCGGGGGGCGGAGGAGGGGCGGTTTTCGGCCGGGATGGAGATTTTCAGGGTGGATTCCACGCGCGAGAAGGCGCGGCGGTCGCGCGGCCCGACAAGGGTGATGGCCTCGCCGTCGGCGTTGGCGCGGGCGGTGCGCCCTACGCGGTGCACGTAGTCCTCCGGTTCGCGGGGAACGTCGAAGTTCACCACGAGCATAACTTCGTCGATGTCGATGCCACGGGCGAGCAGGTCGGTAGCCACGATGACTTCGATTCGGCCTGAGCGGAAGCCGCGGATGGTTTCGTCGCGCTGGGCCTGGTCGAGGTCGGAGTGGATTTCGGCGGCTTTGATTCCGACGCGGCGAAGGTCGCGGGCCAGGTCGCGGACACCGTGCTTCGAGGCTGCGAACACGATGATTCGCTGGCCTTTACGCGATTTCAGGATGTCGGTGAGGATGCGCTGTTTGTCGTCTTCGTAGCAGAAGATTGCAGACTGCTTGATCTTCTCGACGGGCCGCGAGGGGGCGATTTTCACCTCTATGGGGTCGCGGAGAATCGACTGGGCGAGCTTGCGGATTTTCGGAGGCATGGTGGCCGAGAAGAGGAGTGTCTGGCGCTCTTCGGGGAGGAGTTTGGCTATGGACATGATGTCGTCGTAGAAGCCCATGTCGAGCATTCGGTCGGCTTCGTCGAGGATGAAGTGCCGCACTTTCGAGAGGTCGATGCCCCCCATCTGCAGGAGTGCCTCGAGGCGCCCCGGAGTGGCGATCACCACGTCGGCACCCTGACGCATGCCGCGCTGCTGGCGGGCGAATTCCGCCCCGTCGGTGCCGCCGTATACGGCGATGCTCGACAGGGGGAGGTAGTAGCCGAAGCCGTCCATCTGCCGCTCGATCTGCTGCGCTAACTCGCGGGTCGGCGCCATAATCAGACAGTTCACATATCCCTCGGCCTCAGGCACTTCGGCCAGAAGGTCGATGACCGGCAGCAGATAAGCCGCCGTCTTGCCCGTGCCGGTCTGGGCGATGGCGATCAGGTCGCGGCGGTCGAGCACCACCGGGATGGCCTTCTCCTGAATCGGAGTGCACTCCCGGAACTGCATTGCGTCGAGAGCGTCGAGAAGGTCGTCGCTTAAGTCAAAGTCTTCGAATAACATGGTGCAAAGTTAGCAATTTTTTGCGGAATAATTCCGCTCTGTTATAATAAATGTGAACCCGGAGCGTTTAAGAGATAAGTGTGTTCAAAAAATCAGATTGAATATAAATCAATTATCAGATAAAAACAATGAAAAAAGGACTTTTATCGCTGGCCCTGCTGCTCGGCTCTGTTGCCCTTGTTTCGGCAAAGGGTGCTGACGACCCGGTGCTGATGACCGTCGGGGGCAAGCCGGTGACACTCAGCGAGTTTGAGTATCTTTACCACAAAAACAACGCGCAGCAGTCCACCCCTCAGGCCATCGAGGAGTATCTGCAGCTGTTCATCCCTTACCGGCAGAAAGTCGCCGAGGCCGAAGCCCTCGGTCTCGACAAGTCGGAAAGCTTCCAGAAAGAATTTGTAACATACCGCAACGACCTTTCGGCCCCCTACCTTAAGGATCAGACCGTCGAGGACAGCATCCTTCAGGCGCAGTACAACCGCATGAAGGAGGAGGTGGACGTCAGCCACATTATGATTTTCTTCCAGTCGCCTGATATGTCGATGGACCGCAAGAAGGCCCTGATGGACTCCCTGCACCAATGTCTCGACAACGGCGAGGCCTTCGACTCGCTGGCAGTCCGTTACTCTCAGGACCGCGGCTCGTCGGCCCGAGGTGGCCGCATGGGCTTCATTCAGGCCAACCGGTTCCCCGCAGCCTTCGAGGATGCCGCCTACACAGTTCCCGTAGGTCAGTACAGCGGGGTCATTTCCTCGCCGATGGGCTTCCATATCGTTAAGGTCAACGCCCGTCGTCCGGCCCGCGGTGAGGTCCTCGCCGAACATATCCTGCGTCTTACCCGCGGCAAAACAGACTCTGTGGCTCAGCTCCAGAAGGCTTACATCGACTCTCTGTATCAGCTCGTTACAGTCGGCGGCGCTGACTTCGAGACCGTAGCCGCCGCCAACTCCGAGGACCCCGGTTCCGCTGCCCAGGGTGGCAAACTCCCCTGGTTCGGGGTCGGCCAGATGGTTCCCGAGTTCGAGGAAACTGCTTTCGCGCTGGCCAACGGCGAGATTTCGCACCCCTTCGCAACCTCCTACGGCTACCATATCATCAAGCGTCTTGACCACCGCGGCCTCGACTCGTTCGACAACGTGAAGGCAAACATCAAGAACGTCATCTCCCGCGATGACCGCGGCCAGCTTGCTGCCAAACGTCGTCTGGAGCAGCTCCGCAAGCAGTTCGGCGCCAAGGTCGACACCAAGGCTCTGGGCAAAATCCACGACCAGATGAAGAACGGCGCAGACTCCGCGCTGCTCGCTCAGTTCAAGGTCTCCAAGGTGGTTGTAGTCCGTGTCGGCAAACAGAAACTGACCCTCGGCGAGGTCGTTGCCCGGCAGCTCCCCAACGGATTTGCCGGCAAGCCCGAACAGCAGGTTACCCAGCTCGACAACGCGGTTGAAGAAGCTGTAAACCAGACTGTTGTAGAGATGATGCGCGACGACCTGATGAAGACCGACCCCGCATACCGCAACCTTGTGAACGAATATCGCGACGGTATGCTGATGTTCGAAATCCAGGACCGCAATGTCTGGTCGAAGGCTAAGGATGACAAGGAGGGTCTCGAAAAGTTCTTCCAGTCCAACCGCGACAAATACAAGTGGGACGCTCCCCGTTTCAAGTCGCGCATTATCTTCGCAAGCTCCGACTCCGTGCTCAACGAGATTCAGAACTATCTGAACACCAATGCTGTAGCCTCTGACTCGCTCGCCACCGTACTGAAGAAGAAATTCGGTCGCGACGTGAAGGTAGAGCGCGTGCTCGCTGCCAAGGGGGAGAACGCCATCACCGACTACCTCGGTTTCAACGGCCCGAAACCCGCCGCCAACGGCCGCTGGATAGCCTACCTGGCTTATCAGCCTCAGGTTATTGACCAGCCCCAGGACGCCGCCGATGTTCGTGGCACCGTGATTTCCGACTACCAGGATTACCTGCTTGAGCAGTGGCTCAAGGAACTCGCCGCCAAGTATCCCGCCAAGGTCAACGACAAAGTCCTGAAGCAGGCGAAGTAATCCCCCATGTAATGAAATAATCCGTTTGAGATATAATAAGGTAATCCGCCAGAGATAATATCTTTAGCCAGATATATATTAATGTATAAAAGACGGCCTGCAATCCGTATTGCAGGCCGTCTTTTATACATTTGCATGGCGACGCAGGGCCTCGATTAAACTTTGTGATTAAACTTTGCGGGGTGAATTTATGTTATTCTTGGTAAGAAAGTAAAATTCAACTGTTATGATGAGAACGTATAATTCAAGTGTTATGAACAGAAAAAGCCAGATTCCGTCGTCGGTTGTGATGCTCATAGTAGGCATAGCGCTGCTTTTCCTGAAATCCACGGCGCTCAGCGTGCTTGTGCTGGTGTGCGGTATCCTGCTGATTGTGGCCGCAGGCCTGAGTTTCTATTTCAGTTATAACAGCGCCAAAGCTGTCGGCGGAAATGTGCCGGTGCTGTCGGTTGTGAACCTTCTGGTTTGCCTCGCTGTAGGCCTGTGGATGGTGCTGGCCCCCGGTTCGGCCGCCAGCCTGTTCGTCTACATTATCGCCATCGGCATGATGCTCTTCGGCGGTTTCCATATCCTGAGTCTGATGGGACTCCCCGCGGGGATGAAGGTCCCCGGCTTCTTTTACATCGTGCCTGTACTGCTGGTACTCTGCGGCCTGACGGTGATGATTATCGGCGCCGGACGCACTCAGGATTACATCGTGCTGATCTGCGGTATAGCATTGATTGTTTACGGTTTGTCGACCCTCTGCGAAGGACTTTCCTACACTAAAGCCCTGAACAAATAGCCCTCAGGTCAGCCTACACGCAGTCCGAAGGGATGAAGTGGTGATGGCCCGCGCACTCGTGGATATTATGGTCCACAATGAGGTGGCGCGTGGCCATCCCTGCTATTACGCTCATTTCATGGGAGACGAGGATGATGGTTTTCGTGGCCGCGAGTTCGCGCATGATGCTGTAGAGCTTCTCCTCGAAGTGCTTGTCGATGTAGCTGAGCGGCTCGTCGAGCACCAGAATTTCGGGGGAGGAGATGAGCGCCCGGCCCAGAAGGGTGCGCTGCAGCTGGCCGCCGGACAGCTCGCCGATGGGGTGGCCGGCGTGGCTAACGAGGTCTACAAGGCGCAGTGTCTCAGCAACTTTGGCGCGGCGTTGTTCCTTGGTCAGCTCCTTGTTACCGATCAGACCGGAGGAGATGACCTCGCTGACGGTCACGGGAAATTTGGCGTCGATCATGTTTTTCTGCGGCAGATAGCCGATGGAGAGGCGGTCGGAGGGCTGGCCGTCGGCGCCGAAGTATCTGACCTTACCGGAGGTGGGCTCCAGTAGCTTCAGGATGATGCGGAGCAGGGTGGTTTTGCCGCCGCCGTTGGGGCCGGTGACCGCGATGAAGTCGTTGCGGCGGATGTCGAGGTTTATGTTATTAAGAATCAGTTTGTTATCCCACGACATGGAGACCCCTTCGAGCGCAATCAGAGGGGCGGATTCGGAGTTTTGCGCTTTCGCCGAAAGCGCCGCAGTAACCGGAGGATTAATGGACTTGGACATGATAACAAATTAAAGAGGGGAGAGGGCGGGCTGGGGCCGAAGCAGGGGCTATCTGGGCGTTGAGGAGGCGGTGAGGGCGCCGACGGCCTGGGAGAGGGTGGATTCGATGTCCGGGTCGAGAGGGGAGAGGAGAATGGGGGTGAGCCCGGTTTCGGATGAAATCACCTCGCTCTGGCGCGAATCAAATTCTTTCTGGTAGAAGAAAACGTGGGCGTCGAATTCCTTCGCGGCTTCGATGCGTTCGCGTAACTGGTTGACAGACTGCTCCTTCTGCTCGCTGCCTACGGCAATCTGCCGCAGCCCGTAGTCGCGGGCGAAATAGCTCAGCGAGGGGTGCCAGACCAGAAATGAACTTCCCGCCAGGGGAGCCAGCCGGGTTGCCGCGGCGCGGTCCAGCGAATCGAGACGGGCATCAAGCTGCGCCCACCGCCGGCGGAACGCCTGTGCGGCCTCTGGTTTCTGCTTTTCGAGCGCGGCGACGACCTCACGGGCAATCCTGCGGCCGTTGCGGTAGGAGGCCCAGATGTGCGGGTCGGCCTCGTCGTGGCCGTGTGTACCCATAATCAAGTCGATGGAATCTTTTAGCGCAACTATTTGCAAATCAGGATTTTCACCTTTTATCAAATCGGCGGTTTTCTCTTCGAAGGGGAAGAGACCGACGGTTAGGAACAGGTCGGCATCCGAAACGCGGCGAAGCTGCGTCATCGACGGCTCGAAGGTCTCAGGGTCGGAGGCCCCGGGGGCAAGACATTCGACCTCGACGTCGTCGCCGCCGATTTCGCGGGCGAAATACTCCAGCGGCGGGATGCTGACGACCACCGACGGCCTGGAGTTCTGCTCCGCAGGCTTCTTTCCGCAGGAGGGGAGGAGCAGCCCGGCGGCCATGAGCAGTGTAAGGAAATATTTTGGAAACAGGATTTTCATTTCAAGGATGTATGAACGCCGGATTTCAAGGTGAATTGAGTGCTAAATAGCACTGTTTCAAGCCTTTCGGTATTCGGGTTGGTTGTAGACAATTGTGTGGAGGTCAGCGGCGAGGGGGTCGCAGTCGGTGACAATGCCGAAGGTCATGAGCATCATCGGGAGTGCCGACAGTTCCGGGGAATAGGGGGGCTGGATGTATTTGAAATCGCGCCGGGCAACCATTCCGCAGCGTTCGTAGAAGGCGATGCGTCGCCCGGCTTCGGGGGTTGCTCCCGGAAGCTCGACTTCGAGGACCACGGGCCTGACCTCGCGGTTGCGCGAGTAGGCGAGCGTGCGGAGCAGGCCGACAACTTCCGCTCCGATTCCGGCGCCGCGCATCCCGGGAAGGATGGCTAAATGTTCGCAATAAAGAGCCGACGGCAGGCTCCAAAGTGTAATGAAACCTGCGATTTCAGCTTTATGTTTAATAACATAAAAACTGAATTGCAAATCGCTTTCGTCGATGCGGCGGGCGATGTCGGCCCAGTCGCGACGCTCGTCGGCGGGGAACGCAGAGTGATATAATTCTTTGATAATCAGAGGGATATTCTTGCTGTCGGTGACTTTTTCAAACGATACTGCCATAGATATACTGGAATAATTCAACTGCAAAAGTAGTAAAATATTTGTAAATGCAAAGGATTTTAAAGGCGTAGCTTGAAATTTTTTTTATGGATTATTTGGCATTTAAAATTTTTATTAATAACTTTGTGGTGTAATGGGGTTGAAAATTTGAATCGGAATAAAAAATATTTCTACAAATAGGCCCTAAATTTTCATTATCGCAATATTATTCTTAAAAGAAATTTGTTATGGCTCGATTACAAATTGACAAACTGGACACCAAAATTCTGCAGATGCTCGTCGACAACGGCCGCAAGCCGTTCCTCGAAATTGCACGCGAATGTGGCGTCAGCGGCGCCGCTATCCATCAGCGCATCGCAAAGCTCCAGACCACCAACATCCTCGAAGGCTCCCGGGCGCTGATCAAACCCACCACCCTGGGCTACGACACCTGTGCCTTCGTCGGCATCTACCTCAGGGAAGCAGCCTCCTTCGACGACATCATCGATAAGCTCAAGACTGTGCCCGAGGTCACCGAAGTGCACTTCACCACCGGTTCATACGATATGCTCGTGAAGATTTACGCTCACGACAACGAACACCTCCTGCACCTGATCCACGACAAGCTCCAGCCGATGGGCCTCCTCCGCACCGAAACCATCGTTTCGTTCCGCGAGGTATTCTCGCGCGCCCTCCCCGTAGAGCCTCAGGATTAATCCGGACCATTTGTCGGGAACTCTCCTCCTCCTCGAGCCTTCCCCCGACCAGCAGCTCGGCGTCGTCAGACTCCGGGCTGTTGGCGTATGTGTTCATGCGTGAACCGGCCCTCAGGATCTGCCCATAGAAAAGTCTGAATCTGAACAAATCAGCCCCGCGGCGCGTAGTTTATAATGTAAAGGACTGTAATCCGCAATAAACTGACGGACTACCTGAAATTATGAAACATCTGATGAAAGCGGTGGCTGCGGCGTTCGTCATTGCCCTGCTCTACGCCGGTTTGTCGGGGATGCAGACCTCGGAAGAGGCGCCTCCCGGCACCCGCAACGACTCGATTTACGAAGCCGCGGTCAGCCTGATCAAGCGCTACGAAACCATCCATCAGCCGCGCCACTGGCCTTTCGTGGGCTACGGCCACAAAATCCTTCCGGGGGAGAAATTCTCCCGGACAAGGGCGCTGAGCGAGGAGGAGAGCGACCGCCTGCTCCGCAGCGACCTCGACAAGAACATCGCCCGTTTCCGTTCCTTCGGCCGGGACTCCCTGTTATTAGGGGTGCTGGCCTATAATATCGGGCCGGGAGCCGTGGCCCGGTCGGAAATTGTCAGAAAACTGGCCGCCGGCGACCGAGACATCTATGAACTTTATCTCAGCCACTGCCGTTACCGCGGAAAAGCTATCCCTTCGATCCGCCGGCGCCGTCAGGAGGAGTATGACCTGCTCTTCAATGCCTTGCGGGAGGAGATGCTCATCGAGGCCGCAGACTCCATGGCGCCGATTCTCCCGGTGGCATGATGTCGGTCATTCCCCCCTGAAGCAATTTCCCTCCCCGGCTAATAATCCCGTCCAATAAATTTTACACGGCCAATAATTAAAGGGATTCGGTTCCGTTATTAAAGAAATGATTCATCTTTAATTCGGTCCAAAATTTGTCTTTATGGTCTTTTATCCGGTAAAAACTCTTTCTAATCCGATGCAAATCAGTAAATTATGCCTGCTCGTTGGGGCGATGGCTTTCGGCCTCACGGGCTGCAATCATAAATCGGCTGCCTCGGAAGCTGCCGCCGATGGCCGGGATTCGCTGCCCGAGGGGATCGCGGCAATGATTCAGGCGGTGGCTGACAGCGATGCCCGGGCGTTTGCTTCGCAGGTGCTTTATCCGCTTCAGCGCCCGTATCCGCTGGCCGATGTCGCTGACAGCGCCGCGATGGTGGCTTATTACGGCACCCTGATGGACGATTCGCTGCGCAGCGTCCTCACCGCCGCCGCCCCCTCGGACTGGCATGAACTCGGCTGGCGCGGCTTTACCCTCGGGAACGGGGAATACCTCTGGTATTCCGACGGCATCTATGCCGTCAACTATCTGTCGGCCAGGGAGAAAGAGCTGCGCAACCACCTTGTCGAGGCGGAAATGGCGTCGCTTGCTCCGGCGCTGCGACGCGGCTACACGCCGGAGGCCTGTTTCGCCGCGCTCCCCGGCGACGAGGGGATATTCCGCATCGACCGTTCGCTGACCGATACGGTCGCCGACGGCTCCGCGGCCTACCGGCTCTGCTATTACAAAGGGCGCCGTCAGCTCCGCCGGGCGCCGACTACAATCCTCTACGGTCGCCGCTTCGTGGAGGGTACCGCCTCAACCATCCACTATGAATTCCGCGACTCCACGGCAGAACTCAGCTCGCTGGTCTATTACCCTGAAAGCGAGGACGGTTCCGTGCTTGTCGCCTCGGTGCGTTTTCAGGGGCAGCCTTCCCGCAACCTCAGCGTCGCGCCTACCTATTGGCTCAACCTGTTGCAGTGAGAGTTCAGGCGCGGGTTAAACAAGTGCGGACGACAAGGCGCGGACTACGAGGCGCGGACTAAAAAATATTGCTCAGCGCATAGCCGGCGTAAAGGAGCAGGAAACCGACGACGACGCTCGCGGCGACATAGCCCAGCAGTACCGGAAGGTTCGAGGACTGAAACAGCAGGTAGTTCTCATTTATAAAGGTGGAAAATGTCGTGAACCCGCCGCAGAAGCCGACAGTCAGTAGCAGTCGAAGCTGCGGCGTGAGGAATCCTGTGCCCGCATGACGGTCGAAAATACCGTAAATCAGACCGATAAGCAGGCAGCCGAGGACATTGACGGCGAAGGTTCCCCAGGGGAACAGCGTAGAGGCAGCCAGATGCCCCTGCACTGCCTTGCTCATGAGAAACCGGCAGACGCCGCCGAGTCCGCTTCCCACAAATACTGCAATTATCTCATTCATCTTCAATTTTGAGTGCCATTTTGAGTGCCATTTTGAGTGCCATTTTGAGTGCCATTTTGAGTGCCAAATTGGGGCAGAGTGCCATTTTGGGTGCCATACCGAGGTAGAGTGCCACTCTTTTGTACTGCAAATATAAATGAAATCTCGCGATTTTTTCGTAATTTTGTGGAGAAAATTGCCGTTCGATAATGTTAGAATGGTTTCCAATAAGCAATCCGGTCATGGAAATAAGAAACGGGCGGCTCGATGACGCCGCCGAAATCGCAAGAATTTTCAATTTCTACGTCCGCACCAGCGACGTAATCTTCTCGGAACATGAGCTTTCGGAGGAGGAGATGAAACGCAAGCTCGCGCCGGTAGCCGGGCATTTCCCCTTTTTGGTCGCCGAGGAGGATGGCCGCCTACTGGGCTACTGCTATGCCCATCCCTGGCAGCCCGACTACGTCTACCGTTTCACCCTCGAACTCACCGAATATCTCGACCACGAATCCCTGAGCAAAGGCTTAGGCACCAGGATGTTGCAGATGGTTATCGACCAATGCCGCGCCGCGGGCTTCCACAGCGTGGTCTCCGCTGTCACCGGCGGCAATATCCCATGCGAACGGATGCACGATAAGCTCGGTTTCCGTGTTGTCGGCGTTGTCAAGGATTCCGGCTTTAAGTTCGGCCGCTTCCTCGACGATGTCTTCTATCAGCTGATTCTCTGAACCGATCTCCCTCGGGTTACCTGCCAGCTGATTCTCTGAAGCCATTCCCCGTTACCGGCGGAGCCAGGAGAGGCGCTGGGGCTCGGGGAGTTTCTCGATAGCGTAGCGGAGGGTTGTGCGCGACATGGTCCCGTGGTGCGCTTCGAGGAAATCGAGCAGGATGTTAAGGTCGCGCTTGCCTACTTCGCGGAGCATCCAGCCGACAGCTTTGTGGATGAGGTCGTGGGGATGGGGGAGCAGTTTCTCAGACAGGCGGAGGGCTTCATCGAAACGGTCGGCGCGAATCAGGCGCCAGGTGGTGACGATTCCGATACGCTGTTCCCAGAGATTGTCGCTTGCGGCAAGGCGGTCGAGCACCGAGGGGTCGGGCAAGGCACCGTCGGGCAGCGGATTCAACAGCCATTCCCCAAGAATCTTGGGGCAGGAGAGGTCGACAAGGTCCCAGTTGTTGGCTCGACGTGCATGGCGGAGGTAAAATTCCGCGATTTCGGTGCGGCGCAGGGCTTTGCGGCGCAGTTCGGCAACGCTGTCCTTGCGCTTCGGAAGCGCGGCGTGCATTTCCTCCACTAATAAAAGAAACCCGCTGAGGCGCGCCTCATGCCATTCATCATTTACGAGTCTTTCTATTTCATCGAGCGGCACACGGAGCCGGGCTTCCCGGACCACCGCCCGGACCTGCGGATTCTTGAGACCGAGGAAGCGGTCCCCCTCGCCGTACTCCCCCTTGCCGGTCTTGAAAAATCGGCGCAGAATCTGAGCCTGTGCCTCATCTTTCAAGTCGAACAGAGCCTCTCTGACCTCTTCGGCGGTTATCTTTTCCATGGAACCGTATTTTATTTGGCAGGGACTTCCGGAGCGAAGTGGCGGGAAACGAAGGGGAGGGCGGTGTAGAGGGCGGTGTTCCAGTAAATCCATTCGTGCATGCCGTCGCGGACACGCAATTGGCATGGAATCCTGGCTTCGCGCATCGCCTGATAGAATGTAATGTTCTGGTCGAACAGGAAATCGTCGTCGCCGCAGTCCACGAACCATGCAACCGTGCGGAGGGCATCCTTGGTGGCGTCGTCGGCGTTCTTGACGTAGTTGATGCAAGAGTTTTCGGCGACGGAAGTCATGAGCATAGCCACCTTGTCGCCGGGCTTGGTTTTAGCAGGGGCAGGCATCTCCGCATCCATCAGGGCACTCATTGCGTAGGCCGCCGAGAACATATCGGGGTGACGTTGGGCGTAGGAGGTGCATCCTCCGCCACCCATCGAAAGACCGCTGATTGCGCGGTTCTCCCGCCCCTTGCGGGCGCGGAATTTATGCTCGATTGCCGGAATCAGTTCCTCGAAGAAGAAGTCCTCGTAGGGCCATCCGGGAATGTTGAAATATCCGTTCTGCTGGACTTTGGGGTCATGACCGCCCGCGTTGGGTGTGACGATAATCATTTCGCGAGCTTCGCCGGAGCGTGCCAGATTATGGGCCACGGCGCGGACCAATCCTTTCTTTTCCCAGGAATGGTTGTCGTCGTACATGCCGTGCAGCAGGTACAGCACCGGGTATGTCTTATCTGTCTGAGTGTAATACGAAGCGGGGAGCACCACGGTGTAATCCCTGAAAACCCCGAGCTTGGCACTATAAATCGAGTCGTTGATCACGAACTGCTTTTCCCATTCCTCAGCTTTGGCGCCGGCGCAGGCAATCACAGCCACCAGCAGGGCAATCACAAATTTTTTCATATCTTTCATGTTTTGATTTACAGGATAGCCGCTGAATCATATCATCCAGACGGTGATTAGGGGAGGGGAGAGAATAGGGTTGATAGACTTTGAGTGCAAAGTTACGACAAATTTTTAATTGAGCGTAGGAATCCCGGCGTTTATAAGTGGAAAAAATGGCAAATTTGGAAGTGGAAACGGCCTGTGGGCGTGTGGCGAATGTTTTTGCGACGTTTATATATGTGGTAATTCCGAAAATAGTTGTAAATTTGCAGGGTAATAAAATCCTGAAAATTCAACGCGGGATCACAGTTTCAACTAAAACACGATTACATGGAAAAGACTTGGCGTTGGTTTGGTCCCAACGATAAGATAACACTCGAGATGCTCCGCCAGATTGGCGTGCAGGGTATTGTCACCGCTCTCCATCATATCCCCAACGGGGAGGTATGGTCGCTCGAGGAGGTGATGAAGATGAAGAATTTCATCGAGGAGCACGGGCTGCGCTGGAGCGTGGTCGAAAGTCTCCCTGTCAGCGAGTCAATCAAATACGGTGGCCCCGACCGCGACGAGCTCATCGAAAAATACAAGGTTAGTCTGGCAAATCTCGGAAAGGCCGGGGTTAAGACCATCTGCTACAACTTCATGCCGGTGCTCGACTGGGCCCGCACGGAGCTGGAGTATCCGAACCCCGACGGCACATCGAACCTATACTTCAACCGCGCCGAGTTTGCATACTTCGACATCAATATCCTGAAACGCCCGAACGCCCGCGAGGACTACGACGCCGCTACGCTGCGCCGCATGGAGGAGGAGGTCGCCCCCCGCATGGACGAGGCTGGCCGTCATAAACTCGTCGACAATATCATCGTCAAGACCCAGGGCTTCGTCAACGGCAACATCTCGGAAAACGACCTGAAACCGGTGGAAAAGTTCCGCGAGCTGCTCGCTCTCTACGACGGAATCGACGCCGACCAGCTCCGCGCCAACATGGCCTATTTCCTCGAGGCGATCATGCCCGTCTGCGACGAATACGACATCAACATGTGTGTACACCCCGATGATCCCCCGATGCCGATTCTCGGACTCCCCCGCATCGTAACCTGCGATGCCGACATCGAGGCGTTCCTCAACGCTGTGCCGAACCCCCACAACGGGCTGACTTTCTGCGCCGGTTCGCTGAGCGCCGGAGCCCACAACGATGTTCCCGCGCTGGCCCGGAAATACGCCAAACACACCCATTTCGTTCACACCCGCATTTGCAATGTCCTCCCCAACGGCGATTTCAAGGAATCCAGTCACCTCGACCCGCGGTTGATCGACGTAATCCGCACGTTCGAGGCCGAGCGTCCCGACGTTCCGATGCGCGTCGACCATGCTCCGCTCATGCTCGGCGATGACAAGATGGGCTACAACGCCGGGTATTCGTTCCACGGCCGCATGCTGGCTCTCGGAATGGTCAGCGGCATCATGGCAACAATCAAAACCGAAAAATAAACCGGAAGCTCCGCAGCTTCCGCAAGATATTACAGAACAGCAAATCATAATGGAAAATCTTTTCGATATCAAGGGCAACGTCACCGTCATCACCGGAGGTACCGGCATCCTCGGCCGCGAAATTGCCAAATATCTGGCGCTCAACGGCGCTAAGGTCATCATCATGGGCCGCAAGGCTGAGGTCGGCGAGAAAATCGTTGAGGAGGTCAACGCCCTGAATCCCGCCGGTTCCATCGAATTCCTGAAAACCGATGTCATGGACGAGGCCGTCGTCAAGGCCAACTGCGACGAAATCGTGGCAAAATACGGCCGCGTCGACACTCTGCTGAACGCTGCCGGCGGCAATATGCCCGGCGCCACCATTCCCCCCGACAAGACATTCTTCGACCTCGACCCCGCTCAGTTCGAGAAGGTGCTGAACCTCAACCTGATGGGTACCGTAATCCCCACTCAGGTGTTCCTCAAGCCTATGGTGGCCCAGGGAAAGGGCGCAATCATCAATTTCTCCTCGATGGCAGCCTTCCGTCCGATGACCCGTGTATGCGGTTACGCCGCCGCTAAGGCCGGCATCTCGAACTTCACCGCCTTCATGGCCACTGAGTGTGCCCGCAAGTTTGGCGAAGGGATCCGCGTGAACGCCATCGCCCCCGGTTTCTTCCTGACCGAGCAGAACCGCACACTGCTGACCAACCCCGACGGCAGCTGGACCCAGCGCGGACTTGATGTAATCCGTCAGACCCCCTTCAGCCGTATGGGCAAACCCGAGGAACTCTGCGGCACAATCCACTATCTGATGAGCGACGCTTCGAAGTTCGTCACCGGCACTGTGGCTGTTGTCGACGGCGGCTTCAACGTCCTGGCAATGTAAAACACGATTATATCTGATTCCCGCACCTGGTTCGAAGGGTAAATCCCAGCGAACCAGGTTGCTCATGTTATAATAACCTGAGGCTGCGGGGGATACGGAGAATGTTTCGTAACGAACCGACAGATTTCAGTATTTCGTAACGAACCGACAGATTCAATCGTAACGAACCGACATAATTCAAAATGAAAAAATCTTTGCTTTCACTGGCGTTCGGCACTTTTGCGCTGGGCATAGTGGAGTTCGGCATGATGGGTATCCTCAGCGAGATTGCCGCCGACCTCCGCATCAGCGTCGACCAGGCCGGACACCTGATTTCCGCTTATTCCGCCGGGGTAGCCGTCGGTGCGCCCGGCTTGATTTTCCTTCGCAAACTGCCGCTTCGGCGGCTGATGCTACTGCTGGCGGCCATTATCGCAATCGGCAACGCGCTGGTCGCTGTTTCGCCGAATTACTGGTGTCTGTTAGGGTCGCGCTTCATCGCCGGACTTCCCCACGGGGCGTTTTTCGGCGCCGGGGCCATCGTCTGTGCGCGCCTTGCCGATGCCGGAAAAGGAGCCTCGGCGGTAGCGATTTTGGTCGGAGGAATGACGGTTGCCAACCTCGTGGGTGTGCCTGTGTTCACCTTCCTCTGCAACATGGTTTCGTGGCGGGTGCCCTTCGCGCTTGTGGCGTGTGTCGGCATGCTGACATTCTTCGCCATCCACCGCTGGACTCCTGTTATGCAGCCCATACCCGACACGGGGCTGAAGGGGCAGTTCCGCTTCCTCCGGCACATTGAACCGTGGCTGATCTACGCCGGTGTGTTCTTCGGACAGGCCGGTGTGTATTGCTGGCTGAGCTATATTTCCCCGATCATGACCCGTGTGACGGGCTTTCCGCTCGATGCCATGTCGCTGATAATGATACTTGTAGGGGCCGGCATGGTGGTCGGTAACTGGGCCGCCGGGAAATTGGCCGATCGCTTTCAGCCCTCGCTGGTCTGCGCGATCATAGCCCTGCTGATTGTGGTTGTGATGCCGTTGGTTTACTTCCTGGCACCGTTCAGGATTCCCTCGCTGGTGCTTGCGTTCGTGGCTCCGGCACTGCTTTTCGGTCTGGGTGGACCGCTGCAATATATTATTGTGGGGTACGCCAAAGGTGGCGAGATGCTCGGCGGTGCCGGAATCCAGATTTCCTTCAATGTGTCGAACGCCGTGGCTGCCGCTCTTGGCGGCGCCGCCATCCATCACGGTTTCGGGCTGGCTTCGCCGGCGCTGGTCGGAGTGCCGTTCGCGATTGTCGGAACCATCGCCCTGTTCGTCCTTTATAACCGAACGCAGAAAGTGAAATGAAAAAGGCTGTATATATCTTGCTGCCGCTGCTCATGGCAGTGTTTGCTGCGGGCTGTCGTCCGGGCAGAAGCCGGGAGCAGGGCGCTCAGTCCGGGCGGCTGGCTCCTCTGGAAGATTCGCTCAACAAATACATCGAGGGGAAGGACGCCCGGATTGGCATCGCCGTGATTCTCGACGGCAAGGACACGGTTGCGGTCAACGGCGGTCGCGATTTCCCGATGCTGAGTGTCTACAAGTTTCCGCAGGCCATCGCCGTGGCTGATTTTTGCCGGAAAAACGGTATGACTGCCGACAGCGGAATCGACATCAGTGCCGCCGAAATCCTCCCCGACACCTGGAGCCCGATGCGGGAGAAATACGGTGTCCGCGACCTGCGGCTACCGTTGTCCGAACTGTTAGCCTTTTCCCTTCAGCAGAGCGACAACAACGCCTGCGACATCCTGTTCCGCCTTATCGGCGGCCCGGCGGTGGCTGACAGCGTGATGAAGGCCGAGGGGTTCCCTGAAATCGTCGTCGGTTCGACTGAAAAGGAGATGCACGACGACATTTATCTCAGCTATCAGAACCGCTCGACGCCAGTCGGCATGGCCCGGCTTTTCGATGCCTTTTTCCGCGGCAATAAAATTTGGGGCGGCCCGGCCAGCAAGACTGAAAATGAGTGCTGGCGCTCCGTTATACGAACGATTTCCCAACTGTCATTCGACTGCGAAACCGGGATAAACCGTCTGCCGGCACCGCTGGTTCAGACCGAGGCCCGGATTGCCCACAAAACCGGCACGGGCGACCGCAACTCGCAGGGGCGCATTATCGGCGTCAATGACGCGGGCTACATCTCGCTGCCCGACGGCCGCGGCTATGCCATAGCGGTCTTCATTGCCGATTCGGCTTATTCTCAGGAGGTTACGGAGCAAATAATCGGCGATATCTCATCCATCGTCTACAACTGGATTGCCGAGGAAACCCCGGAGGCATCGTAGGGAACGGACATGGGTATACAGAACTTACGGATCAAATCTTAAATCAGATATTTTGAAAATGAAACTTATGAAAAAGGTATTTGGAATAATGGCCGCGCTGGTTATGACGGTCCCTGCCCTTCAGGCGCAAAAGGTTGAAACTCTGGAACTTCAGGGTGCTGTAGGTAAACTTCATGCCGAACTCGAGCGCCCGGCTGAGACTGCCGCCGCAGCGCCGCTGGTGATTCTCTGCCACGGTTTTGCCGACAACTGCAACTCCCCGCTGCTGAAGCAGATTGCCAAAGACCTCTATGACAGCGGAATAGCTTCGCTGCGCTTCGACTTCAACGCTCACGGCAAGAGCGAAGGGGAGTTCCGGAACATGACGGTTCCGAACGAAATCGAGGACCTCAAGGAGGTGGTCAGGTGGGCTCAGAGCCAACCCTGGGTCTCTTCGGTTTCTCTGCTCGGTCACTCGCAGGGCGGGGTAGTGGTCAGCATGACAGCCGGCGAACTCGGCGACTCGATAATCAGCAACGTGGTGCTGATGGCCCCGGCTGCCGTACTCCGCGACGATGCCCTCCGGGGGAACACCATGGGCGCGATGTATGACCCCTGGAACATGACCGCCGACTATGTCGTTATCCCCTGGAACGGCCTGCAGCTGGGCCGCGATTATATCCGGTCGGCCGTCACCCTCCCGATCTACGAGACCGCCCGCAACTATCAGGGACCCGTGCTCATTCTCCACGGCACCCACGACCGGGTTGTCCCTTACACCTACGGCGAACGCTACCACTACGACTACCCCCACAGCACCTTGAAACTCCTCCCCGGCGAAGACCACGGCTTCTCGCAGAATCCCGCCGAGGCCGCCCGCATGGCCTCCGACTGGCTCATCTCCCAGCTCCGGAAATAAAAGTGACGCCGTTGTCCCCCGGAAGGCTCTGAAAAAGAGACGTGACGCCGTTGCTCTCTGGGAAATTTGCTCCCCCTGTTATGCTTGACTGTTAAATATTGCTAAATATGTGAGCAGTTACATCGCTGTTTCAAAGAAAAGTCGTAACTTTGCATACTATTCATCATCGAACCGCCGAATCCTGCTGAAAAGCGGGAAACGCAAGGCGCCATTCGCTGAATAATTCCGGGGATGACTGGTTTTGACAGCGCGTAGAGGTGGTGAGTAAGCATGCAGAGCAACGATGCCCACGCTCTTTAATCTGAGACATCAAAATTTCAAATGGCGAAAACAACTACGCTCTCGCTGCTTAATCGAAGCACAGTAAATTAAGCTTTATCCCCGCAACAGTTGCGGGGACGAGACATCGCCCGATTGTCAATCTTCCTTGGACTAATCGACCAGGCGGTGCAGCTAAACAAGGAATAGGGGGCCGACAGTTCCGGAAAGCCCCCGAAACTTCAGGAACTAAGCGTGCGGTTGGCTGTCTTTAGCCTGCCACACGACGAAAACCAACAAAAGACTAAGCATGTAGAAAGCTCATTAGTTCCGCGTTTGGACGAGGGTTCAACCCCCTCCATCTCCACTATGTACTTCCGAACTAAATCGGAAAATTCGAGACAAATCTCGGACTATCAGATAGTTCCGAGGTTTTTTCGTGTCTAATCCTATCGGATTCAGGACTGATATAAGACCTAAAAAAGACCTTCTCGGACGGCTATTTGTCACTAAATCGTTTCAAGTTTTCTTGTGACGAAAATTGTGACAAAAATGTGACCGAAAACGATGCAACCAATTGGTATTCAAATATATCCAAAGACATAACTCAGACGTAAGTCGGAAAATTGGCGACATTTTAACCTACAAAAACCGATGTGTTAAAACGGCTGTCCGACACGATGTCTGACAATGCAATCTAATTCCGTGATTTTCGTGCATGAAAAGCATCGTCCGATGTATGTCGTGCATGTTAAAAATCGCGTAAGTCGCTTATATGACGTGAGTTTGACTTTCAAGCGTCCAATCGAAAATAATGTCAAACTCGTTATCATTACATCCAACCGCATAACGCGGATAATGATGACACTAAATCCAAAGCGAAAATGAAAAAGAACACTTTCAAGATTCTTTTCCATATCCGTGGCAACTATAAGAATAAGGAGGGCAAGTGCCCGATAACTATTCGTATTGCCGTGAACGGAGAATACGAGAGAATCAACTCCACCGTAGCAGTGGAACCGGAACTATGGGATGTCAAGGCAATGAAGGCTATCGGACGCTCTGCAAAAATCCTTGAAATCAACAAGCGCCTCGAAGACATGAGGGTCGTTCTCAAAGAACACTACTACGACATCCTCAACCGACATGGCTACGTCACAGCCGAAATGGTGAAGAACGCCTTTACCGGCATCACCGCCAAAGAGGAATCGCTGGTACCTCTCTACCTTCAGCACCTTGAAGATACCAAGAAGCTCATAGGTATCAGCAAGGCAAATCCCACCTATCAGAAATACGAGCGGATGTACCGCCGTGTAGTGGAGTTCATGAAGAAGAAATACAATATCACCGACATTCCCCTGCGTGAAATCAAGTACCAGTTCATCGTGGATCTTGAGTTCTTCCTGCGCACGGAATACGGTTACAGCCAGAATACCACCTACAAGTGCATGAAGTTCTTCAAGCAGGTCATCAACAAAGCCATCCGCGCCGGGCTGATTTTCGTTGACCCCTTCAACGGTTATAAAATCTCCGTGCAGCGCGTTGACCGTGGCTTCCTGACGGAAGACGACCTGAAAAAGATGATGGAAAAGGAGTTTGCTTCCAAGCGTCTGGAACAGGTACGCGACATCTTCATCTTCGCCTGCTTCACCGGGCTGGCATACATCGACCTCGCCAATCTCCGTGTAGATAACATCCAGAAGATGTTCGACGGTCGTCTGTGGATAGTGACCCACCGTCAGAAGACCGACACGAAGGTGACGGTGCCGCTACTCCCTCCGGCTCTCAAGATACTGAAAAAGTACGAGGGCAAGTATCTGGACGGTCAGCTCATGCCCATTATCACGAACCAAAAACTAAACTGTTATCTCAAGGAGATTGCGGACATCTGCGGCATCGAGAAGAACCTCACTTTTCATCTGGCGCGACATACATTCGCAACGACGATGACGCTCGGAAAGGGTGTGCCGATTGAGTCGGTGAGCAAGATGCTCGGCCACACAAATATCCAGACGACGCAGATCTACGCCCGTATCACAAACGAGAAAATCAGTCATGACATGGAAAATCTCGCAAAAAATCTCGGCAGTCTCGATTTCAGTTGATATACAGCTAACCCGTTGACGGAGCGTCGGCTATATATCAATGGCCGGCGCTTTGTCTTTTCCTCTCCAAAAATTATTTTCGGGAACGTTCCCGTAAGGTTTCCAAGTGACCTTCCTGCATCTATATAACTTTGCCAGCGTAACACTAAATCCGAAGAAGAATGGAACAACAGATTACACTGGAAATGCTCTATCAGCGCACGGTCACTCTCGAAGAAACCCTGTCGCTGATACTCGCCCTCCTGACCAAAGAGGACAGGAAGAAGAAAGAGGCGAAGGAGGAAAAGGATGAATTATCCTCAATCCCGCCAATCCCCAACGCTATGGCAGCCCGTCTGCTGCACATGTCAACCCGTCAGCTCCAGAGGATGCGCCGACGCTACCAGCTCACTTGGATAGAGCGTGGCCGGGAGGTGTTCTATCATCTTCCGCCCCTGCTGAAAGCCATCCGTCGCCTCAATCTCAAATGGAGCGAGGCCGTGCTGGAGGACATAAAGAATAGGAACAAAAAAGTTCCCGCCCTATGATCAGTTCGCACGAGTTCAAGACCCTCTGCCGGATGATGAAGGAGCTGGAAACAAAGCTCGACGCGCGGCTGGAGGGATTCGGGAGGAAGTTCATAGGTCTCCTTCAAGGCTTCTCCGTCCTCGACCCAGACAAGCAGACAATGACGACCCGCGAGGTCTGTGAGCAATACGGGGTGTCGGAGCGAAAGCTCTACGACATGAGGAAGAACGGCGAGATAGCCTATACCCGACAGGGCAAAGGGAAAAACAGCAAGATTATTTACCGCATAGCGGATGTGGTTGAAGCCTTCGCTGGCAGGTAAGACAAAAATTGACACACTTTCACACACCATAATTATCGCGCCGGCAACGGCGCCAGTTGCAAACCCCCAAACACCTTTTTAATTTATGGCAAAAGACCTGAATCAAGAAGAAGTGCTTATCGCCCGCAACAACGACACCGGGCAGGTAGGCGCAGTGACCGGACTCAACGAGGACGGCACACCCAAGATGACCGATGTAAAGTCGGCGAAACTCTCTGACCTCGTGAAATTCTCCAAAGGCCAGAACCCTCTCGAAGCCTTCATGTCGAACTTCGTGCGTCAGTGCAAGAACCCCTCGACATTCGGATTCTTCCGTGTACCCGCCGACCGCTACGACACGGTTGGCACAGTAATCGGCGACTTCGCCAAAGATCCCGTGGCAAATGCCGAGATGCTCAAAAACAATGTGGTCGAGGTGCCACAGGCATCGCAGGATGTGGAGCAGACTGCGGATCCGAAGGTTGAACAGTCTGCCCAATCCCCGAAACAGGACACCAATTCCGCCGGAAATGCAGAGGCTCCTGAAAAAGAGGCCAGACACAGCGCAATCGACGAAAGCAAAATCGACTGGGACAACCTCAAAGAGAAATGGGGCATCGACCGTGCCGAACTTGAAAAGAGCGGCGACCTGAAAGAGATGCTCTACAACCGCAAGTCACGACTCGTCACAGTAACGCCTACTTTCGCCGGGGAGAAATTCCCTATCGACGCCCGCCTGTCGTTCAGAACAGACCCTGACGGCAATGTCAAGGTGGTACCCCATTTCATCCACCGCGAACCTAAACTTGACCAAGAGTTTGAGGGCTACAAATTCTCAAAAGAGGAAAAGGCTGCGTTGCGCGAGACCGGCAATCTCGGCAAGGTTGTGGAACTAATCGGCAAGAACGGCGAGAAAATACCGTCATTCGTCAGCATCGACCGCTACACTAACGAAATCGTATCCATCCCTGTCAAGGATGTATTCATCCGCGACACCATCGGCAACACCAAACTGACGATGGCCGAGATCAACGAGCTGAAACAGGGCAAGGCACTTCCCCCGAAAGAAATCTCCGACAAGAACGGCAAGACATATAATGTCGTGCTTCAGGTATCGGCAGACCGTCGTGGTGTAGAGTTTGTGCCCGGCGGCGCAAGGCATCAGGAGCAGAAAGAACAGAAGGCGCAGGGTCAGCAGCAGTCGTCATGGATGACAAAAGACGGCAAAATCAAGCCCATATCAAAATGGGCCGGTGTGCCGATGACACCTCAGCAGCAAGCCGACTATACCGCCGGCAAAGTCGTGGAACTGACGAACATTCCCGACAAGCAAGGGCAGCTCAACACGGTATATCTCAAATTCAACCCTGAGAAGCAGCGTCCCACAACATCGCTCAACGACCCGCGTGTGACGGTGGCCGAGGAATCCAAGACACAGAAGGCGGTCAATACCGACGGTCTGACCAACGAGGCGACAAAGCACGTCGCAGAGCCGCTCCAGAAATACCAGACCTCTCCCAAGAACGAGGAACAGGCGAAACAGCAGCGTAAGCCCAAAGGCCCGAAGATGTAAACCGCCTGTCAACAAGTAAATCCCGAAACTGAAAACAGCATCCGGCAGAGTCCGGAATCTCCGGTGCTATTTCAAAAGACCACTATCTCCAAATATCCACCAATAAAAAATCGTAAAAATGAAACAAAAAATCTCATAACAGTCGTGACAGACCACCAGCTCACGGCTGACACAATCGCCAGAGCAATCGGCGCAAACGAAAAACATGAAGGCTACTATCTCGGCAACGGCTATGCCGTGACATGGACAAACGGCCAGGTAATCGAAGCCACGTTCTCGCCTGACGAGAGCTTCGTTCTCTCCACCAATATGGACTGCCGTCTGGTGTACGCCCATAACTTCAAGTTCGCCATGCGCAACTACGACCATCTTGTCGGCTACAAGAAAACCGCCGAGGACACCAAGCAGCTATCCACAATCAAGGCTCTCTGGAAGATGAGCCGTACCGTCGTCAACGCCATGATTCCAGAAATCGGCGGCGACCTCGACTTTCTCAATATCTACTACTTCATCGCCTGCCCCATCGAGGTGCGCCGGGCATGGCTACCGATACTCACGAAAGGCGCCATACGCCACGGCATAATGCACGGGACCACTGACATTGCCGAATACGAGACATGGCTCAGCGAGTCGATATACAACCATCTGGTGAAAGCCACGCAGGAGAGTGTGGCGCTCGTCGGTGATCCGATAGTGGAGGAAGTCTCCACCGTACAAGCAGAGAAAGACGCCGAAAAGCTCGGAATACCGGCTCCCAAAGAGGGTGACTGTGGCTTCGCCGACAACTATGTCGCCGTCGTAACCGATGCCCTGCCGCTCTACAACCTGACTGCCCTGATGGTGGAAGCGGCCACGGAACTGGACTTCGACCACCAGAAAACCATACAGACCGCCTACAACCTCTACGCCAAGAAACTCATATCCTATCCGCTGGTAATGCAGAACACCATACCGGCAGGAGCATGGAAACTTATGCGCCGGAACAAGGAGGTGCTTCGCTTCAACGGCAAGTGGGGAGCGTCGGTACCCAAAGGCAAACCCTCGCGCCGCCACAACTTCCGCCTCGGAGAGAACCGATACAACGGCCACGGAATCGTGACCACCGGGCTGCATCCTACCGACCTCACCCGCGACGAGGAAAAGCTATACAACCTCATCGTCAAGCGTGTCATCGATGCTTTCGCGCTGTCCCCGGCGGAGAAGCGGGCCATGCGAAAGAAAAGCCGCCGGAACCGCAGCCCAAAGGTTAAATCCGCATGACCCCCACAATTAAATACCGTTAATATCCCTCCCGTGTCCGAATAAATGATTATATTTGCACTTGATTCAACGTCATAATGTTTTTGTTTCATTTTTGACGTGGATTTAGTGGTCGGACATCGGGAGGGATACCCGGTGTCCTTTCTTTATATCCTGTTGCGACATTGAATGTTGCGTTACGAAAAGGCATCGGGATAACCACTAATTCCCGTGTTATGAAACAACCATATATTATGGAGCTGGACGATTTCCGAGTCTATCTCCAAGGTCATCTCCGTGACCATCATTTCCCGGAAGCGTCAAACGAGGATTTCATAAAATTCCGAGCTGACTCCGCTTACAATTCCTATACTGCATACCGTCTTGAAGGGCACAATGTCGTTGTGGCCCGTGAGCTTGCCATGCGCGTTCTTCTCAATGGATATTATGTGTCCCGCTGGGATGTCATCTATAATCTTCTCGATGAATTGTTCCACAATGATCTCCCGGAAGAAGAACAGAAACAGAACTGGGCAGAGTTGCTGCTCGGACTACGCTTCATCAACAAAATTCTTGATAGGTATGAGGTAAACGGTGATTTTCTCAGCAGAGAGGATTTTCCGGAATTCCAGAATGAGCTTGCCGCCACTATTGCGGAAATTTTAGAACAATACCGCAATGGCTTATAACCGATTACAAACGATGCGCGACAACATCGAGGCTATACGGATGGTGTTTAGCCTCGGGGTCAAGGGGCGCGGGGCGCAGTCTGCCGAGGAAATTGCAGTGCTGCGCAAGTATGCCGGATTCGGCGGTCTGAAATGTATCCTCAATGATGCCAATGAGTTGGCGGATGCCGCCAAGTGGAGCAAATCGGACATTGAGCTGTTTGCACCGACGGTGGAATTGCGACGTCTTATCCATGATTATTCAAAGGATGACAAGGATTTTGCCGGGTACATGGATTCGCTCAAAGCCTCGGTGCTGACGGCGTTCTATACTCCCGCTCCGGTCATTGACGCCATTTCGGATGCTATGAAAAATTCCGGCGTCGAGGTTAGGAGTTTCCTTGAACCGTCTGCTGGTCAGGGGGCATTTATCGACTCGTTTCTGCGCAATGACAGGTATCCCGGTGCCGAGGTGCTGGCATACGAGAAGGATTTGCTCACGGGTAAAATTTTGTCTGCCTTGCATCCGTCGATTCTTACCCGTGTAGAGGGCTTTGAGAAGATAGAGAGTGATTTCACTGGATACTTCGATGTCGCCGCCTCAAACATTCCTTTCGGGGATTTTGCGGTTGCCGACCCTGAGTATGCTGTGAGCAAGGAGATTGCCTATCGTCAATCGACCAAGGCTATACACAACTATTTCTTTCTCAAAGCACTCGACCAAGTGCGCGAGGGTGGATTGGTTGCCTTCATCGCCTCGCAAGGAGTGTTGAACGGTGCCTCTCCTTTCATCCGTATGGAGATGGTTAAGCGTGCCGACCTTGTGACGGCTCTGCGTCTGCCTAACAATACCTTCAGCGACAACGCAGGAACTGATGCTGGCAGTGATTTGATTATATTGCAAAAGCATACCGGCAAGAAAACGCTGTCGGCTGACGAAGAATTTTTCATCCAGTCGATTGTTGACCGAGGTACGAAGGTGCCGGGCAACAAATATCTGATGGCGTTCCCGCAGAATGTGATATGCACTGATGCAAAGGTTGGCACTGACCCTTACGGCAAACCGGCTATAATCTATAAACATGAAGACGGTGTTGAAGGCATTGCCCGCGACCTGCGTACTGCGCTCGATGATTCGTTGCGCCTACGCCTTAATCTGGAATTGTATAATTCCAACGGCATCAAACCTCCTACACCAAACCCTGTAAAGCCGACTCCTACGCCAAAGCCGGAGGTAAAGCCTGAAACGCCGAAAGAAAAGCCACTTGCCCAGAAGATTGAGCAGAAGAACGAGCCGCTGTTGAAGCAGTATCGGGAGATGAAAAAGAAACATCCCGATGCAATTCTTCTTTTCCGTGTCGGTGACTTCTATGAAATTTTCGGCAAGGATGCGGTACAGGCTTCGGAGGTACTCGGCATTACTCTGACCCGCAGGCAGAGTGGCGTTGACAGCCGTATTGAACTGGCAGGATTTCCGCATCATGCCCTCGATGTGTATCTGCCCAAACTTGTGCGGGCCGGGCATCGTGTGGCTATCTGCGAGCAGTTGGAAGATCCGAAACTAACAAAGACCACCAGACAAAAGGTTGTCGAGACTGTTACGCCTAACCAGCGTCCAAAGGCGGAGTCAAAGCCCGTGGAACCTCCAAAGCCGACCCCGACGGCAGTGGAAACTACAAAGGTTGAGCCTAAGCCTGAACCTGCCAAAGAGATAGAGACTGACGGCAGTCCGGATTATTCCGACAATCCCGACCCCCGACTGTTTTCCTACAATCTTTTCGGGGAACTGGAGCCGATTCAGCAGAAAAACAACCGCCGTCAGCAGATGACAAAGCCGGAGGATAAGCCGAAACCTGCCAATCCCGCAACAGAGGCAAAGCCTGTCAAGGCTACCGGATTCCGTAAGCTCACCGACAAAGAGTTGGAGTTTTATGGCGCGCTGAACTGGGATGATAACCCGCCCATCAACGGCTTTTATGAAGCCATGATGTCGATTGCCCATGCCCAGATTGCTGAACGTGAGCGGTTGGCTGCGGAGCAGAAGGCTTCGCAAGAGGCGGCGGAGGCAGCGGGTATCGCCCCCGGAGAAACATACATCGAAAAAACCGAAGGTGATTTCATACCCGGTGGCATGGCCCGTCAACCGAAAATCACGGCAATACCCATCGAGCCGAAAGCCCCGGAGCGCGATATGTCGCCCCGTCCTTTCTCGGAGGACATTCAGTTCTTCCATCACAATGGCTCAATGGTCGTGGACGGAGTTCAACTCGGTTTCCTCTCCGATGTGCGCAAGAACAGTGCTACTTTCACACCTTTGGCAGTCAAGCCGGAGCAGGAGAAACGCGCCATGCTGTATGTAACCCTCTCGGAAACATATCAGAAGCTCTACAACTACGAGGCAGAGACGCATGAGGTAAGTGCTGAATTGCGCGAACACCTCAACCAGTATTACGACGAGTTCGTGGAGCGTTATGGAAACCTCAACGAGAAGCAGAACATCAAGTTCATTTTGATGGACGCCAACGGACGCGATGCTCTGGCTCTGGAGCGTGGGGAGAACGGACGCTTTGTCAAGGCCGATATTTTCGACCATCCCGTTTCATTCTCCGTTGACGAGGTTACTTCGGTAGATACTCCTATGGAGGCTCTCACAGCATCGCTCAACAAATATGGAGAGGTCAATCTCGAATATATGTCGTCACTTGTGGATATGGACGAGGAAACACTTACCCAGAATCTTGAAGGACACATATATTATAATCCCCTTGTGGAAAATTACGAGATTAAAGACCGATTCATTGCCGGTAATGTCGTTGCCAAAGCTGAACAAGTCAGAGCATGGATAGACCGTGAGGAAGAACGGATAAGCGGCTTCCCCGGCTATGACGGCATCGAGCCGTTCATAGCCCTGTCTAAGGATTCCCTCAAAGCGTTGGAGGAAGCCCGGCCGCGCCGTATCGGGTTCGACGAGCTGGATTTCAATTTCGGAGAACGCTGGATCCCAACAGGCATTTACTCGGCATATATGAGCCATCTCTATGAAACCGACATAAGGATTGCCTATTCTTCCTCGATGGACGAGTATTCATGTGACGCTTCCCGCAAGAACATGAAAATCTGGGAGGAATTTTGTGTCAGGGGTTACTACCGTGTCTATGACGGCATGAGCCTTCTGAAACACGCCCTTAACAATACCGTGCCTGACATAAAGAAATCAATCGGCAAGGATGATGACGGACACGACATAAAGGTGCCGGACAACGAGGCTATCCAACTCGCCAACACCAAGATTGACGAAATCCGAAACGGATTCTCGGAGTGGCTCGAAGCACAAAGTCCGGAATTCAAGGAACGGCTGGTGGACTTGTATAACGACAAGTTCAACTGCTTCGTGCGCCCGCAGTATGACGGAAGCCATCAGACATTCCCGGATTTGAACATGAAAATCCTCGGAGACCGCTACGGAATCAGCTCCATTTATCAAAGCCAGAAGGACTGTATCTGGATGCTGAAACAGAACGGCGGCGGAATTTGTGACCACGAAGTTGGAACAGGTAAAACGCTGATAATGTGCATTGCAGCACATGAAATGAAGCGTCTGGGGCTGGCACACAAACCGATGATTATCGGTCTGAAAGCCAATGTAGCCGAGATTGCCATGACCTATCAGTCTGCCTATCCAAACGCCCGTATACTGTTCGCCGATGAAAAGAGTTTCAAGGCTGACAAGCGAGTGGATTTCTTCAACAATATCAAGAACAACGACTATGATTGCGTGATAATGTCGCACGACCAGTTCGGCAAGATTCCACAGTCCCCGGAGATGCAGCAGCAGATTCTTCAGGCGGAACTTGATACAGTCGAGGAAAACCTAAATGTAATCAAGGAACAGGGCCACGACATAAGCCGTGGTATGCTAAAAGGTCTGATAAAGCGCAAGGAGAATCTGACCGCCAAGATTGCAACTATCCAGTACCAGATGGAGCAGAACAAGGACAATGTGGTGGATTTCAAGCAGATGGGCATCGACCACATCTTCGTTGATGAATCGCACCAGTTCAAGAACCTTATGTTCAACACCAGACATGACCGTGTGGCGGGTTTGGGTAACTCGGAAGGCTCACAGCGGGCATTGAATCTTCTCTATGCGATACGCACAATTCAAGAGCGTACCGGCAAAGACCTCGGAGCTACTTTTCTTAGTGGTACAACAATCAGTAACTCGCTTACTGAACTGTATCTATTGTTCAAGTATCTGCGTCCGAATGAGCTTGAAAGGCAGGAGATTAGATGCTTCGATGCGTGGGCTGCCATCTTCGCCAAAAAGACAACGGATTACGAGTTCAATGTGACAAATCACATTGTGGCCAAGGAGCGTTTCAGGTATTTCATCAAGGTGCCGGAACTGGCGGCGTTCTATAATGAGATTACCGACTACCGCACCGCCGAGGATGTTGGAGTTGACCGTCCCCGAAAGAACGAGATACTCCACAACATTCCTCCGACACCGGCGCAGGAAGCCTTCATCGAGAAGCTGATGAAGTTTGCCGAGAGTGGCGATGCCACGATATTGGGCAGGGCGCCGTTGTCTGAGACCGAAGGAAAAGCGAAGATGCTTATTGCCACGGACTATGCCCGCAAAATGGCACTCGATATGCGTATGATTGATCCTGAATATGGCGATGACCCGAATAACAAAGCCAGCCACTGCGCCCGTATGATAGCGGAATACTATCATAAATATGACGCTCAACGTGGCACACAGTTTGTATTCAGCGACTTATCGACATATAAGCCCGGCGAGTGGAATGTCTATTCCGAAATCAAACGAAAACTGATAGAAGATTACGGTATTCCAGCGCATGAGATACGCTTTATTCAGGAATGTAAGACGGAGCGTAGCCGAAAGGCCGTCATTGAGGCTATGAACGACGGCGATGTGCGGGTGCTTTTCGGCTCGACCAGTATGTTGGGTACCGGTGTCAACGCTCAAAGAAGATGTGTTGCGATTCATCATTGCGATACACCCTGGCGCCCAAGCGATTTGACACAGCGTGACGGCAGAGGCATAAGAGCCGGCAACGAGATTGCCAAGCTATACGCTGATAATAAGGTGGATGTAATCATTTATGCCGTTGAGAAGTCGTTGGACTCCTACAAGTTCAATCTTCTCCACTGCAAGGCGACATTCATCGACCAACTCAAATCCGGCGCACTCGGAGCGAGAACCATCGACGAGGGTGCTATGGACGAGAAGAACGGCATGAACTTCTCCGAGTATATGGCGATTCTGTCAGGTAACACCGACCTTTTGGAAAAGGCAAAACTTGAAAAGCGCATAGCTGCGTTGGAGAGTGAGCGTAAATCATTCAACAAGGGCATCGGCGATTCCCGTTTCCGGCTCCAGACTATCAGCCACGACATTGCCAACAATGAGGCGGCGATTGAGAGGATGAAAGCCGACCGTGCCCGGTATGAGGCAGTTGTTCAGCGTGACAAGGACGGCAACCCCATCAACAATCTCACAATCGACACCTGCAATCTCTCCGATGAGAAGAACATGGGCATACATCTTCAAGGACTTTCACAGCGTACCGACACCCACGGCCAATATCAGCGCATCGGCGAGGTCTATGGCTTCCCGATAAGCATTATCTCGGAGCGTACCGTCATTGACGGCAGAGAAGGCGTACAGAACCGCTTCGTTGTCGAAGGTCATTACAAATACAAGTTCAACAACGGCTTTATCGCCATGAGCGACACCCATGCCGCTTGTATGAACTTCGTCAACGCTCTGGAGAAGATCCCCGGTATAATTGCCCAGTACGAGGAACGCACGGTCAAACTCAAAGCCGATGTCCCGACCCTCGAGAGCATCGTGTCAAAGACTTGGGGCAAGGAGGAAGAGCTAAAGGCGTTAAAATCCGAACTTGCCGCCCTCGACCGCAAGATAACTGCCGAACTTGCTCCGAAGCACGATGAAAAGGATGGCGAGGAAGTCAAGCAACAACCTGATACCCCAAGAGTCGAAGTAAGGGATGAACAATCCCAGCCTTCCGGCTTAAAGGAGTCGATGGTCGCAGAACCCGCAAGTCCCGGTTATCGACAGCAACAGCGAGAACCGTTAAATTCCCGCATAATCATCGGTGGTTGCGGTGTCACTCCCCCCGGAGGATTCCGTGCCTCCGGCCCGAAATTATAAAAGAAACATCCGACTGAATAGGATTTTGTACTATTTCAGCCGGATGTTTTGTTTTGGGATTACGTTGGAATCCTTTTAGTCCTTTATGAACTGCATGAACCATTTTACCACTTCGGGATCTTCATGGGAGCCGATAATGAATGGTTTGCCTGTATCAAGTTTTTTTATTGCCGCCATATCGTCTGCATCGAGCGTGAAATCGAACAGGTCGAAATTCTGGCGCATACGTTCAATCTTGACACTCTTTGGAATGATGATGATACCGAGCTGGAGAAGGAAACGCAATGCTACCTGAGCTACACTCTTGCCGTACTTCTTCCCGATAGCCTCAAGAACGGGATTTGTGAAGAAACCGTTTTTACCTTCAGCAAGCGGCCCCCAGCCCATCATGCGCGTACCCCATTCGTCAAGCCATTTCTGAAGGCCCGGCTCCTGATTGAACACATTTGCCTCAACCTGATTCACTGCGGGAGCTATCTCCACATGACTGGCAAAGTCTATGAACCGGTCGGCAGGGAAATTGCTCACACCGAGTGCGTGAATTTTACCTTCTCGGTGTGCATCCGTCATTGCACGGTAAGCGCCGTAAACATCGCCGAATGGCTGATGAAGAAGCATAAGGTCTATATAGTCCGTGCCGAGAAGTTGCAACGACCGGTCGATAGACGCTTTGGCTCCGTCATAGTCGTAGTGCGACATCCAGACTTTATCCACAAGGAAAATGTCGCTGCGCGATACGCCGCTTCGTTTGATACCCTCGCCGACTCCTTTCTCGTTGCCGTATGCCTGTGCGGTGTCAATAAGGCGGTAACCGACACTCAGGGCATCTGCGACACACTGGGCAGTCTGTTCATCAGGTATCTGAAAGACGCCGTAGCCAAGCATCGGCATCTCCATTCCGTTGTTAAGTTTTGTATATTCCATTATTCGTTATTTTCAATGGTTCGGTAAAAAATGCCGAAGTAATTGAAAATTAAGTTAATATAATAATATCGCAGATATAAATGAATCGCCAAAGCGTTCATTATAAAACCATTAGACTATGAACGTATTGGCGATTCTCAAAGACTTTACCTTTCGGTACAAATCTGTATTTGAAAATACTACAACCAAAATGAGCAAAAGGTTTCTCAACTGGCTGGTTTTAACAATACGCACAGTCGCGTTGATTCCGGGGAAAATCAATTTCACCCGGCTGTCGCGCTATGGCGGACGTACGGCCAAGACCTTTGCCTCCAATTTCAAAGCATCCGTTGACTGGATGAGAGTCAACATGGGAATTGCCCGTGAAAGTATCGGCGACGGAGATGACATCGCCATAGCAATCGATCCGTCGTATATCTCCAAAGCCGGCAGACTGACGTACGGCATAGGCCGTTTCTGGTCCGGGGTGGCGCAGCGGGTAAAACGGGGGCTGGAGATAATGGCCATCGGAGCCATAAGCCTCAGCAAGCGCACCTGCGTAATGCTCGGTGCCATACAGACCCCGAACTTCAAGACTCTTGAGCCGGAGAAGGACATGTCGATGCTCGACTGGTATATATCCCTTGTCAGGTCAAAGGCCGATGAGTTGCTTCCTCTGACCGATATTATGGTGGCCGATGCTTTCTTCTCCAAATATGAATTTGTAAATGAAGTGGTTGCTATGGGATTCCGCTTTGTCGGGAGGTTGCGGTCCAACTCATACCTGAGGTATCTGGCCATAACCTCTCCTCCCGCACCGCGAAGACGCGGACGCATTAAGAAATATGGCGAAAAAGTGGATTTATCCTGTCTTGATATGTCGGTCTTCACTTCATTCATATATGAGGATTCAAAAGGAATCAAAACCGAATGTTACACTGCGGTTGTCAACTCAAGAGCGTTGAAACGCAATATCCGCATTGTGGTATGTCCTGTTGAGAACGGGGAGTCCCTCGTGTATTTCTCAACCGATACCGGAATGGCTCCCCAACGGATCATCGGCTTTTACCGCACACGATTCCAGATTGAGTTCGGAATACGCGATGCCAAACAGTTCACAGGTCTTCAGTCCCAGCAGACCCGGGACAAGGATCGGCTCGACTTCGCGTTCAATCTTTCCTTTACCACGCTCAATGTCTGTAAGGAGGTTATAAGGAAGGATTACCCCGGCCTGTCAGTGCCTCAGTTCAAACGGCTCATGTTCGAGGCGTATCTCGCCTCGACAATTATTTCGACTTACGGAAAATCTCCGCATCTCAAAATAATTCAGAAAATAAACCAGAGGTTGGCTCAATTAGCGGCTTAGCCGAGACTGGGCTTCCTCTAAATTTACCGAATCATTGATTTTGATTTATAATCACATTGCTCCGGCAGCTCCGTCAACTGCGAACACAGCCCCACTCACATAGCTTGCCTGATCCGAGGCGAGAAATGCCACAACGCTGGCAATTTCTTCCGGTTTAGCCATGCGTCCCATCGGTATGCCGGAGGTTATACTCTTTTCGTGTGCTTCCGATTGTTCGGGCGTAAGTCCCGGAACATTCCAGATATTTGTTTCAACGGCACCGGGAGCAACAGCATTGACTCTCACGCCTTGTTTTGCAAGGTCAAGTGCCCAGCCACGTGTGAAGCTGCTGATCGCAGCCTTGGCCCCGACATACATTGATATGTTGGGAGCTGCATGAGTCGCGCCGATGCTTGACAGGTTAATTATTGTGCCTTTTGCTTTAAGAACGTAAGGCAGTGTGTTTATTGTCAGATCGACAACGGCACGCACATCAAGATCGAAAGCCTTGCCATAATCTGCCATAGTAACTTCGGTAATGGATTTTACCGGGCACCATCCGGCATTATTAACAAGAATATCCAGCTTCCCGTCAAAGTCCTTGGCGATGTATTCTGACAATGAAGATATAGCATCTTGCTGCGTGAGGTCGCCTACAAGATACGATATTTTCGGATAGCCTTCGGCTGTCGCTTTCAAGTCATTCTCCTTTCTGGCGATGATAAGCACCTTTGCGCCTTCCTCTGCCAGTCTGCGGGCAATTGCACGACCAATGCCCGAACTTCCGCCTGTTACAAGAGCAGTCTTTCCGTTGAAATTATACATATTCCGTAGTATTTAGATTATTTTTTAATCCATGTTTTGATTTGTTCCGGCTTTGCAGGGAGCCTGAGACCCGTTTTCCAATTGAGCGACGGATAACCTTTGTGCAGGTTTGTATCAGCCTCCGACATCGGGCTTTCGTATGAGGTGCAGAACGGATAAAGCACTTTGTCTTTGAGCTGTTCGCGGTAGTTGTCAAGGAATGTGCGGATAACGGCAGGTTCCTCGTGCCACCAGATCGGGAAACCGATGAATACAGTGTCAACCTCAGCGAAGTTGACATCCACGGGCTTGATAGCCGGACGAAGCGACTGGTCTTTGTGCTCCACTGTGCATCGGGAGGTCTCCACTGTCCAGTCAATATCCTCGGAAGTATAGGGCTGTTCAGGCAAAAGACGTATCATCTTGGCGCCTGTAACATCCGCTATTTCTTTTGCGGCAAGCTCCGTGTTTCCGGAGTGCGTGAAATAAACTATTACTGATTTCATATTCTCGTTGTTTGAAGTGTTGTCGGCATCATTCTGTTTCCCGGCTGTCGCTGTGCATGACAACAGAGTTGCAGAGATGAATACAACCAGTGATTTAATCAATTTCATAATTACAGGGATATAAACCAAAGTGCAAGGCGGACGGATTTATACTTTTTCCAGCCGCACTTGCACTTTTTTCGGTTATTGAAGATTTTTATTGAAAAACTCGGTCAGTTTGTCTGTCACGATTTCAACGTATTCCGGGACGAAGTATGTCTGGATATGTGTCGCTCCGGGAACAAGGAACAATTCCTTATCCGATGTTCCTGTCGCTTTGCTCAGACATTGCTCCGACATATAGAGAGTGTCGGCATTTTTACCGGCAATCATCAGGAGAGGCACATTGATAAGCTGCATCCCTTCGGAGGCGTCCCAGTCCATAAGGTCGATAAGACTACTCTTGGTATAGCGGAATGTGGAATTGGGATGCGCATAGTTCACGATATAATAATCGTAACCTTCACGATAGAGATCAAACGGCAGTTTTGCTGCCTGTTCAGGAGTAACCCCGCTCATATCGCCGATATATTCAATCTCGCCACCTTCGGCCTCTCGCTGACGGGCAGCGCAGGCATCGGCAAGTCGTTCCTGAATCTGATTGATCTGCGAATCAAGGAAACCATTGCGACGAACGAGGCCGGAGTTGAAAAGACTTAGTGTTGCCACAGCCTTGAAACGCTTGTCGGTCTGTGCGGCTTTGGCGGTATAGCCACCGCCGCCACAAATGCCGAGTATTCCCATGCGGTCGGCATCCACACCGGGATATGTGGCGAGAATATCAGCGGCACGGTGTATGTCTTCCACTCGGTTTGCGGGTTTGTCTGTATTGCGCGGTTTACCCTCGCTGGCTCCCTGATATGCGGCATCAAAGGCGAGAGTGATATAGCCCTTGCCGGCCATTATCTGTGCATAGTTTCCCGCTACCTGTTCCTTTGTTCCCCCGTTGGGATGTGCGACTACGAGAGCTGGATATTTCTTTGACGGGTCATAATCGGCCGGAGTATAAACGTTGGCGGCTATACGAAGTCCGTTAAGGTCATAGGCAATCGGGTGGATATTCACCCGCCCCGGTTCGTTGGAGGTGATTGCGTTGTCATACACAAGCCCGTAAGGATTGCCCTTGTATGAGAGAGCATCCTCAACGGCTACATCTTCAAAAATTGGTTTGTCAGTCATATCATTTGATTTTTGAGCCAATGCAACCGATGAGCATATCATTACACAAGTAGCACCGGCTAACAGTTTTCTATTCATTATTTCAAGAGTCATTAAATTTTATGAAATCTGTATCGAAGCCATACAATACCATTATCACGGGACTCGGCAGACAACAGTTCCAATGATTGTCCTGATGCCGGCAGTTCGTCGGAGGCTCCAAGATACTCAAAAACAGATGGAGAGGTTGTAAGTCCGTCAATGCCCGGATAAATGACGAGGCTCAACTCGTCAATCAAGCCGGCAGCAAGCATGGCTCCGTTGATTATGCCTCCGCCCTGAAGCGATATAGAGTTTATTCCGAAATTTTCATGAAGTAACTCCATCGCCTCGCACAGATTGGTTGAATCTGCTAAAACTATGTAGGAAATTCCCTTTTCCTGAAGCATTTCCAGATAATCCGTTGTAGCATTGGTTCCCAATATGACAACGATGTTGTCACCGCGCAACCTGTCGGAAGTATAGAATATGTCGGCATCAGGGTCAACGGTTATAAACAACCTTGATGAATTGCGATTGCCGATGTGTACGGTACCGGCGTGGGGATGTTCAGAACTTTTGGGCATGAATTTATATGGAAATGCCTCCCGTGTGGTTGTTTTGCCAAACATCCATGCGTCGGTTTTCAGGTTCTTGCCGATTGCGGCATATTCAGCGAACAGATTTGCGGAATCTGTTCCGTCAAAAGGTGGAGTCCAGCGACCCGGTAAAAGCCTGCCGTCAACTGAACTCATAATATGGCATATTACTTTCGGTATCATGCTTAATCGTCCATTTTCCAGTTGAGCATAAACTGCTCTGCCTGTTTGTAATCCATATTGAAGAAACGCTGTTCCTTATTCAGTTTACGCATCTGTTCCATCTCGAACGGAGTCAGCTCAAAATCGAAAATGTCTATATTTTCGGTTATGTAACCGTAATCGGTGGCTCCGGGAATTGCAGAATGGCCCTCCTGAATGTGCCAGCGTAAAATGATTTGTGCAGGCGTCTTGCCGTGTGCAGCCGCAATCTCCTGTATCATCGGGTCTTTGAATAACGCACCGTTACTCATGGCTCCTCCGAGAGGAAACCAAGCCTCAAGAACAATTGAATCATTTGCGAGTTTCTTTGCCCATTCAACACGTTGTGCGTAAGGGTGACATTCAATCTGCATGACAGCCGGTTTGATTTTAGCCCATTCGAGAGCCGCAGTATAAAGAGAATCTGCCGCATCGAAGTTGCTTAAGCCAAGCGACCTAACCTTACCGTCCGCGACCGCTTTCTCCATTGCTCTCCATGCTCCGCGCCAATCGCCCATCGGTTGATGCACATACAGGAGGTCTATATAGTCCAGTCCGAGGCGGTCAAGCATACGGTCAATTGCGACAGCCGATTCTTCCTCGCCATATTCACTGGGCCACAGTTTGCTGGTCACCCAGATTTCTTCACGGGGCACACCGCTATCCTTTATAGCCTGCCCCACGCCACGTTCCACACGGTAGGCATGGGCGGTGTCTATGTGACGATAACCGTTTTTCAGTGCGAAAGTCACGGCATCGGCAGCCACGGTGTCGCCGGGAACATTAAAAGTACCGATTCCGAAACGTGGCATTTGTTGACCGTTGTTAAGTGTGACGTATGGTATGCCGTTTTTATATGTATCTTCTGCAAGGCAGGTATTTACAGAATGAACGAATATCATTAAAAACGCTATTGTCTTAATTGCAAATTTCTTCATGCTAACAGTTTAATTTAATGGTCGTTTCAGTCTTTTACGATTTTAGAGCCGCCAAACACCTCACTCATCGTAATTCCGTTGAGAGCCTCGTCAATCATGGCGATTTCTTCTTGTGAAAGGCTCACATCGGCAGCTCCGGCGTTTTCTTTCAGGCGACAAAGATGTCGGGTGCCGGGTATAGGCACAATCCACGGCTTTTTGCAGAGCATCCAAGCCAGCGAAATCTGCGAGGGAGTGGCATGTTTCTCATCGGCAAGGTTATGAATAAATTCAAACAGCCCTCTGTTCTTCTCAAAACTTTCTTTCCGGAACTGAGGCATTGCAGCCCTGTAATCCGTTTTACCGTCAAATTTGAAGCCGGCATCGTAGTTCTCGGTCAGGAGGCCGTTGGCAAGAGGCGAAAACGCCACAAAGCCGATGTTGAGTTCTTCAAGCACGGGAAACAAATCTTCATGCCACCGGGCCATCATCGAATAACGGTTCTGAACTGCTGTAACAGGGCAGACGGCATGGGCGCGACGGAGATACTGCTCGTTAGCCTCCGAAATGCCCCAGTGCAGTATTTTACCTTCACGCATCAATTCCGACATTGTTTCGGCAACCTTCTCTGGCTCTACAGCAGGGTCAATCCGGTGCTGATAGTAGAGATCTATGTGGTCGGTCTGCAATCTTTTAAGAGAGCCTTCAATAGATTTGCGTATAGTCTCGGGTGACGCATCAGGCACTATCGGTTGAGGTCCCGGTGCATTGGGGTCTTGGAACGAAACTCCGAACTTTGTGGCAATGACTATTTTGTCACGATATTGTTTCAGAGCATTGCCGAGAAGTTCTTCATTGGCATGAGGATCATCGGGAGTGCCATAAAGCTCTGCGGTGTCGAATAAGGTGTAGCCCATATCGACTGCATATGCTAACAATTCCGTCATATCAGACTTGTCTGCCGGAGCGCCGTATCCGTGGCTCATGCCCATACACCCCAGACCTACGGCAGACACCTCAAGCTGACCGATTTTTCTGTATTTCATTGACATTTTTATAATATGACTTTCTTGGATTCTTTTTCGTTCCTCACAATGTATATGCCATGTCGGGGATTATCGGTATTTACCTCAATCCCGTTAAGGTCGTAAATCTTTGTTTCGCCGCTATCAGACATATCCGATATTATATCCGCTATGCCTGAATTGCCAGACATGATTTTTGTCAGGAAAGCGTCAAAATCATTTCCCCAGACACCGGCATTGCCACCGGAACCATATCCGTGAGGATAACCCTGCAAAATCTTTCTCTCTACAGTGCAGCCCGCTTCTTCGACCGCATTGGCGTTCTGAGTGAACTGTCCGGCAAATCCGTCGCGTGTTCCCCAGCAATAGAAAGCCGGAGGGAGATTTGCGGCGCGAAGTGTGGTTACATCATTCATAGAAACACTCAACCTTCCGTAGAAAGAGTAAATCATGCCTACGGCACAAGCCGAAACGGGTACATTGTCCAAAGCATCGGGGCGATAAGAGCTGTCAAGCGCAGTGCCGTTTGTCAGATCACGCCAGTTCAAAAGGACTTCGCCGTTAAGGATGCCCCCTGCCGAGAAGCCAACCAAAGCTATGTTTTCAGGATTTATGCGATATTCGTCAGCATGGGCACGAACATAACGTATGGCACGCTGAAGATCGGTCGCGCTTTCTCTCATCGTATAAGGCTGGATGCGATAATTGACGATAAAGCATTGATAACCCATAGGCACAAGCATATCGGCAATGTCATAGCCTTCATTCTGCATACTGCGGAACGCGAAAGCGCCTCCGGGACAGATAATGACCGCGCCTTTTGGAGTTACGGATTCGTCAACTGTAAACACTTCCATGTTTGGAATAAAATCAGGCCCGTCGGAATTATTCACATTGTGGGTGACTGTAGGAATGTTTCCTTTCTCCCAAAGATTGACCTTTCCGGTCAGCACGGCATCGCCGGAACCGGATGGATTATTGTTGTTCCACTCCTCGTTGATAAGGTCAATCCATGTCTGTATCGTGGAACGATTGATACGTCCGCTTGTCAGACCTTCGCCAGTAAGGTGGGCGGCATCGGGCGTACTGTTCACAATCTCTGCAAGCGTTTCATCGCGATAAGTTGCGGCATATGTGCAGAATGGAACCACTGTCTTGTCCTTGAAATCATAACTCTCGCAAAAAGTGTGAATAATCATGGGGGTTGTCCACCACCAGACGGGACAACCGATGAAAACAACATCATAGTCATCCCAGTTTTGCACCCTGTCCTTGATTTCCGGACGCGCATTGTTGTCTTTCTCCTCGCGTGCGACTTCCGTACATGGTGTATATTCGGTCGGATAAGGCACAACCGGCTCAATCCTAAACATGTCGGCACCTGTGATTTCCTGAATCTGTTGTGCCATCCGTTGAGTAGTTCCACCCCAACTGAAATAAGCGACAAGTGCTTTCCGGCCACCAAAGTATGCGCTTTCTTGAGATTCATCGACCGGAACAGGAACATCATCATTGGCACACGATGTTCCGCAGCCCAGTACAAAAAGGGAGATAAGAAATGTGAATATTCTGTTCATTTTTGCTATGCTTTATTTAATTACCTTGATTTCTTTTAACCACGAGGATATGTTCTGCTCGTTAATCCGACCACTTGTCAGGCCTTCGCCAGCAAGGTGGTTTGATTCAGGCGTCAACTCGACAATCTTGGCAAGTGTTTCATCCCTGTATGTTGAAGCGTATGTGCAGAACGGCACAACAGTCTTGCCTTTGAAGTCATAGCTTTCGGCGAATGTGCTGATAATCATAGGGGCCGTATGCCACCATACAGGGCAGCCAATAAAAACGATGTCATACTCATCCATTTTGTCAACTTTACCCTTGATTGCCGGGCGCGCATTACTATCCAGTTCTTGCAATGCCACCTCTGTGCAAGGTGTATATTCCGTAGGATAAGGTACAACCGGCTCAATTTCAAATAGAGTGCCTTCGGTCTGTTCTGCTATAATTTTAGCCATACGTTCTGTCGTGCCTCCCCACGAAAAATAGGCTACAAGTATTTTGCTCCCGTCAACAGGTTCAGTGGGGGTGCCGGGTTCAGAAGGTTCTTCTGTTTCCGGTTTATCCGGGCTTTCAGGTTCGTCACTGCTGCATGACATCATTGTCAATGCCGCTGTGAGAAGGAAAAATAAAGACAGGTATTTCTTCATATCGTAATATGTTATGATTATTTTCAGTTGCAAAATTACCGAGATATTCACAAGCCATTATTACGATAAATACGGCAGAATTTTCACAAAATACCGATTAGCAAAATCAAGGGATACCGTGGCAATAATAACGGTACCCCTCTCTTCATCTGAGTTTATATATGTTTGATTGAATTGGTCAGAATCTGACTTTGAAGCCACCCATTGCCGTAAATCCGGGCATTTCATAACCTCGATTTATCATATACCGTGCATCGGTGATGTTTTCAAGTCTGGTAAATACTGATACATATCGGCAAATATCCCATGTAATCTTCAGATTAAGCAAAGCATAGTTCTGATGCCTGATATTGTCTGCGACATACAATCCACCCACGCCTTTCAGGTCTGCTCCAATGTTGAGGAAATGCCACGGTTTCCACTCCACTCCGAGATAATACTGATTTTTCGGCGCACCGACAAGATTACGGAGCGAGGTATGAAGATAACTGTATGTAGCGGTAAGCCATAGATTGTCAACCGGATGGCTGTGAGCCGACAATTCAATACCTTTGTTTATAAATCGACCTGTGTTCTGATTTTTCTGGTCAACAGTCTGAATCATGTTGTCACCCTTGCTGTAATAGCCTGTTATTTCGGCTGAAAAATATCGGGAAAAGGATTTGCCGACTGAAATTTCATAGTTTATCATCTTTTCAGGCTGTAAATCGGGATTAGCCATGCGATAAAGATACAGTTCGCGGAATGACGGATTGCGATAGCCCATTGCAAGGTTACCTTTTACAGTCCAGCCGAGTCCGGGATTGACCGCAAATCCAAACTGCGGAATCCATTGTGTGTCGAATTTATCACTGTTCGCCATACGCAGGCCTCCGTTGATATTTATCAGATTGTCAAGAAACATCTGCGACAAGATGAGATAAGGAGAATACTCCACGATGGTTTCCCGCGAGATTGTACTCATGGAGCCTTCTGTATGGTTGTTGCCACCTGACACCGGTATTTCGCCCGAATATGAGTCAAAATCAAATCCTACTGTAGCAGATGCCCCTGTCCACGGATTGAAATTCTCGTAGAGTATTACACCCAGACGGTCGTCAGTGCTGTGGAAATGCCTCGGATCATCCACAAAATGATTGCCGTAGTTGTAATATATCCGGGCAGAACCTGAAACCGGGCCGTATGAGTTTGTCACAGTGGCGGCAGCTTCCCCTCGGATGATATTTTGATGATAAATGTCCGTGGACTCCGGATTGGACAATGTAGGATATATAGGGTCGTTGCCACGGAAATTCATTAGCGTGTAGTCAATATACGCTTTCCATTTGTCGGAAAAATCGTATCCGATTTTGGCATAGCCGTCTGCCTGCTTGAAATCGAAGTTGTCAACATTGCCGTCAGTGCGGTTGTATGACAATGAAACAAGGGATGAGAACTTGCCATAGCGGACTGTATTGGTAATGGAGGATAGCCAAGTGTTATAAGAACCGTATTGGGATTGCAGGGTAGTATGCACTCCGTCTGCCACTGCATTTTTTGTTATGACATTGATTGTCCCCGCCATTGCATTAGAACCGTACAGAACGGAGCTGGGGCCGCGCAATACCTCGACACGCTCAACATATTCCTTGTCGTAAAAATCGGCGATATGATGTGAATATATGCCGGCGAACTGGGGTTGGCCGTCAACCATCATCAACACCGCGCTTGCCCTGTCACCGCCGACGCCGCGAAGTTTGATATGGCCTGAACCGCCATTGCTCACACCGAATCCGAAGATGCTACGTTGCGACACAAACAGGCTCGGAACCATACCTGATATTGCAGACAGCACTTGTGTCTGTCCGGTGGCTTCGAGCTGTCTGTTGTTAACAACTGAAACTGTATATGGCAGCAATTTCTGGGGTACAGTATTGTTAGTGCCGGTCACTACTACCTCATTCAAGACTCTGGTAGTATCAACTTTTTCGGCTCCTGACATATCAAGAGCCGAAAAAATGAGCGTGGATACAACGGTGACAATCGGTATTCTATATTTCATGGGATTATTATTCTATCCTTTGTTTTTGACCATTTACGATATAAATGCCGGGGGTAAGCCCGGAAAGGTCGCTTGCGTTAGACAGCACTTTTACGCCTTTAAGGTCATAAACATTATATTTCCTGACCCCGTCAACGGCAATATCGTCTATACCACTTGTGGTAACATCAATGAGGTCATAGCTTTTTGTGCCAAGACCAATCTGTTCGGCATAGTCAACGGTATGTGTTCCGTGACGGCTGTCGATACGCTGCACCAGAGGACGGTTGTTATCTCCGGCAGTAGGCTCGTGGTTATACACAAGGTCAAGGCAAGCCTTGTCGAGAGCCACAGGGTCAAGTGAGGCAAGGATGCCGATGTCCTTCATTTCCGGCGCATGGGGGTGTCCGTCACAGTCGCAGTCAACCGAGAGATTGTTCATCACATTTATATACACTATCCCTTTTTTACCTTTGAAATAGTTATGAACAGACTGGGCTGCACCTGCCATTGACTCCAAGAAAGCATCCTGACCGTGTGGCTGTTGGAAAACATATCGTGGGTCTGAGTAAGCGCCTGCCGTATGGATGCGGGTTTTACCATCGGGAGTGGCTATTCCGATGCTCTGATTTTTAAGGACTCCACCAAAACCGCCCATAGCGTGACCTTTGAAATGGGCAAGGTTTATCATAAAGTCATAGTTTGCAAGATGGCTTCCGACAAGATTTTCTGCAAACCATTTGGTGTCCTGCATCGGGAGGTTCATGCCGCCTTCTTCATCCATGATGTCTACTGTGGCGATTTCTCCATATCCGCGTTGCTCGATTGCACGACGGTGTGAGGCTGTGTTGGAACGGTTGCCTCCGTATGCTGTGTTGCACTCGACGATGGTGCCTTTCACATCCTTGACAAGAGTGCCGATGAGTTCCGGGCGGAGATGATTACTTTGAGCGGATTCGCCTGTGCTGATTTTCACAGCTACATTGCCTTCGGGGATCACACCGAGTGCCTTGAAGATGCTCACAAGTGATTCGGGAGTTATCTCCGAAGTAAAATAGACTTTGGCCGGTTCTGTTGCCGTCTGTGCCATGCCCGCTGTGAGTGACAGGCAAATTGCTAAGGCTGATAATGTCCTGCGTATCATTTGATATTAGTTTTTGTTTGCAAAGTTGGGATTTATCGGCTTAAACGGACTTATGAATATTTCGGTCTTTCGTACCATTATTGCCGATATGGGAATTTTCTGTATCAAAGACCGAAAAAAACTGCAAGCCGACTATCATGGGATTTGAGTAATTTTGCGATGTCAATAATTTAGGCGTAGTATATGGCAAGATTTATATCAATAGTGCTATTATGCTGCATGGCAGCAGGTTTAGCCGTCGCTCAGGAGCAGGCGGATGCTCCTTTCGTGACCATAAGCGGTATTGTGAAAGACAAGGATACCAAAAAAGCTATGGAGAATGTCAGTATTTCGGTTGTGGGGTCGCATATCGGCACGGTAAGCAACGCCGACGGCTCATTTTCGCTGACTATTCCTTCAGATCATTCCAAAGGGAAAATAAAGGCTGAACAACTTGGTTATTTCAGCAACACATTGTCATTGCCAGAATTCGTCAAAACCGGATCGGGAATAACAATAATGATGTCTTCATCTGCCAAGATGCTCAAAGAAGTAATCGTCAGAGGCGGCAAGCCTGACGAGATTGTTGCCGAAGCCCTCAAAAAGATACCGACGAATTATTCTTCTGACAGGAATTTGTTCACAGCCTTCTACCGTGAAACCGTACAGAAAGGGAAACGGTATATCGGCGTTTCAGAAGCCATTGTTGATGTATTCAAGACTCCATATACCAGAAGAATGAATAACGGAGAACGGGTACAGATAAAGAAAGGACGCAGACTGATAAGTCAGAACAGCCGCGACACGCTTTCCGTCAAGATTGTAGGCGGTCCAACGCTTCCGGTTATTATAGATTTTGTTAAAAACAGTGACTTCCTTTTCGGCTATGACGATCTGGCGTATTATGATTTCTCTATGGAAAAGCCGGTAAGCATAGATGACCGTATGCAATATGTGATACGCTTTTCGCCCAAAGTAAAACTCGATTATGCCCTGTGTCATGGACTGCTGTATATAGACCAAGAAACCTTGTCATTCAGTAAGGCTGAATTTGAGCTTGATATGTCAGACAAGAGCAAAGCTACAAATGCCATTCTCCGCAAGAAGCCCCGTGGTCTTCATTTCAAACCGCAGGAGGTAGCCTTTACCGTCACTTACAGATTGGCTGACGGAGTATCATACCTCAATTATATAAAGACCAAGACACGTTTTAAGTGCGACTGGAAACGGCGATTGTTCTCCTCAGGATATACCACATACGCTGAAATGGTTATGGTTGACAGGATAGATAATCCGGAAGATGGAATATCCCGAAAACTCGCTTTCGGCAACAATGATATTTTCTATGACAAGGTAGCTGATTATTGGGATGCTGATTTCTGGAACGGCTACAACATCATTGAGCCAACTGAGTCTTTGGACAAGGCTGTTATGAAGCTGAAACGCAATAATGCCACCGTGATGGCGTTATATCCTTAGTAATTAGTAATTTTGCATAGCAAACTTGTGATTGTATGGACAGAATAAAGGATGTAATCATAGAATATTCGCTTGACGGCCTCGGTACCGAGGTCTATAGTGACTATCTTGCCCATGCTATATGCCTTGCGGGACATTGCTATTTCACATTCAACGGCAACGAGTTTGAATTGAACGAGGGCGATCTCATGATAGTCAGAAAAGGGAAACTGGTTGAAAAAATAAAACCGTCTGACGATTTCGAGGTCAAAGTCCTGTATGCCACATCTTCATTCATAGAGCTATGCACTCCGCAGACCAATTATGGGATGAAAGGACAGCTATCCCTGTTCCTTAATCCCGTCATGAACCTTGATGCCGGACAGCGTTTTGTGTGCGAGCGTGATTTCCGTTGGATAGAATACCGCCTCACACAGACTGACCACACTTTCTATAGTGAACTGTTGAGAAACGCCGTTCAGTCCGCAATTCTTGATTTCTTTGATTTCCACTCGGTTATAAACAAGGAATCGACAGTATCAACACAAAATGCCTTGTTGATGAACCGTTTTCTCAATATGCTTGAAAATGGTGATTATCGGAATAACCGTGAAGTCGCTTATTACGCAGACGCATTATGCGTGACTCCAAAATATCTATCGGAAGTGTCGAAAAAAGTCAGCGGCTATCCTGCAAACTATTGGATAAACCGCTATACATCATTAGATATTGCCCGTCTGTTGAGAGATAAGACTCTGACATTTGTTCAGATTTCCGATATGTTCCACTTCTCATCGCCTGCATATTTCAGCCGTTATGTTCAGCGGACACTTGGCTTAAACCCCACACAATACAGAGAATAGGTGTTTTCGGTAAAATCGGTTTAATATTCCGAAATTTTCATAAAGCGCATATTGATAAGTGTCGGTAATTTTGTATAATAAATTATCTACACAATGAACCGTTTAATATTATTACTGATTACTTCGGCAATGTGCATTTTCTCAATAGCAGCACAGGATGCCGTATCATTCACTCCCGAAGAACAAGAGATTGTAGATCTGTCCAATTCAAAATGGCAATGGATGTCAGACAAGAATGTGGATAGGCTGGCGGATTTATTTCATGAAAGTTCCCAATTCGTACACATGGGTGGGTACTGGGGTAAAGAAGCTGAACTCAACACTATTAAAGAAGGGCATATCTGGTATAAGAAAGCGGAAATACACAGTCAGGAAGTCAAATTTACTGAAAATACGGCCACTATTTATAGCCGTATTCATCTAAACTCAGAGGTTGGAGGAAATTCCGTAAGATTTCCTTTCATTGTCACGGAAGTATATGTCAAAGAAAATGGGAAATGGTTTTTGTCATCATTAGTCTTTACCAAAACTCTTGGTGAATGATAGTATTATCAATTTTTTGAAAATCATTTTTTGATGAAAAGATTATTTATTCTTATCACTGCCACAATATCATTGTTGAATATCACAGCATCTGCACAGGATTATGTTATACCGACAAGAGGTTTTGCTGCCTTCGATGAAAGCGGTGTTTTCAAACCTTATAAATTTACCAGACATTCCGTTGGCGATGATGAGATACAAATCGAAATTCTGTATTCCGGAATCTGTCATAGCGATCTGCATAATGTTCACGGCGATTGGAAAAAGGAAGAATATCCAATGGTACCGGGACACGAGATTGCCGGGAAAGTAGTTGCCGTAGGCAAAAATGTCACAAAATTCAAGAAAGGAGATTATGCCGGCGTAGGCTGCATCATAAATTCTTGTCATGAGTGTGATTTCTGCAAAGAAGGACTTGAGCATTATTGCTCAAACTCGGTTTCTACATATCATGACCATGACCCCTATCATAACAACGAGGCGACACAAGGCGGTTACTCCGACAATATAGTCGTTTCACAAGATTACGCTATAAAGATCCCCGACAATGCTCCGCTGGAAAAGGTTGCTCCATTATTATGTGCAGGCATAACAACCTATTCTCCTATAAAGTATGCCGGAATAAAAGCCGGTGATAAAGTCGCGGTAGCAGGTTTTGGCGGACTTGGTCACATGGCGTTAAAATATCTGAAGGAGATAGGTTCGGACATTACTGTGTTTGACATAACCGACGAAAAACGAGAGGATGCCTTAAGAATGGGAGCTTCGCACTATGTAAATGTAAACAATCCCGGCGAGGCAGAAGGCCTTGAAAACACTTATGATTTCATAATCAGTACCATACCTTCCGCATACGATCCCATTGAATATATGAAACGACTTAAATGGAACGGTCAGATGTGCATTGTTGGTATTCCCGCGGCAAAGGATATGCCACAAATACCCATGCGTTCATTCATCGGCATGGCAAATCGTCGTTTGTTTGGCTCTCGTATTGGCAGTATAGGTGAAACACAGGAAATGATGGACTATTCCGTTGAACACGGTATATACCCGGAAGTGGAGATAATCAATGCGGATGCCGCTGCCATTACAGAGGCGTACAATAAAGTCAAGAATGGGGAAGTGAAATTCCGTTATGTCATCGACATGAAAACGATGAAATAATCGGTTGCTTAAAGATAAACAAAAGACACGGCAAGGTGGCGAAGTAGCCAATTTGTCGTGTCTTTTGTTCTGAAAGCAGTCAATATCAAGTTTATTCAGATAGTCCGTTATTACTTAACCATTCGGCTACAAGGGCGGCAATTACATCGTTATTGAGTTCCTGCATCAGAAAGTGTGAATTACCTTTGATTCCGATTTTAGGCAGTTCAATCAATGTGGCGTTACCTCCGTGGCGGTTGATAGCATTGACAAACTCACGGGCCATTTTCAAGCGCACCTCCCAGTTGCTGCCTCCCAAAGTCGTAGCACCTGATTCGGGAATATAATCCCCATAGAGAATTACAATCGGTTTTCGCGTCAATTCCATGAATTTTTCTAATAAGACAGGAATACCAGACAAACCACCTGTAAGTCCGGGGAGAGCTTCGGGTACTTCATCTTCAGGGAAAACAAATCCTCCCGGTTCTAATGCCACCACTCCTTTGACTTCTGTGTTGTTAATTGCCGCCATCCATCCGGGGAATCCTCCCGCCGAATGGGTTACGAGAATGTGATTGCCGATTTTATTCGCCACCGCGTCAAGTGCTACTATATCTTGTTTGTGGTCACTTAAATCCGGCACCATCTGACGAAAGAAGTTTGACACACTGAGGGAGTCTGTTGGAAACTGGACGCCTTCATTCCACTCAGGCCATAATCCCATACGCCAGATGTCAAACCAAAATTCTTCATCGGCAACCGGCTTTATAGTTACATCTGTGCTTGTTCGGGAAGCATGTCCACGACCCGGCAGATCGAGAACATAAGTCGGGTAGCTTTCCCGCAAAAGTAGGGTGGCAAAACCGTCGCGCCCGTCAGGTGTCGTTTCCCAGCACACTCCGTCACTGCCAAATCCATGAACGAATACCAACGGCAACTTCTTTGCCTGTACCGGAATCTGGTATCTTGCAAACGCATGGTTGCACCGGTATGTCTGCCCATCCTGTATCGGATTTGTCCAACCGACAAATGTATCCGGGTCAAAAGTGCCGGGGCGCTGAATGGTAGTTCCGCCTATTGGAAACTGTCCCTGTCGCTCTATCATAAGTGGCTTGGTGGCAAAACTTGTAATGCTTATAGCCGAGAGTATTAAAAATGCAATTCGTTTCATTTATTATCATATTGTTTTACTACATCAAAATAACGGAAAATTGTGGTTGCTTTTATTATACTTTTTTCGGTATTACCTGCCATAAACTCCTGAAACTCTTTAATCGTATAGCGGATATGCTGACATGCTGAGGATTATCAAACATGTCTGTTTGAATTTCTGAATTATAGGCAAAAGTCCCCGAAATTTTCAATGCTATGTATCATTCCATATTAAGTAATTTTGCCGAAGCGAAAACAACAGCAAAATCAAAGTATATGAAAATCAAATTTGTAGCACTGATTATAATGATAGCCATAGCATCATTTTCAACGACGGCACAGGATTTTAAGCAGCCGTATCCGATTGGTAAAGCTATGACAGGCAACCCCAATTTCATAGGCACTGCATATCTTTATCCCATGTCGGAAGTAAAGGAACTTAATGTTCCGATGTTCAACGTTTCTTTCGAGCCGGGCTGTCGCAACAGTTGGCATCGTCATTCTGGTGGTCAACTCCTTATTGCAACGGCAGGGATAGGTTACTATCAGGAGAAAGGCAAACCTGCGAGAAGGCTTTTTCCGGGAGATATTGTTGAAATAGCTCCTGATGTCGAGCATTGGCATGGGGCTGCGCCTGACAGTTGGTTCGCCCACATCGCCATAGAATGTAATCCGGATAACAACAATGTGACATGGCTTTCGCCTGTTACTGACGAAGAATATCTGACGGCTACTGCTGATGCCGTTAATAAGTATGCCGAAAGCAACAAGATTCTTTCGCCTAGACAGCAAGCTATTGTGGCAATCGGTTCCTGCACGGGACGTGGTAATCTTGAACATCTTAATGAAGCACTTATAGGAGGACTTGATGCAGGGATGACCGTGAATGAGATTAAGGAAATTCTCGTACAGGCTTACGCATACGCCGGTTTCCCTCGTTCTCTACGCGCTTTGCAGACATTCATGGCTCTGCTCGACAAACGCAAGGCTGCCGGAATCAATGATACAATAGGCAGGGAAGCAAGTCCTGTGCCGGATATGGATGATAAGACAAAGTATGCTCTCGGAAAGAAGAACCTTGCCGAACTGTCAGGTGTTCCTGCGGATGCTCCGACAAGTGGTTACGCTGTATTCGCACCTGTTATTGACAAGTTCTTGAAAGAACATCTGTTTGCAGACATTTTCAATCGCGATATTCTTTCGTGGCAAGACCGTGAACTTGCAACCGTTTCGATTATCGCCGGAGTCGGAGGCGTGGAGCCTATGGCGGCGGCTCACATGGGGATATGTCTTCATCAGGGGCTGACACCTGCGCAACTGACAGCATTACTTAATATTGTTGAAACCAATATCGGGCCTGAATATTCAAATCCATTACGACCTGTGGTAAAAAGATTTGAGAATAACCATTAACAAAGATATATTCAAAATGATGTCGAAAAATAATAAATTCCCCAATATCGTTTTGTTGATGTCTTTTTTAATCAGTTGCTGGCTTACATCATGCTCGACTGAAAACGCCATTTGGAACGACCCGGATAAACCTGTTGAAAATACGCCGGCCAATAATGTGGGGTCGGAAACTACAGAGCCAATGGATAGATACTATACATCACAATCAACAGTTTCTGATGTAATAAACGACCCGGTTTTCGGATCATTCGGCAGATTGTTGTTCCCGGTTGACCGAAATGTGCCACCTTCGATGACACTGGCACAGGTCAGCACCTCTAACGTATATATGTGGTATCCATATATCCAAGTTGAAAAAACGGTGGAGATATTGAATTATCTTCACTCGCAAGCAGCAAACGGAGAGCAGATATTCCACAGTATATATTCGGCAGATGAAATTGCACAAGACAGGTCTAAAAAAGATACCGGTCTATTTGTATTTAAGGGCGAAATCGGAAAACCATTTGCCATTACTAACGCCGGTGGTGGTTTTGCCTATGTCGGAGCAATGCACGACAGTTTCCCTCATTCGCTGGAACTTAGCAAAGCCGGATACACAGCTTTCGCCTTGATTTATAGGCCTGATGATCCCTACACAGATTTAGCACAGGCAATTTCATACATTTATGAAAATGCCGACAAACTGGGCGTTGAAAAAGAAAACTATTCTCTTTGGGGCGGCTCCGCCGGTGCGAGAATGGCTGCGACATTAGGCAATAAAGGTTATCTTACTCAACTTACGGGTAATTCCAATCTGCCACAAGCAGCGGCAGTGATAATGCAATATACCGGTTATTCATCAGTATCTCCGTTAGATCCTCCGACATATAATTGTGTAGGCTCTAATGATGGTATCGCTTCTTGGCGCACAATGCAAAACCGTCTGCAACGACTTTCAGATATGGGAATACCAACTGAATTTCATGTCTATGAAGGTCTGGGGCATGGATTTGGTATTGGCACCGGTACGGTTGCGGAAGGCTGGATTAACGATGCCATCAATTTCTGGAAAGCAAATATGCACAATGATGACAGTTCCGGTATTCCACCGGTCTATGCCGATTGAATATCTCACACAGATTCATTCTCTTATGATGCTCAAAAAAGCGAAGGGCAAATAAATCCTTCGCTTTTTTGTATCTGGACATTATAAGGGTCTTTCAGTAAAATTGGAAAATATCACCGATTTTAACGAAATAATCAGTAGTGCGATGATTCGTAATTTTGATTCCTTTTAGTTCAATGTCGGGTTTAGTTATATCTGACAAAACTGAAATATCAATTAACACATTTAATAATTTTCAAAACAATGAACAGAATCCTCATTGTTGAAGCCTCCGAATCCGACCGTCGGCTTATGTCTGGCTTGCTCACGCGGGCCGGATACGAGCCGATTGCCGTTGATAAGATGGAGGCTGCAAAAGACGAGGTGGCGAAACTGCCACCGGGCGCGGTCGTTGTCGCGGCGATGAAATTCACCGGTGGAACAGCGCAGGAGTTAATCAACTGGCAAAAGCGAGATGGATACAAGTTCCATGTCATTGCCGTAGTGGACAATTTTAATGCCGTGGATATTCTCTCGGTGATGCGTGATGGGGGAGCCGTCGATGTCATTCAGCGTCCGGCTATCGACAAACAGCTTGTGGAAAAGGTGCAAAAGTACATTAGGGATATTGATTCCGTATCCCCTGACAATGAGCTTATCCACCGTCCAAGCAAGGAGTTCCAACGCATCGAGAGAGAAATCACCCGCATAGCCTCGGCGGAGGCGAATGTAATTATCTTCGGTGAAAGCGGCATGGGCAAGGAACAGATTGCGCGGGAGATATTCCGTCAGAGCAACCGTACCGACAAGCCGCTTATCGTGATAGAGGCAGGTGGAGCTGCTCTCGTGGGTGAACACAAACCCGGTTCTGAAAAGAGCGAGATGTATAACCGTATCGGAGGCTACTTCAAGAAGGCAGCCGGAGGTACGATTATTCTCAAAAACGTGCATCTACTCAATTTCGACAAGCAATCGGTCGTGTTGCACATCCTAAGCGAAGATCACCCGGATGTCCGAGTAATCTGCACCGCAGAGCCGGAACTGTTGGAGAAGGTAAGCGACAGAACTTTTCGCTCAAACCTGTTCTTCAATCTCCGTGAGATGGACATAACGGTGAAACCGCTAAGAAAGGTGACGGAGGACATTCAGCCGGTAGCCGAGTTCTTTCTCGCGCAGTATGCCGAGGAACACAATGAACCGCCGAAACGCCTCGATGCCTCGGCGGTCAAGACACTGAAACAGCATGAATGGCCCGGCAATATCCGAGAGCTAAAAAACGTTATCAATGTTGCCGCCTGCAATGTGGACGGCGGAGTCATAACGGCATCTGACCTTCCCATCAGCCGCTCGTCGCCGGAAGTTACCGACAGCCTGCGCCTAAGGGATTCCAACGCGGAACGCCAACGAATTATCGAGGCTCTGGAGAAAACCGAAGGCAACAAGACGCAAGCCGCAAAGCTGCTCGGCATAGGGCGTACAACGCTTGTTTACAAGCTGAAACAGCACGGATTGAAATAATCCCAAGTGTAAACGCCTGTTAATTCGCAGAAAATTTGTAATTTTGTGTCGAATTTAGGATAAAAGGCGGTTGGAGAGCCAACCGCTCAAGATACTTAAACATAACATAAGACCGCTTATAGGTTAACTGAAAATCTGGACAATTTTCTTTTACTCAATACTTATAGGCTGATGCTTATGCTATGCTACTGCATAGCGTACATCTGCCATATTGAGTTAACCCCGAGTCCAGATGGGGCAGTTAGTGGTGGGTGTGCGCTTTTTTATTTCCCCACCTCACAACTCTACCGAAATTGAACAACCTTTCAAAGTTCAAATAATCAACGGCTTTAACATCCCTAAAAATCCTTTGCCTCAAAAGCCGTTAATCTACTGAAAAACATGCAGATTCCACTTTAACATTTTATTCTGTAATCCATTTGTAACGGGTTGTGGTTTAATCCATCGAGAAACAAAAAACACTATGTTGAACCACTTAACCCCCCAGCTACGATATGGACATATTCGCCCTTACCGAAACTGAATTCTTCCGCCAGTTGACCGCTGGCGAGAACGAGAATCTTCACATCACATACCGAGACTTCATCATTCAGGTATTCGAGATGTGCCGTACCAACAGGAACAAAGGCTATGCCGTCAGCGCATTGCTCGTGGTAGAGATTGAAATCTCCCACCTCAAGACCGAGGCCGAGCGCAACGCCGTGAACAGCTCGCTGACATCCTTCATCAGCAAGGCTCTCCACTTCATCCGCAAGACAATCAGCAACCTCAAGGAAATCACAGTCGTGCCGGCAACCGATGACGAGCTTCTTCAGGACATAGGACTGAAATGGAGCCACAAGAAAGTGGCGCTCGTCGAGATCGGCTACGCCTTCCACCTCGCCAAATGCTTCGGCGACCGCCTGACCGTAAAGGACGTAATCATGAAGCTGGCAAAAGCCTTCGATGTGGAGATAACCGAAAACTACATCTACAAGAAGTTCAACGAGATAAAAGTGCGCACACTCGACAGCCGCACCTACTTTCTCGACCTGCTGACAAAGATGCTCACCAACCACATGGAAGAACAGGATGGGCGATAAAGTCAGCCGATGTCCGACCACTAATCCACTTATCCAATATCCAGCTTGCCTCCATTATTTGCTTTAGAACGTTTGGTTTTCACTAATGATGGATTCAGATTGAGGGAAAGCCCGACAGCTCGTGAGAGTTGCCGGGCTTGTTTTCTTTGGGGCCGGTGCTATTTTATGCGCAATAGATGACGGAGCTTAGGGTCTTGACGGATACGCTCCAATTCACGCTCAACAATATCCTTCACATCCTGCTTAACCTGATTGTAGTTGAACTGGATAGCCGCTTTCATCTTCGATTTGTCCTCGGTATCGTCCTTGAAATCTGTAATGAGCGGGATAGGCTCGTAGGCTGCGGTTTCCTCGGCAACCCTTTTGTTGTCAATGACAATCTCGGCATGGAAAATCTTCTGCTCGATACGCTCGTCGAAATTGTCGCTGACAGCGCCTACAAACATCCCCTGTGTAAGCGTGGATATTTTACTTGCCGGTATCAGGGCGTCAAGCTGGGTGTTGAAGGTGCGGTTGACATCCTGCATCGTGTATGTGACTGAGCGCCGTTCCTGCACCACTTTTCCGAACCGCTCCGAAAGGTTCTTGGCGGTTTCTCCCACTACCTGCCCGGAGAAGATATTGCCGACGGTGTTCATCACCACTGCCGCCTCCTTGTCGCCATAGTCGCGTTTAAGCTGTGAGAAGTCCTGAAAACCGAGGCAGACGGCAACCTTGTTGCTTCTCGCCGTAGCTATTAAATTGTCTAACCCTTTGAAATATATGGTCGGCAGCTCGTCTATGATGACACCGGACTTCAACATTCCTTTCTTGTTTATCAGCTTCACGATTCTGGAATTGTATAGACCGAGTGCGGCTCCGTAGATGTTCTGTCGGTCGGGATTGTTGCCGACACAGAGTATCTTCGGCTCCTTCGGATTGTTGATGTCGAGAGTGAAATCATTGCCGGTCATAATCCAGTAGAGTTGCGGGGAGATCATACGCGACAGCGGGATTTTAGCCGAGGCTATCTGCCCGGCAAGCTGTTCGGCTGCTCCACCATGCCATGCGTCGATGAACGGCGAGAGGTAGTTTTCAAGCTCAGGATAAGATGTGAGTATCGGGAATATATCCTCGTATCTGCGGCAAAGAAGCTCAATCGCATGAGGAAATGTACAATATTTCCCGTCCTCGTAAATACGGAGATACCAGATAATTGCGGCGAACAGCACGATGGGCGACTCTACGAAGAAATCACCCTGTTTCTGTATCCATGTGCGGTTAAGATTCATCATTATGGTGTATGCCGACTCGTAGGCGTCGGCAATATCCGTCATAAATTTCGGATGTATGGGATTGCAACGGTGCGAGTGTTCAGGATCATCGAAATTTATCACATAATACGATGGTTTCACATCACCGTAACCGTCCTCGTGATTCTTCATGTGATTATACGCAATAAGCGATAAATCAGGGAATTTGTAGTCGTAGATATAGAGTCCGAAGCCCTTCTCTATCTGCTGTTTGATGAAATTGTTGACCACAGCGTATGACTTGCCGGAACCCGGAGTGCCGAGGACAATCGAGGCGCGGAAAGGGTTTACCACATTTATCCAGCCACGGTGCCATTTCTTCTTGAAGAAGAAACGTGTCGGCAGATTTACGGAGTATTCGTTCTCCATCAGCTTTGTCTCCTGCATGAACGATTCGTTCTCGTTGTTGAAACGGTCGTCCATCATGGTGTTGCGGATAAGGCGGCTCATATACACGCCTCCTATCAGCATCAGGATATAACCGACAATAGTGGTAATCATATAGGCGAAAGTCCAACCGACAGCCGGCATCCACCAGTTTAGGAAAAACAGTGCCGCTCCTGAACCGATTGAAATCCAGATATGCGACCATCTAATTTTCTCGTTTTTGAGACCTTTTGTGCCGAAACACGACAGAGCGAGGAATATCACCGCCCACCATTTTGCGTTCCAAGTGTTGTGAAATAGTTTCCCGGCATCGTCAAGATTATTGAGAATCTTCATTGTCTCGGCGTGGAATTGCCAGCCGGCGACAAGATGCTGGGAGAAATAATATAGATTTGCGACCACGAGTATTATGCTCAGACCACGGAGCAAGTCCATGATTTTTGATAATGCCCGGAGGTCATCTTCCTGTTGTGACATATTGTTCTGGGATTAGTGTTTGACAAATTAAAGTTTGGGCCCACGGCGTTTCTTTTTCTTGCGCCGCTGCATCTCACGATAGAAGGCTTCCTCATCGGCATCGTAAGCGGGCCCGGTCTGGAACAGACCTCCGAGATCCGGCAATGACGGCAGATTGTCATAATCATTTTCGTGATTATGGCTTTGCGTTTGCTGCTGACTGCTCTCGAATGAGGCAGTATTTTTGCCAATCTCAGGGGACTGTGTATGATGATGACCGGTGTTGGCGGTATCATCAGCGTCAGGAAAGGTAACGACAACCGGCTTTTCACCGACATTGGAGAACCAGTTTTCAAGAGCGTTGGCAGAAAATTCCTTGCCAAGCCGAGAGCCGTTGAGAACTGTCTGCGTATTATGGTCGATATAAGTGGCGCCATAGATGCGTCCGTCCTCGGTATAGCGCAGAACGAGGTCGATGTTTTTCTCCTTCAGCCCGGCGATGAAATCATCCTTGCCCGACGACTGATCCATAACAGACGATACGGTTTCCAGCGTAGGCTTAACATCAATCTTATCCTTCGCTTTCTCAAAGCGGCTGTCAATGGCGGTACGGCTGGCGAACTTGCCGAGGCGCGATGCCTTGAAAGGAGTGGCAATCACGTTGCCGCTGTCATCAGTAGCGAAATACACCAGACCGTGATACTCGCGGCCGTTGACCCTGCCGTCGGTCTGCTCACACTTCACGTTATACAGTCCGAGTATGGCGTTGTATTCGCCTAAAGTCTGGAACTTGTAGCGCATACCCACCATTTTGACCGTGTTGGCGACCTGTCGCTTTATGTCGCCTGAAGGGTCAATCTTCCGTATAGGCATATCTGGTGTGATTTTCTGACGCTCGGCAGTATGTAGTCCGTATTTCTTTTCAAGCTCCCGACAGATGTCCTTGCTCTTATAGAAATTGTTTTTGTCGGAGATCACCGAACCGTCGGGGCGAACCCTCAATGCAACGATGTGGATATGGTGCCGGTCGATGTCTTCATGTTTCACGATAAGATACGGCATATCCCCGAACCCCATTTTCTCCATATATTCGTGGGCGAGACGGGCATACTGCCCTTCGCTCAGTCTGTCGTCGGGGTGTGGATTCAGGGATATGTGCATCATAGTCTTTTCGGCCTTGGTCGATTGCGGCATCCACAGTTTGAAATCCTCGAAAGCCCGTCGGATGTCAATGTTGCCTGAACCGTCGTTGAAGATTTTGTTTGTGTCGAGGACACGGCCCTTCTCCTTGTTTATCTTTTCGCCGTTGTACGAAAGTGCGCCGTAAAGGGAGCTGCCTACTGAGATTTTTGCGACCATCGGGCATCGAACTCTTTGGCGAGTGCGACAATCTCGCGGTTGACCTTAACCATGTCAATGGTAATCTGTTCCAGTTTGTAGAGAGCCTGCATAGCCTTCTTCTCGCTGAAATTCTCCCTGAGAGTGTTGACCAGAAGGTCATAGTCTATTGCGAAAGTACGGTAGCGGGCATTGAGCGCCGACAGCTTGTCGATGAAGATGCGAGTATTTTCATCAATGACAAAGACCTTGAAAGGCTTGCCGAGAAGAACACCCTTGATGAAATTCGCCTTGTTTGTAGCTCCTGATTTTTCAAAGAGCGACAGGAACACGCCGTTTTCGGCGGCATCAAACCTCACGACGTAACGGTATGTCGCAGGGTTCAGCTTGGGAGGTCTCCCTCCCTGATTGAACTTGTGTTTCATAAAAACGGGGAGTAAGTGGTAAAAATTAGTAGCGGCTAACTGCACCGCAGGTTTGCGTGGCGATTGCGACTTTGGAGTAATCGCCGGCTCCATGCACATGGCAAGGGTTTCGGGGCACTATCTCAGATACGAGTGCCCCGGAACATACCTTGCTATGTTCTTGAGAACATCACTATGATATTGGGGAAAAGGCAGATATTGGAATCCGGATAATCTTAACCTGATATTGGCTAATCAGGGATACATATATGATAACCGGTGCCGGTCTTTACCGATTATACCGTTGCTAACGGATAATACTCTGCCCGGAATAACGCCAAAGGGATGGAATCCTGCGGTGCGTTGTCGCTGCCTATATAACAAACCCGGTATGCCTGTCGGTTTTTCGCAAAAAGAAAAGTTCGGCAAAGTACGGCAATCATTCGGCAAAGTACAGCAAAATCAAAGGGTTATAAATCTTTTCGTGAATTGCCATCGTTTAACTTGCACAGAGGCTCGAATGACAAAGCCGATGTGTCGATGACCACCGGAGCATATTCTCCCGCATCAACAAGGTCACTCACGGCATCATCAAATGTCATGGCTTATCTGTCACAGGCATTGCAACCGCCTCATTCCCGTTATCACCTGCAATCAGGTGTGTATGCGTGATAAAGTGAGTTTGTTATCCAATGTGTGAAAGTGTGACAAAGTGATTAAGTGACAACACACTCCTGCACGCAACGAATAACGGTTATGACAATGTTGCAACTCTGCCGACCACTGTCATCTATGCACCGCTGACCGCATTATAACAAGACCGGTCTTATGGGTCAGTGAATGTGCCTTCCGCCCGGACATGGCTATCAAGCCGGGGGAACCGATGGCGCCGGACGCGCCGATACAATCCGAATTATAAATATTAAACCGCGAAAATTATGAGCGAACCAGTTTTCGTTGCCTTCGCCACGCAGAAAGGTGGCGCTGGCAAGTCAACCCTCACAGCTCTCACGGCGAGTTACCTCTACTATCTGGAGGGTGTCGATGTCATGGTCATTGACTGCGACGACCGACAGCACTCACAGAAAGACTACCGGGAAAACGACCTCAATGTCACCGGAGAGAACCCGTATCTCAAAAAAGTAATGCAGAACTTCTACAGGAATTTCGGAAAGAAGGCATACGAGATAATCCTCTCCAATCCCGCCGAGGCTGCGAAAGTCGCCGTTGAACGGCTCGACGAGGGTGCAAATCCCAAAGTGGTGTTCTTCGACATCACTGGAACAGTCAACGACATCAACATTGTCAAACTGCTGTCGGTAATGGACTATCTCTTTGTTCCCATAACTCCCGACACTGCCGACATGAAAAGTTCCATCCGCTTCGCCAGCCATGTGGTGAACACCATGATCACCACAGGCAAGGCGAAAATCAAGGACATCAATCTTGTCTGGAACCGTGTGCCGTCAAAGGCAAAGACCCGTCTGTGCGGCATAATCGACAACTATCTTGAAGAACTCGGACTTCGTTCCCTCGACACTGTTCTGAGCAACAGTTCCAGATTCTTCAAGGACGGCGCAGCCGTCGGCAAGGTCGGTATGTTCCGTTCAACCATGCTTCCGCCGGACAAACGGCTGCTGAAAGGGAGCAACCTCCCTGAACTTGTAGCCGAGATCCGCAAGATTATAAAGGTGTGAGGCTATGGCGAAGAAGGACATATCGAGCGGCTTTGACACACAGGACGCGCAGGACTTTCTCGATGAATACCGGGAGGATGCCATGCCGACCTACCGCAAGGCCAGGAAAGAGCCGGCGACAGAATCACCCCCGTCGCCGATGGAGAGGGAGGAACTGGCGAGAAAACCTGTAACTCCCGACCGCACAAAAGAAGAGGACGAGTATCTGCGCACTTTCGTGGAGAACTGTCCGATAGACGCTTTCAATAAGAAAGGACGTCAGGTTATGGTGGTAAACGAGTTCCGCCACAAGATTCTGAAAATTCAGGCTTTGTTCAACGAGGATTTATCCATAGCGCAATATGTCCACAACGTGCTGGCACAGCATTTCAGGGATGTGGCGCCCATATTGCAAAGTCTGTATCAAAAAAGTAAACAATTCTAAAAATCGACTATTACATGAGTAATCCAAGATTTTGTGACCTTCGGCCATGCGCCAAGGCGACAGATGAAGTCAACACAGACTTCCCCAATGAGGACGCACTGGAAGCCTACCGTGCGGAATACCTCGCCCCGTACACCGTGGGGGCAAGAAAAGGCATCTTCGTACCCCGTGAGCTGGTAAACAAGCTCGCCAAGACCGTGGCGCTGTTCGACAACCGCGACCTGACAATCGGGGCATACGTCACCAATATAATAATCTCCCACCTTGTAGCCAACAGGGATGTCATCAACGAACTGACAGACCGAGGCTCAAAAACCGTTACACTATGAGCGATACTTTCTTCATCATCTTCATTCTCTCGCTGATTGCAGCCAATGTCGTTGTCTTCATCTGTATCTTTGCCGGTTGCAAAAGAGACAAGGAGGATGTCAGAACCATTCTCAAAGCCAGCGACGACATGATTACAGGACTTGACCGTTTCAGAAATGACATTCCCGAAATGGCGGATAAATTAGTATCTGATGTAAAGCCAGCTATCGACAGTTACATCAGGGAGCGCGTCGAGGCATATCTTGTCGGGCTTGACACAACTCCGCAACCTGTCGGTGATATGTCTATGACCGATTTTGAACCGGGTCCGGATGACATTTGTCAGCCTACCAGTAATGACAGCCCTGTCCAAGATAAGCCGCTTGCCAATGGACTTTCATACAACGACATAGAGAAAGTGTTCGATCAAGTGTTTACGGAGGACACATACAAGAGGACATTTCTTCGTCATCCGCAGAATATGTTTCGGGCCTCTACCGGGAAGCAAGTGTCAATCCGCGAGGAATACCACAAGACTTTAATGTGGCTCCTTAATGCCGGTGCCGGAGAGTGCAATACGTTCACGGGCTTTCTCGACAATCTTCTTGCCGAACATTTCATTACGCACGGCGAGACTATCAGGAATATTGTCAAATCCAGCAATAATATCCCGGAAGTCTATGACCGGACTTGAAATATTCTTTGTCGGATCGTTGCTGTTGTGCAATGCCGTCATTGCCGGGGCTATGGTGTTCGGTAAAGCCGGGAAACAGTCCTCCCGAAAGACTGACGAGAAAAGCGTTGTTCAAGACAATGCCGATGTGCAGCCGGAAAAGGAGGTAATTCCCGAAAATAAATCATGTGTCGGTGCCAGTTCCTTTGACATAGACCGTCTTGAAGCCAAGATGATACAGGCCGTTACCGACACTATGAAGGAGACATTCCCGATTCTGGTAAACGGTATGATTGGCGATGTAAGGCTTAAGGATGTTGAATTTGCCGAGGAAAAACCGGATAAGGACGAAGCCGAGGCTCAGGAAAAGAGCAAATTCACGCCTCTGTCATCTGCTGAAACCAATGCGGCGTTTGACACCGACATACGCGACATTGACGATGCCGGGCCGTCAGCCCCGACAGCATCTGGAGCATCACTTGACGAACTCGAAAATGCCTTTGATACTGCTATGGATAGGGATGCGGCACCCGAACAGCAGGCCGAGGCCGGAAAATGTCTGTCTGAAATCAAGGACACGCAACTTTATGAACGTCTTGTGTCGGCAAATGACGACATAGACCGCCGTGTCAATCTCTGCATCCGAATGAGCATCCAAGCTGAAATAGAGGCGAAGAACTCTATTCCGCGATCTACGAGAATCGTCCGTAAATCAGTGTCGGTGAATATCCCCGTCGACAATCCGGATGACTTCAACCCAGCCGATATGCTTCCATAACCGGCAAACCACTAATCCACGTCCGAAAGGGCAAAAATCCAACATCCAAATTATCAACCCGAAGTGTGGGCTGCTCCCGTCTGTGGAGCGGCCGGGGGCTGCCTGTGCTTCAAAAAACTGAAACAAAGACATGAAAATAACTATCAAGAATCTCAACAAAACTATCTGTAAACTCGTCGGAAGCCGTGGCTTCCAGTTCGCCATGCTTTTCGTCATGGCACTCGCAACAGGCATCCGAGCCTACGCCGCTGGTAACGGTCTCAGCGGTATCAACGAGGCGACCTCTATGGTAACCAGCTACTTTGACCCCGGCACCAAGCTCATCTATGCCATCGGCGCCGTGGTGGGTCTCATCGGTGGCATCAAGGTCTATTCCAAATGGTCATCGGGCGATCCCGACACCAGCAAGACCGCCGCTTCATGGTTCGGAGCGTGTATCTTCCTGATTGTCGCCGCCACAATCCTCCGCTCGTTCTTCCTTTAATCATCTGAGCCAATGGCCGAGTATGCTGTCAACAAAGGCATAGGACGGTCGGTGGAGTACAAGGGTCTGAAGGCGCAGTACCTGTTCATCTTCGCAGGCGGATTGCTCGCCCTGTTCGTGGTATTCGTCATCATGTATATCGCAGGCATATCGCAATGGATCTGCATCGGATTCGGCGTAACTGCCGCCTCAGCCCTTGTCTGGCTCACCTTCCATCTTAACGCCAAATATGGCGAACACGGTTTGATGAAACTCTCGGCGGTAAAATACCATCCCCGCTATATCATCAACCGTCTGCGCCTCAACCGCCTAATCAGATATAAGAAGAAATGAAAAATACACTTAAAGCCACGACGCTGGAGTCGAAACTGCCCCTGTTGGCGGTGGAGCATGGCTGCATAATCAGTAAAGACGCCGACATTACAGTCGCCTTTGAGGTCAGCCTGCCGGAACTATTCACGGTAACATCTGCCGAATATGAGGCAATGCACGGAGCATGGTGTAAGGCAATCAAGGTATTACCTCACTTCTCGGTGCTCCACAAGCAGGACTGGTTTGTCAGCGAGAAATACCGTCCGGATTTACAGAAGGATAACCTTTCGTTCCTCGACCGTTCTTTTGAACGCCATTTCAACGAGCGTCCGTACCTCGCTCACAAGTGCTACCTGTTCCTGACAAAGACCACGAAGGAAAGGGCGCGTCAGCGGAGCAACTTCTCGACGCTCTGCCGGGGTCGCCTGACACCGAAAGAACTGAATCACGAGATGGTTGTCAAGTTCATGGAATCGGTGGAACAGTTCGAGCGTATCATCAACGACACAGGATATATCAAGCTGCGCCGTCTTTCCGACGATGAACTTGTCGGCACTGAAAAAGAGTCAGGACTGATTGAAAAGTATATTTCGCTCTCAATGGAGGATGTTACTTGCTTGGAGGACATAGACCTCTCTGCCCAACAGATGAGAATAGGCGATAAAATGCTTTGTCTGCATACACTGTCAGACACGGAAGATCTGCCCGCAAAGGTCAGCACCGACAACCGATATGAGCGTCTATCGACTGACCGCTCGGATTGCAGGTTGAGTTTCGCCTCTCCAGTCGGATTGCTGTTGCCCTGCAACCATATCTACAACCAGTATATCCTGATTGACGACCACGACGAGAACTTGGCGAAGTTCGAGAAGACTGCCCGCAATATGAACTCGTTGAGCCGCTACTCACGCTCTAACGCTATAAATAAAGAGTGGATTGACCGCTATCTCAACGAGGCACATTCCTACGGACTGACCTCAGTACGGGCCCACTTCAATGTCATGGCGTGGAGCGATGATGCCGAGGAACTGCGGCGCATCAAGAACGATGTCGGCGGTCAGTTGGCTACAATGGGGTGTATGCCACGGCACAATACCATCGACTGCCCGACGCTGTTCTGGTCGGCGATGCCCGGCAACGAGGCTGATTTCCCTGCCGAAGAAAGTTTCTATACTTTCATAGAGCCTGCCGCCTGTTTCTTCACTGCCGAGACAAATTACAGAAGCAGTCTTTCTCCCTTCGGAATCAAGATGGTTGATAGACTGACAGGTAAGCCGATACACCTCGACATATCGGACGAGCCGATGAAACGCGGTATCACTACCAACCGCAACAAGTTCATACTTGGGCCATCAGGCTCCGGTAAATCGTTCTTCACCAATCACTTGGTGCGCCAATATTATGAGCAAGGCTCCCATGTGCTGCTGATTGACACCGGCAACTCCTACGAAGGTCTCTGTAACCTTATTCATAACCGTACCCACGGCGAGGATGGCATCTATTACACCTATTCCGAGGAAAAGCCCATCTCCTTTAATCCGTTTTTCACCGACGACGGTGTTTTCGATGTGGAGAAAAAGGACAGCATCAAGACGCTGCTTCTCACTCTTTGGAAATCGGAGGATGACAGGGTTACTAAGACTGAATCGGGAGAACTTGGCTCGGCGTTGTCGATGTTCCTTGACAAGATGAGAAACGACCCTGATATTGTTCCCTGCTTCAACTCTTTCTATGAGTTTATGCGTGATGAATACCGTGCTGAAATGGCACAGCGCCCTATCCCCATCTACAAACAGGACTTCGATATAGATAATTTCCTGACTACGCTGCGCCAGTATTATCACGCCGGTCGTTTCGACTTCCTGCTCAATTCCAAAGAGAATATCGACCTGCTCAACAAGCGGTTTGTAGTCTTTGAAATTGATGCTATCCGCGACAATAAAGACCTTTTCCCTGTGGTAACGATTATCATCATGGAGGCTTTCATCAACAAGATGCGAAGGCTCAAAGGTATCCGCAAAGTACTTATCTGCGAGGAAGCATGGAAGGCACTTTCGACCGCTAACATGGCTGAATATATGCGCTATATGTTCAAGACGGTGCGCAAATATTTCGGTGAGGCCGTGGTGGTTACGCAGGAGGTTGACGATATAATCTCCAGTCCAATTGTGAAAGAGACCATCATCAACAACTCCGACTGCAAGATACTTCTCGACCAGAGAAAGTATATGAACCGCTTTGACCAGATACAGGAGTTGCTCGGTCTGACCGATAAGGAAAAGGCGCAGATACTCAGTATCAACATGGCGAATAACCCCGGCCGCAACTACAAGGAGGTGTGGATCGGGTTGGGCGGAACGCAGTCGGCGGTATATGTCACGGAGGTCAGTTTGGAAGAATATTTATGCTATACGACTGAGGAAACGGAGAAAGTGCAGGTACTGAGCAAGGCAGCTCAACTCGGCGGCGACACAGAGGCTGCAATAAAAATGCTCGCCAACGAGAGAAGGGAGGGTGCCACATGAAAATACCCAAAGTGTTCCACCCGATACTCGGAGTGCTGACCGTCACAATACTCTTTCTCATCGGAATAGCGGTGCTGTCCGCAGTATTCGTGGCGACTTTCAAGGCGGTGCAGTATGCAAAGCCATTCATAATGGAGATTGCCGGCAATATCTACAATCATCTGACTCAATGGCTGCCGCTATGAAAGTTCTCTATGTGCTGTGGGTGATACTTGCCGGACTCTTCATCGGACTTTCCGCAATTATCGCCGCCCCGTTGCTCCTGCTCTATGCCGGAATAAAAATAATCGGAGGCATGGCCTCCAAAATCAGATAACCATAAAAAATATGACTGAAATAGAAATGACCCTTCAAGCCAAAGGTCGGCTGATTGCCGACCCGCGCTTTCAGCTTCTCGGTGAATGGGAAAGCTGTGAGGGCGCGCCTCACGATATTGAAATATCGGAACATGGAGGCCGCTTCTTTATCTTTTTCGGAGCTGACTATGACTCCGACTTTGTAGAGAAACCGGAAATGTATCCTCTCCACTACGACAGGGAGAACGATGTATTTCACTTTTTCAAAGGCGGATTACGGACAGAACTCCTGCCTGACCCGGACGGATTGTTCCTCACAGTCTATCCGAGTGATTCCTACAAGAGAAAAGACGGCTCTTTTGAAGATTATTCAATGCACCTCACCGAGTAAAATACAACCACTAACCGCAATGGCATTTGCCAAAGCAAAAATCCAAAACAAAAATGAGACAACTGAAATATCTATTTCCCCTTATCGCCCTGTGCCTTTTGTTAGGCACGGGCAGGGCAAACGCCCAATGGACGGTCATAGACCCGTCGAACATCGCCCAGAGCATCGTAAATTCCTCAAAATCACTCGTGCAGGAATCAACGACCGCCCAAAATATGATCAACAACTTCAAGGAGACGGTCAAGATTTACCAGCAGGCAAAGAAATATTACGATGCCCTGCAATCGGTGAACAACCTTGTCCGTGACGCCCGAAAGGTACAGCAGACAGTCCTGATGCTGGGCGATATATCCGGTTACTACGTAAACAATTTCAAGAAGATGCTGACTGACCCCAATTTCACGAGCGCCGAACTATCGGCAATCGCCTCCGGCTACACTCGTATCCTCGAAGAAGCCAATGGCGTACTCGGCGACTTGAAACAGGTAGTCAACATCACGACGCTCAGCATGACCGACAAGGATCGCATGGACATCGTGGACAGTTGCCACAAGGAGATGAAGCGTCTGAAGAACCTGACGGCGTATTTCACAAACAAGAACATCTCGGTGTCGTATCTCCGTGCCAAGAAGAAGGCGGACACCCAGAGGGTCGTGAGCCTCTACGGTGACGGCTCTGAAAAATACTGGTAAGCCATGCTCTGCGCGATAGATTTCTCAAATCTCCACTCCATACTCCGGTCGCTCTACGATGAGATGATGCCTCTGTGCGGCGACATGGCTGGAGTGGCCCAGGGCATAGCCGGTCTCGGCGCCCTGTTCTATGTGGCTTACCGCATCTGGCAGTCGCTGGCGAGGGCCGAACCGATTGATGTGTTTCCGCTGCTCCGTCCCTTCGTGATAGGTTTCTGTATAATGTTCTTCCCCTCGGTGGTGCTTGGCACCATCAACTCCGTTATGTCGCCGATTGTGCAGGGAACGGCCTCGATGCTGGAGGGTCAGACGCTCGACATGCAGAAATACCGGGAGGAAAAGGACAGGCTGGAATACGAACAGATGATGAACGACCCGTCCACCGCTTATCTCGTTGACGATGCCGAGTTTGACCGTCAGATTGATGAACTCGGTGTGACAGAGATTGGCACCGCCGCCGGAATGTATATCGAGAGAGGTATGTATAAGGTCAAGAAGGCAATCCAGAATTTCTTTCGCGAACTGTTGGAGATGCTCTTTCAGGCGGCCTCCCTGACAATCGACACGATAAGGACATTCTTCCTGATAGTGCTGGCGATATTGGGACCGATAGCGTTTGCCATATCCGTCTGGGATGGTTTCCAGAACACCCTTGTCCAGTGGATATGCCGATACATTCAGACATATCTATGGTTGCCTGTGGCTGATTTGTTCTCCACAATCCTTGCCAAAATCCAAGTCCTGATGCTCCAAAACGACATTTCGGAACTGACTAATAATCCGAATGTTGACCTCGACGGGAGCAACACAGCTTACACGATTTTCATGATTATCGGCATTATCGGATACTTCACGATTCCGACCGTCGCAGGCTGGATTATTCAGGCCGGAGGCATGGGCAGCTACAACCGCTCAATCAACAACACCGCCATGACCGGAGGCTCATGGGCCGGTAGCATCGCCGGAGGCGTGGCTGGGAATGTGGCAGGTCGAGCCGGCAAACTCTTAAAATAGTATTCAAATGGAATTTAAGTCATTAAAAAACATCGAAACCTCCTTCCGGCAGATAAGGCTGTTCGGCATCGTCATGGTATCGCTCTGCGCCTTCATCGCAATCGGCGCCGTGGTGCTGTCGCTGAACTTCGCCGAAAAACAGAGAGAGAAAATCTATGTCCTTGACAACGGCAAGAGCCTGATGCTCGCCTTGTCGCAGGATATGGAGCAGAACCGCCCGGCGGAGGCACGGGAACACGTGCGCCGCTTTCATGAGCTGTTCTTCACCCTGTCGCCCGACAAATCGGCGATTGAACACAACATCAACCGCGCCCTGTCGCTCGCCGACCGAAGCGCCTACAACTACTACTCCGACTATGTGGAGAAAGGTTACTACAACCGCATAATTGCCGGAAACATAACGCAGGTGCTTCAGGTGGACAGTATTGTCGCCGATTTCAACGACTACCCCTATCAGGTCAGAACCTATGCCCGGCAGATGATTATCCGCCAGAGTAATGTGACCGAAAGGTCGCTTATCACGAATTGCCGTCTGGTGAACACAGGTCGCTCCGACGACAACCCCAACGGCTTCATGATCGAGGGTCTGACGATTTTGGAAAACAAAGACTTGATAACCACAAAACGAACCTTATCCCAATGAGTATAAAACAGAAAATTCAAAATCTCGTGCCACCCTTATATAATAAGGTGTGGCACG
>CABUTS010000001.1 GCA_902494515.1 uncultured Muribaculaceae bacterium | reverse complement strand
GAATACTACGACCGCATTTATGTTGGGTGGTGGGACGGTGCACAGACCCAGAACGGCAAGCTCCCGCACCCCTATGTCGAAGACATCGAGATTGCGGAGGACTGGAGCAATTTCATCAATATTCATTTCTCCCTGCGCATCAACCACACCACGCTCAACCACCGCCGCACAGTCTACTCAATCAATACCAGGCAAAAGACTACCTTCAAGTTCCTCGCCGACAATATCCCCAACCCTCGCGCCGTGTTTTTCATCAAAGGCAAGAAGTACCTTTGTGAAAAAATGACTGCGACATTCACGGAGAACGGAATGTCGCAGCTCATCAAGGGCGTTTTTTACCCGATTGTGGATTAGGCAACGTCCTTGTCACCGTCAGGCGTGGCGTTCTTGCGGGGACGGCCACGCTTTTTCTTTGGTGCCTCCACGACAGGCCCCGGCACTCGGTAGTCCTTGCCGTAGAGAACATAGTCGAGGACACGGCGGTTGGCTATGTCAATCTTCTCAGAGTCACGCTCAATGTAGATGTCGGTTACTGATTTTGCACTATGCGCAAGTCCAATGCCGATAGTGCCGTCGGCAATGTCAAGCCGGGCAGCGATAGTAGCCCACGAATGACGCGCCCAGTACATTGTGCAATCCGGGACGCTCACATCTCCGGTTCTGTTCTGATTGATGTATGCGCAGATTTTGTGAAGAGCCTTCGTTAGCTTGTCGTTGAAGTTGCGGTAAGGGCGGTCCTCAGCGAACATCAGCATCAGTTCTTTTCCGGCGTACTTGTCGATGAGATACTGCATCTCCGGCTCTATCTTCAGAGATAGAGGCTGCTTAGTCTTTGTGCGTATCCAATCGACTCGGCCATTTACAGGCTTTGTCATGTGGCACAAGTCAACCGTGTTGAGTCCACGAAGCATGAACGACAGCACGAAGAAGTCGCGGTACTTTTCCATCCACGGTTCAAGGTCTTGCGCAAAGATGATCATGCGGAGAGCCTCCACGCACATGTTGCGCTTCTTAGTGGGTACGGTCTTGATTTTGTAGCGGCGATAGGGATTGCGGTCGAGAACTTCGTGGTCGATGGCATAGTTGATTACCGCTTTTAGGTTAGCATGGTGCATACGGCGACCGTTAGGGGAGGGCGCGGTTTTTGCCATGAACTTGTCGAAGTCCTCAATCCATGTCATGTTGATGTCGGAAAATTGCAGGGCGGCGGCTTGTTCCTCTCCAAGCCATGCCTCGATGCGACGCCATGTAACATCGTACATCTCGGCTGTACGGTCAGCCAAGCTCTTATTCGCTTTATAGCGAAGAAAGAATTTGCCTACGGTATTGGGGGTTTCTTTGGGTGTCCCGGCTACTTTGGCTGCTCGCGGAGAGAGAATATCCCGTATCGCGTTCTTTAGGTCGGTTGCAGTCATGTTACCGATACCACCGGGACGGCTGACAAGCTCGTTGATGATGTCGGTTATCTCCACGCGACGGCGGGCGATAATCTGATTGTAGGAAACTCGGTTTGGATGTTTGACGACCTTCTCTGCGGCTGCGTCCCATTGTTCGGGAGTGAGATTGATACTCAATGGCAGCAAGGCTGTTTTCCGTTGGTGTCCGATAGACACTTTCAGAGGGGCGGCGGCTCCCTTTTTGACTGCGCGGCAGTCGAGGATGAATTTTACAGTTGCCATGGCTTAAAAATTCGCCTCGGCTTACCTGATTTCACTAATTTTGGCGACCCGCACGCAAATTAGTTGCGTGCAATTTGCGTGCACTTTTCGGCAAGCATCGTTTTCAGTCGTATTTTTCGGTAAAATTTCGGCAAGTTTCGGCTTTTTTTTAATGCCACTTGCGGCTTCGGGATGTAAATAAAACGCTGACTTTCGACATTTATTATGTCTGACTGTCAGCGTTTTACTTAGCGGAGCGACCGAGATTCGAACTCGGGATACGCTTTTGGCGTATACACGCTTTCCAGGCGTGCCTCTTCAGCCACTCGAGCATCGCTCCAAACGGGAAGTTGGTGTCTTTGTTTGACGTGTGCAAAGGTAGGGAGTTTTTTTGAATTGACCAAACTTTTTGGCACTTTTTTGAGAAAATTTTATTGATGTGGGGGCTAATGTGGTTATTTGCAATTGTTTAAATGGTGTTCTAAGAAAATCGGTAATCTTAACCGATGGTTCGTGAACCATTGGTTCCAGATGGCCGTTTAATTAAGAGAGATGATTGTTTAACTCATAAACTGTTCATTTAATTTAACTCATAAACTGTTCGTTTAATCAAGAAAAAGGAATCATGAAGACTATATTGTTTATAATAGGCTCGCTGCGGAAGGAGTCGTTCAACCGTCAGGTGGCAGATGTCGTGGAGAAAATGCTCGAAGGTCGTGCTGCGGTTAAGTATCTGGATTACAGCGATGTTCCGAACTTGAATCAGGATATCGAGTTCCCGGCACCCGAGCCGGTAAGCCGGGTACGTAAGGCGGTATATGACGCCGATGCGCTCTGGATTTTCTGTCCGGAGTATAACGGCAGTTATCCGGGCCATGTCAAGACGCTTATCGACTGGCTGTCAAGGCCTTTAACTCCAAATGACCGCGCGACGAAACTTCCTCTGAACGGCAGGAAGGTAGCACTGACCGGCGCCGGAGGCCGTGGTGCTACAGCAGGTTGCCGGGCCAAACTGACCGAGCTGCTGACGTTCCCCTTCATCAATGCGGATCTGATGGTCGCGCCGCAAACCGGCATCGCGCTGAACGCCGAGGCCTGGACTGAAGGTAAAATGATTCTGAACGCCGAGCAGATGTCCGAACTTCAGAAGCAGACCGATGCTTTCCTCGACTATATCGCGAAGTAGGAAAACATCTAAAACAGCGTCCCTCCAAAGAGACTCCAGCTCCTGAGCAATTCTCCCGCTTGCGGAAGATTTGCCGTTATTTTCATTTTGGTAACTGCGAAGATACGTATTGATAAGCCTTTGAAACATTCAAGACTGCTTTTTCAACGGCAAAATCGTAATTTTGCTTTCACATCTGAGCATGCTTCAATGTGAAGTACAGCTACGACGCTACAGTATCTTTAACCTTTTTCAACCATTAAAAATCTTCCATGCAAAAGTTTGCAATCTCTATGTTACTGCTCTCGGCAGCTGCAGCCACCGCCCAGTCGCAGCAGCCGCTGAATATGCCAGTCATCCAGACCAAATATGTCGCAGACCCCGCGCCATACGTCCACGGCGACACTGTATATCTTTACACCACCCACGACGAGGTCGGGGCCGAAGGCTTCCTGATGAGGGACTGGCTTCTCTACACCTCCACCGATATGGTCAACTGGCAGGACCATGGAGCCGTGGCTTCGCTGGACGACTTCAAATGGTATAAAGGCAACAACGGCGCCTGGGCCGAGCAGGTAATCGAGCGAAACGGAAAATGGTATATGTACTGCCCTATTCACGGCAATGGCATAGCGGTACTGGTGGCCGACTCGCCTTACGGTCCATTCAAAGACCCGCTGGGCAAACCACTTGTATGGCAAAAGGAACACTGGTATGACATCGACCCGACAGTGTGGATCGACGACGACGGTCAGGCATACATGTACTGGGGCAACCCTAACACCTATTATGTCAAACTCAACGAGGATATGATATCCTATTCCGGCGACATCGTGCAGCTGCCTAAAATCAAGGACTATCAGGAAGGGCCCTGGCTCTGGAGCCGACGCAATGCCCGGGGCGAAAAGTATTTCTATCTCGCCTTCGCCTCGACCTGCTGCCCTGAAGGGATCGGTTACGCCATGAGCAAGTCACCCGAAGGCCCATGGGTGTATAAGGGGCATATCATGAATCACACGCCCCGCACCCGTGGCAATCATCCCGGCATCATCGATTTCAAAGGGAAATCTTATTGCTTCGGACTGAACTACGACATCTTCCGCCTCGAAACAAGCCGTCATGCCGAGCAGCGCTCGGTTTCTGTGGCTGAAATGAGTTATAACGATGACGGCACAATTCAGGAGCTCCCCTATTTCCAGGACTGCAAACTGGAGCAGGTCGGGACATTCGATCCCTTCCGCCGCGTGGAAGCCGAGACCATGGCATGGGGCTACGGACTGAAGACCACCCGCGAGAACCCTTCCGGTCCCTGGAATCCCACACTTTTTGTCACGGACATCGACGACGGTGAATACATTCTTGTGAAAGGTGTCGACTTCGGCAAGGGAGCCTCCTCGCTGGAAGCAAGCTGTTCATCGCAACTCTACGGTGGCAAAATCGAAGTCCGTCTCGATGCTCCCGACGGTCCTCTTGCAGGGGTGATCGAAGTGCCGAACACAAAGTTCAAATACGAACCATTCAGCACCCCGCTGAGCGGTTGCAAAAATGTTCACGACCTCTATTTCGTATTCCGCGGCACTCCGATGCAGCACCGCAATCTCTTCAACTTCGACTGGTGGGAAGCCCGCAAAAAATGACGGATTCCCGCATCAGGAGTTTTTGCGGCAGGAGCTGATGGCGAAAGCGGAGGCTGCCAGAGCGTAGAGGCAGAGGGGTAGGAACTGCGGGAGCAGCTGGCCTAACGAGCTCCCCTTAAGGTAGATATCGCGCATGGCAGCCACAATATAGCGCATAGGATTAAGCAGGGTTGCGATCTTTGCCCAGCCGGGCATCGAGGCGACCGGAGATAGCAGTCCGCTGGTCAGGATGAAGATGACAAGGAAGAAGAACATCACCATGGCTGCCTGACGCATGTTGTCGCTGAAGTTCGACACGGTAAGTCCAAGCGAGGATATTGTCAGAATGAAAACCACGTTGAACAAAAACACCAGCCAGATTGACCCGGCGGGAACCACGCCATGAATTTTCCAGGCGAGCACCATCGAGAAGGCCACGATGAAGATTCCGATAAGCCAGTAGGGTATCATCTTCGACAGGATGAACTCGAGACGCGAAACCGGAGTGACGTTGATCTGCTCGATGGTGCCCTTCTCCTTTTCGCCGACGATGTTCAGCGCCGGGAGAAAGCCGACCAACAGCAGCAGAGTCATCGACATCAGCGCCGGAATCATATATTGCTTGTAATCAAGATTCTGGTTATAGAGATAGCGGGGCTCGATTCTGGCGGGAAGCGACGGGACAGCGCCGTTTTCGGCAGCCAGCTCGCGGGCATACTGCATGATGATCTGGGTCAGATAGGAATTCCCGAGGCCCCCCTTCATGCCGTTGACAGCGTTTACCGAGACCATCACATCGGCGCCTCCAGTGCGATACAGGTTCCGCTCGAAATCATTTCCGAGGGTTACGATGAAGTCCACATCGCCCATCTGGAGCAGGTCGTAAGCCTTGCGGTAGCTCGGAGTGGCGGCGTAGAGATTGAAATATGTCGAAGCCTGCATTTTCTGTATGAGCCGGGAGGATAGCGGCGAATGGTCGCAGTCGACCACGGCGATGTTCATGTCGGTGACCTCCTGCGTTGCGATTCTTGGCACCACGTTCATCATCACGAACGGCAGCAGCACAAAGATCACCGGCAACAGGGTGTTGCGGAACATCTGCTTGAACTCCTTGATCAGAAGATATGGTAGAGCGTTCATATTTATTGCAGTCTTGTTTTGAAGAATTTCCAGGCGAGGAGCATAAACACCACCCCTTCGGTTGCCAGCACGCCGATTTCCTTTGCAACATAGCGGAAGCCGACCCCCTCGATCATAATCTTTCGCGAGGCGGAAATAAACCACTTCGCCGGCATAATGTTCGAAATCATCCGCGCCCCTGCAGAAGCAGCCTCTATCGAAAATATCATCCCCGAAAGATAGATTGCCGGAACAATCATCAGCAGCGAAATCAGCATGGCTGCCAGCTGGGTACTGACCAGAGTGGAAATCAGCAACCCGAGCATCAGCGCCACAAATATATATACCACGCAGACCACGACATACAGCAGCAGCGATCCGGCTACCGGTATATGCATCAGAAAACGAGCGATGCAGAGGATTATCGCCATGTCGATAATCGAAATAATCAAGTATGGTACCAGCTTGGCCAGCACTATGTCAATCGACGGGAGCGGGGAAGCCAGCAGGATCTCCATGGTTCCCGTTTCCCGTTCGCGGACAATGGCGATTGAGGTCATCATGCAGCAGATCAGCAGGACAATGATGCCGATAATGCCCGGCACAAAGTTCACTTCGGATCGCTGCTGGGGATTGTATAACATTCTGGAATTCACCCGGATGTTGAATTGCCAGGCATCCGGCGATGCCTGCGCCATCTGCTGCGTCAGTTCCTCCCGGAAGGAGGAAATCACCCCCTGGGCGTATGCCACGCGCACACTCGCCTGATTCGGTTCGCTACCGTCGGCAAGAATCTGAATCGAGGCGTCTTTGCCGTGAACCATCCGGTTGGCAAAGTCCGGACCGAAGACAACTACAAGGTCTATCTTCCCCTGACGGAACAGGTCGGTTGCCTCCTGCTCGGAGTGGATTTCTCCCTTGCCAATGAAGTATTCATTGGCGTAAAGGCGTTCGGTAATCTGCCCGGTGTAAAGGTCATGGCTGTTATCGAGAACAGCCACGCGGATATCCTTCACATCGTTCTTGACGACGTAACCGAGAAGCAACACGATTACCTGCGGCATAATCAGCAGAATCAGCAGCGAACGCGGGTCGCGCAGAATATGCAGGAATTCCTTACGGACGAAACTTAGAAACTGTTTCATGGTTATTGCATCTGATTAGCAGTTTAATCGCCGCGCTTGGCAGTATGCGCCAGGGCATAGAAAACGTCGTACATCGAACTACCGTGGAACTGCTCCTTGAGCTGCGCCGGGGAGCCGAGAGCCTTGATTTTGCCGTCGACCATGATGCTGACGCGGTCGCAGTACTCGGCTTCGTCCATGTAATGGGTGGTCACGAACACCGTGATTCCGCGGTCGGCGGCGCGGTATATCAGCTCCCAGAACTGGCGGCGGGTAATCGGGTCGACGCCGCCGGTCGGCTCATCGAGAAACACTATGCTCGGTTCATGGAAAATGGCCAGCGAGAAAGCGAGTTTCTGTTTCCATCCGAGCGGCAGACGCTTTACCATCGTTTTACGTTCGGAGGCAAATCCGAGTTCATCGAGCAGTCCGGTAATCTTTTCGCGGACCTTCCGTCGCGACATTCCATAGATACCGCCGAAAAGCACCAGGTTTTCCTCCACCGTCAGGTCGTCGTAGAGCGAGAATTTCTGCGACATATAGCCGATGTGGCGCTTGACCTGCTCAAACTGCGTGGCGACATCGTAACCGGCGACCGTAGCGCTGCCGCCGGAGGGCTGCGAAAGCCCGCATAACATTCGGATGGCGGTCGTTTTCCCGGCACCATTGGCACCGAGGAAGCCGAAAATCTCACCCTTGTGAACCTCGAAAGTAACATGGTCGGTGGCGGTGAAGTCGCCGAACCGTTTGGTCAGCCCGTCGGCTTTTATTACTGTTTCGTCGGTCATGTCGCTATTCCTGAAGATTCATAAAACAGTCCTCGATTGTAGGCTTTACAGCCTCAATCGTGATATCCCTGTGCCCGAGAGCTTCGAGCTGGCTGCGGAGCGAATCCGGGTTCAGCTTTGCGGCGTCGACAGTGATGTGATGGTTTTCGCCGAAAGCGAAGGATGTCAGGACGCCAGGGATTGTGCGCAGGTCAGTCAGCAGCCGGTGCATTTTGTCGGAGCGGACCGCCCAAAGGGTCTGCCTGTAGGCAGCCACGATACCGGCAGGCGAGTCGATTGTCAGAAACCTGCCGTTCTGAATCAGGCCGATGCGGTCGCATTGCACAGCCTCGTCCATGTATGGGGTCGAAACCAGGACCGTAAGGCCGTAGTTGCGGCGAAGATTCCGGAGCATCTCCCAGAACTCCTTGCGGCTTACGGGGTCGACACCGGTGGTAGGCTCGTCGAGAAACAGCACGCGCGGCGCATGAATCAACGCGCAACACAGGGCAAGTTTCTGTTTCATGCCACCCGAAAGTTTCCCGGCACGGCGGTCCTTGAACGGCTCAATCTGGCTGTAAATCTCCTCAATCAGATGGTAGTTCTCCTTGATGGAGGAATTGAAAACGGTAGCGAAAAACGACAGGTTTTCCTCGACCGTGAGGTCCTGATAGAGTGAGAAACGCCCCGGCATGTAGCCGATGTTCCGGCGCAGTTTCCTGTAGTCCTTCACCACATCCATTCCGTCGACGACTGCCGTGCCTGAATCGGCGAGAATCAGCGTCGTCAGAATTCTGAACAACGATGTCTTGCCGGCGCCGTCCGGACCAATCAGGCCGAAAATCTCCCCCTCCCCTACTTCAAACGACACACCTCGAAGCGCCTCGGTCTTGCCCCGGTTATAGGTTATCCGGAGGTTGTCGACTTTCACTATCATCTTATCAGGAATCATCATGTCAGGGCATCAGAACTTCACGTCGCCATACATGCCGCGCTTGATCAGGCCGTCGTTCCTGACCGAAATCTTCACGGCATAAACGAGGTTGGAGCGCTCGTCGCGGGTCTGGATGGTCTTGGGAGTGAACTCGGCCTCGCTGCTGATCCAGCAGACAGTGCCTTCGTATTCCCTGCGGTCATCGCTACCCTGGTCGGCATATACCTTAACTTTCTGTCCGATTTTCAGCGAGTTCACCTGCCCGGCATCAGCATACACGCGGAGTTTCATGTCCGAGACATCTGCAACCTTGAACAGCGCACGGCCGGGGACTGCAAACTCACCGGCTTCAGCGTATTTCGAGAGGATAACACCATCAATTGGCGAGGTAATCAAGGCCTGGTTCATCTGGTCATCGACCTGTCCGATCTGTGCGTCGAAACCGGCCGACTGGCCGTCGATGCTTCTGTTGGAAATTGTAACCTGTTCGCTGAGTGCGGCGACCTGTTTGCGCAGCGTGGAAATCTGATATCCGATGTCATCGACCTGTTTCTGAGTCGCAGCGCCATCCTTTAGAAGAGCCTGAAAACGGGCCTGCTCCTTTTCAAGATTAGCAATCTGCTGCTCCAGCGAGGCGACCTGCCGGCTGGCATCAAGACGGTGGCTTTGCGCGGCGTCCTTCCCGGCGGCAAGCTGATCCTTTCTCAGGCGCAGTTGCGTCATGTCAAGCTCGCCGAGGACCTCGTTTTGCTTAACCTGCTCCCCTTCCTCGACGTTGAGCGACACGATTTCGCCTGTGCCGCGGGCCGAGACAATCACGTCGGTGGTTTCAAACACTCCCGAGGCGTCATATTCTACATCCTTGTTTCCGCAGGCCGAAAGCAATAAAGCTACAACCGGGATTAAGAACATTGATTTTTTCATATCTTTGGGTACTTAGCGTGGGTACTTAGCTGTGAGAATTTATCTGTGGAAACTTATACGCTAACGATTCAGCGTATATTTCAGGTCGTAGTTCTCCTTGAGCATCTGAATCAGGTGGGTCGAAAGATCGATTTTCGACTGATTTTCGCGGGTGATTTCCTGGAGGAGATTATTGGTGTCGATGATTCCGTGTTCGAGTTTCGACTCGGCAGCGCGGCGGACGTTGCCGCGGAGCTCCACGATTTCGCGGTCGGCGGCGAGCAGTTTCCGGTATTTGCCGATGCCGTCGGTCTGCTGGATTTCAAGCAGACGGTTGTTGAACAGAAAGGTTTCGCGGGAGGTGTTGACCATGTCGCGGCGCGCCGCGAGTTTCGCGCGGTCGTTACTGTTGGTGTAAAGCGAGCCGATGTTCCACGAAAGCTTCACGCCGACGATTCCGTTGAGGGTCCAGTCATGTTTGAACATAGACTCAAACTGGTCATAACCTGGGTAGCCGTAGAAGCCCTGAGCGAACAGACTCAGTCTTGGGAGCAGTCCGGCTTTCAGCAGATTTTCCTGTGCGTCAGCGAGTTGGAGCTGTTTGTCGAAAAGGCTCAGCTCCGGACGATTATTGACACCGGGATCCACAGCTCCCTCCCCGGGCATTGTCACACCGGTAACCTCTTTGCCGATGAAAACCGACAGCATATCCATAAGACTTTTGCGCGATGCAGCGAGTTCGGCAGCCTGCTGCCCGGCCTGGAGCTTCTCGGCTTTCACCATGTCGACGTCGCTTTGCATAGCAACGCCATGAGCGAGCATCGACTGCAGTTTATCGAGGTTCGACTGAAGGAGTGTCTGCAAGTCGTTGTTAAGTCTGATTTTCTCGTCGAGCAGGAGGATACCGAAATATAAGTCATTGATTCGACTACGGACGGCGTAGAGGTCTGTTTCAGTCTGCGCCTCCTGCACCTCACCTTCGAGTCTGGCAACCTTCTGCCGGCCGCCGATCCGGCCGCCGTCATAGATGGTCTGGCTGATGTCGATACCGATGCAATACTGGTCCTTGCGCAGGCCATCGGAAGAATAGCCGAACTGGCCGAGCACATTCTGGAGGGGCTCAGGCAAAGACATCACATCACTCTGATATGTTGCCTGAGCCACGGCTGATATCTGCGGCAGCCAACCCCTTGCTATATTGCTGACGTTGTAGTCGGTAGTCTGCCTGATTAGGTCGTACTGCTTGATCAGCGGGTAATTGTCGCGGGCCATCTGCTGACATTCATCGAGCGTGAATGTCCCGGCGTCAGCCATGAACGGGAAATAAGCCGCCGAAATCGTCAGCATAATAAATATCAACCGCCGGAGTTTATTTGTGATATACTTCATGTCGGTCCTGTTTTTGTTTCAAATTTATAACTTTTGTTTCGAAATACAAAAGTTTCACACCGAAAAGTTATCACAAACCTCCGAAATCCGCGATATTAATAGCGGATGCTCAACTCATCCCACATACATCCCACTGTACCGAGTAACTTTTACACCAAGTTTTTCGGAATATTTTCTGTTTGGGACATTATGGAATAGTCTTCCAGCATTGCGACATCTTCAGCAGAAAGACCTGAAGCTTCGCAGATTGTGATGGTGTCCATACCCATCCATTTCAACTTTCGAGCAAATTCTATTTGTGCTTCTTTGCGTCCCTTTTCAATACCCTTTTCAATACCCTGTTCAATACCCTGTTCGATTCCCTGTTCGATTCCCTTTTCGATTCCCTGTTCGATTCCCTGTTCGATTCCCTTTTCGATTCCCTGTTCGATTCCCTGTTCGATTCCCTGTTCAATTCCCTTTTCGATTCCCTTTTCTATACCCTTTTCTATACCCTTTTCTATGCCCTGCTCGAATCCTTTCTGGAGACCCTTCTTGAATCCTCTTTCCATGCCGACTTCGACGGCATCTTCGTAAACGGTGATGCTGTCGCGATATACACGCAGTGATTCTTCATAATCGTTGCGGTCTTTCTCAGGCATCGCTTCAATCATTGCGAGATTGCCCAGTCTGTCGAATATCGCTTTTTGTGCCGCAAAAGGCATTCTTGATAATGTCTCCATATTCTTCAACACATAAATCCAACGTTCAAAATTTGTCTCACACTCATCTTCCGACTTGGTCATCAGAGGAATCTGTATGAATATCATACGCATTTTGTCGGAGAAAAGTTTACCGGTGGAGAGATCCGTAAGCCCGATATCTATCCTGAGCTGATCCTGATATTCTTCCTCAAAATGCCAGTTCATGAAATATATGCCATAGACCGGAACCAGCTCATATTTCCAATTCCTACCCTTCACCCCCTGATTATGGATATCACCCGAGATGTAGTAAAGCGCCCGGTCCTTGAAGTGCTTCTGCACGCCGTTCTGCATCTCTACAATGATATGCTCGCCGCTATCGGTCGTACAATAGATATCAAATATGATATTCCGCTCCGATTTCATCGGGGCGAGCACCTCTTTGTCTGTATAGTTAATATCCTTGATAATCCGCTCCCCCTCTAACAGGTCATTGAGGAAATCCATCAGAATATCCTTGTTGAATTCCTGACCGAAAATCCTTTTGAAACCATAATCCGTGAAGGGATTGATAAATTTGCCCATAGTCGAAAGCTACTGGTTGTGAGACATACAGCAAAATTACGAAATAAATCTGAAAAATGCAAATGAATCACGATTATATCTCCCCAAAACACACTAATTTGTCCGATTCTGAAATGGATTGACTTAGTTTATTGATTTAACTATATTCAAGTTGACTCTTTGCTTGAATAAGTTTGACTAACCGGGCAACATCCCTGACGGATGTCATTAGATTTTACGATAATAAAATTACGGGGATGAAATTTCATGCAAGATTGGCCCATTTACCAATTTTAATTCATAATTTTGTATCGGTAAATCAATTGATATTGCAACTCTTGCTTGACGAATGAATAACAATGCATTGCCCGCCGGGACTGTACTGAATTCCGGACAGAACAGCTATAAAATTGTCCGCGTATTGGGCTCCGGCGGTTTCGGAATTACATATTTGGCAACGTCGCGTCTGCGGGTCGGTAATATTACTATTCCCGCACAATTCGCTATCAAGGAATACTTTATGAGCGATTTCTGCGAACGTGAGTCCGACACGCTGCGGGTGAAGACAGGGCCGGGACGGCAGGCTGTGGAAAACTCCATGAAGGATTTCCTCGGGGAAGCCAGACGTTTACAGCAGGTCGGCAACGGGACCTCGAACATCGTGAAAGTCAACGAAGTTTTCGAGGCCAACGGCACGGCTTACTACGTGATGGAGTATCTCGAAGGTGAGTCGCTCCGCAGCTATGTCAATTCGCGAGGCAAGCTGTCGGAGCAGGAGGCCCTGGAGCTTCTGCGTCCGGTAATCCAGGCCGTAGATTATCTTCACAGTCAGCGAATTACCCACCTCGACATCAAGCCCGACAACATAATGCTCTCCCGCGAGGAGGATGCCAACGGCCAACCGGTCATCCGTCCGGTGCTGATTGATTTCGGATTGTCGAAGCACTACGATGCCGCGGGCCACGCAACTTCAACGGTCAACACTCTGGGATGCTCCGACGGTTACGCCCCGATGGAACAGTACGCCGGAATCACAACCTTCTCCCCTTCGGCCGACATCTACGCTCTTGCGGCAACCATCCTCTTCTGCCTCACCGGCCATGATCCCCGCCGCTCCACCGAGTTTCTCTCTGTCGACATCACCTCCTACCTCTCCTCCATCACTCCTCCCCTCTCCCCGGGATTGCAGGCGCTCCTCGCTTCCGCCCTATCGCCCCTCCCCGCCGAGCGACCCGCCTCCCTGCTTGCCACTCCGGATCCTGCTGGCATTCCGACATCACCAGTCCACCCTCAAGGCCAGACAAAGCCTCTGCTCCCCAACTCTTCCGGACAAGATACGGTGCGGATAGACCGGACTAAAACTCAAAAAAGGGGGAAGAACTTTGTCCTCGGGATTATCGCAGTTATTGCCGTTTTGCTTGTCGCGTCCCTTGCGACTGTTCTATTCCTTCACACCTCCGACAATGTCGAAAATCAGGAAGAAACAGTCCGGACCGAGGGCCGCGATATAGTGATCGCCTTCGATGTATCCTCATCCATGCTTGCACGCGACTTTACCCCCGACCGTTTGAGTGCAACCAAAGATATTGTGTCGGATTTTATCAACAACAACAACCCAAAGGACACTATCGGTCTGGTGATTTTCGCCGGAGAAGCCCAAACGGCTGCAGCGTTGACCACAGATCATCTGGCGCTCACCAACAATATCCAGCAACTGAACACCAAACAGCTCCGCGACGGCACCGCTATCGGCGACGGCATCATGTCAGCGATCAGCCATTTCATCTCTGGCAGATATGGCGAAGCGAAGTCAAAAAACATCATCCTGCTGACCGATGGTTCGAACAACTCGGGAGCCGTGCCTCCCATGGTAGCTGCCCAAAAGGCAAAAGAGCTGGGAATCAAAGTCTTCACAATCGGTATAGGTTCTGACAGCGACGCCGAATGTCCTGTGCTCGACAACTCCGGCAACATCATTGAATATCAGTCGATTCCGGTAGCCCTCGATGAAATCGTGTTGCAGGAAATTGCCGCCACTACCGGCGGTAAATATTTCCGTGCCACCGACAACGCTTCCCTACGGCAAATTTTCGACACAATCACAAATCTCGAATAATCCGAAACAAAGGTGAATTGATTTTTCAAGTTATTGTTAAATGAAAAAATTTCTTTATAACATACTGCTGACAGGATTGCTTATAGCGGAACTGCTGACGGGACAAGTTGCTTCGGCCGAGGAGTTTGGCCATAATCGGGTTGCTTTCAGCGGCTCACTGGCCTCGTGGTATACTTACTCGCTGGAGTTGTCATATCATTATATGTTCTTCGATTACGTTGGAGTCGGCGGAGCGGTCGGTAACTGGAAGAACTGGTACGAAGACGGATGGGCTTCGGGCACAGGATGGCATATCGACAGCGACGACAACGAACCGTCGAATCTTTATCTCCGCCCCTCTCTGGTTCTGATAAGTCCCGGAATAAAATACAAGGATTGCACCTGGTCGTTGTTTGCCGAACCGAGCGTTATGCTGAACATCCCCTATCAGCGAGTTTGCATCAACCTCACCACGAACTGGCCACTGATAGATTACGACTATACAAGTACCAACGCCGGACAATGGTTCGCAGCAGAACTGCGTGCCGGCATTAACCTCCGTTACGGCCCTTGCGGGATAAGCGCCGGCTATCTCATTTCCAACCTCAACATCTACAGCCAGTACCGCCACCTCTATTACCGCGGTGAATCCTTCCGCGACTTTTATCCAAACAAGCCCCTGATGCAGGGCGCCTTCCTCTCCCTCTCCTATCAATTTTAGCTCTGTAGTCCCAATGTAAAAGTTTCACGGTGCTGAGAAATTTGGATTTGACATTTACACCGTGTTTCCCCACAAAGCTACGCATTATTTCTTAATAAACATTTGTTTTCCACACAAAATGTATGAATCACGTGGAATTTCCGAAAATTTCGATTAACTTTGCATTGACTCTCTTACACCTAATCTCAAACCAACAATTGTCTACTGCGTAATCAAACTTTCAGATGTAATCCGGCACGATATAGACTGTGTGTTAAGATGATAGCTGTCAACCATCTCCGCGAACACTCAAAAGCCATCTTCCCTACTTCCAACGGCTAATCTACAATAAAAATTGCCACTATTGGGGATTACCGGAGGGGTTCATAGACGCGCTCGCCGATTTTGGTGGCGAGCTCGGCGGAGAACTGCTGCCAGCGGCGCTGCTGCGACATGAGGTCGAGGATTTCGTCGAGGTCGTAGTCGGGCTGCGACTGGATAGACTGGATTTTACGCGAGAGTTCCTGGAACAGGCAGCGTGCGATGTCGTATTTCAGCTCAAGTAACGTGCGGGGAACCAGCTCGTTGAGCCGGTCTTCTTCGGTTTCGACCTTGGTGTTGTTCTTGAAATAGATTTTCGAAAGGTGATAACGGTCGGTCAGCAGATCGGTTGCCACGGTGCGGATATGGTCATCGGGGTGCGACAGCAGGCGCCGCGAAAAAAAGTCCTTGGCGAAGTCGCGGAGCGTCCGCCGGTAGGTTTCATTGGCCGATTCTTCGAGCGACAGCTCACGCTGGCGGATTACATCCATGGTCTGTGCCTCGCGTGCGATGGCTTCACGGCCGGCGCGTATCTGCTCGGCTTTCTGCTGTTCGGCATATGCAAGAGCGCCGGCCCAGGCTTCGTCCCATTCCGTGTCGCGAAGATGCACCGCCTCCTCGTAAACCACGCGATATTCCGGATTCTCGAATTTCAGTTCATCCTGCTCGAGATCCTCGATAACATAGTCTATTACCTTGATCGGTGCCCCGTTTTCATCGGAACCGTAGTCCTCGCCGAGGTCCAGCATGCCATAACGGAGCACGAGCCTGAGCAGCGACCGTTCCTGCGGCCGGAGCACCACCGCGCGGTGTCCTTCGGTACCGGCTCCGGTAACGACAGTGACCGCCGGCTGCGACTGCACAACCGCCGGGTCTATCATCACATCCTGCTGGAGATCGGCAGGTTGAGCGGGCGAAGAACCTGCGGCAGGTGTCTGAACCTGAAGCTGTTGCTGCTCACCGGAGTGCACTCCCCCGGGGGGATTGGCGATGGAATCGCGGGCCGCCTGACGGCGCTGCTCTTCGGCCAGCTGCTCCAGTCGTTTGGTGCGGATGACCGCAAGCTGGCGCGACAATACCGCCTCGTCCATTCCGAAGCGCGTGGCACATTCGCGGATATATACGTTGCGGGTGATTTCGTCGGGAATTACGGCAATCGACGCCACAATCGAGCTGATTGCCTTGGCCTTGGCCACCGGGTCGCCGGAGGTGTCCTTCAACAGGATGTCGGTCTTGAACTTGATGAAATCCTCCTCATGGGCAGCGAGATATGCCTCGACCTCCTCGGCGGTGTGCGACTGGGCGTATGAATCGGGGTCTTCTCCGTCGGGTAGAAGCAACACCTTGATATTCAGCCCTTCGGCCAGCAGCAGGTCAATGCCTCGGATAGAAGCCTTGATACCGGCGGCGTCGGAGTCGTAGATTACGGTGACGTTCTCCGTGAAGCGGTGAATCAAACGAATCTGCCCGGTTGTCAGCGAAGTACCGGAGGATGCCACGACATTCTCGATGCCCCGCTGGCTCATGGAAATCACATCCATGTAACCCTCCACAAGAATACACTTATCCTTGCGGACTATAGACTGCTTGGCCTGATACAGTCCGTAAAGCTCGCGGCTTTTGGAATAGATGGTGCTCTCAGGCGAATTGACGTATTTCGCCAACTTCTTGTCGTTGGTCAGTATACGGCCGCCGAAGGCAACGACCTTGCCGGAGATGGTGAAAACCGGGTAGATCACGCGGGCACGGAAACGGTCGCTCCAGCCATGTTCATAGCGTTTCGACAAGCCTACCGCCTCTATGATTTCGGGCTTGAAACCGGACTTGACCGCCGTCTGGGCGAAATCGTCGCGCTGCTCCAGCGCGAAACCGAGATGAAACTTAGCGATGGCCGCGTCGTTGATGCCGCGGTGACGGAAGTAACTCAGGCCCACGTCGCGCCCCTCGTCGGTGTCAGCCATACGCTGCTCGAAGTGCTTCATGGCGAACTCATTGACAGCAAGCATCGACTGGCGCTGCCCCTGCTGCCGGCGTTCCTCGTCGGAGAGTTCACGCTCCTGAATCTGGATATTATATTTGTTGGCAAGATAGCGCAGCGCCTCCCAGTAGGTCATCTGCTCGTGCTCCATGATGAAGTTCACGGGGCTGCCACCCTTGCCGCAACTGAAACATTTACAGATATTTCGGGCCGGCGAAACGGAAAACGACGGAGTGCGTTCGTTGTGAAACGGACACAGCCCCACATAGTTGGCACCGCGGCGTTTCAGGCTCACAAAGTCCCGGACCACCTCCTCGATCTTCGCCGAGTCGATGATCCGCTGAACAGTCTCGTGGTCTATGAACGATTTCCCTGCCATAAATGCTTCTGGTTTCTCACTCCGACAATAATGTTAATCTTTCCGGGCCTCGTATTCGGCGAGAGCGTCGCGGGCAGGGACGACGCGGGGCATCCCCTCCTCGTCGGCAAAAACCATATCCTGCCCCAGAGCAGCCTTGCGTCGCAACAGTTTCTCGTAGGATTCGTTCAAACCCTTGCAGATCTTTTCCCTTAAATCTCGCTTTTCCTCTTCTGACATGATTCCTTGATTTGATTGAATAATACAGGAGCGAATGTATCCTCATCGTCTGACAACAAAACCGCTGAAATTACGTTGTCGAAAAACATCCAGCTGTCGACAATCGGAGCATAGATGTTGAAAAAATTCTGAAGCCCCGACCAATAGCGGCGCACAATCGTTTCCCGCGGGACATCATGCCCACCCTCGGAGACGCGGCGGGCAACCCGTTCTATGGCCATTTCGGGGGACGTCAACCAGAAAAACAGCAGCACTACCCGATATCCCTGCGACCGGGCCCTCCTGACTAAAGAAACATAGCTGCGCGTTGCCAAAGTGGTCTCGACTGCGAAAGTCCTGTTTTCAGCCAACAGCAGATTGATGCGCTGAAGCATCAGTTTTCCGGCCTCGATGCCCACCGCCTCCGGATTGAAGGGCGACAGCCCTTTGGCAATCTCGTCGGCATTGACGAATTCCCTGCAACCCAACAGTTCAGGCAACACCGAATACGAAGCCGTGGTCTTTCCGGCTCCGTTGCAACCTGCTATAATGTAAAGATTGGGCTTCGTCATCATGTGCAAACCTGTCGCATACGTTCTGACTTACAAAGTTAACAACAATTTTTGGATTTGCAATAACGTTCCCGAAATTTTTGTAGTCTAAATGAGCGTACAGCAATGCAGGGATGTGCCTGCGTTGATGTGCGCGTTGATGTGTCAGACCAGAGTATTGCTATCGTCATCCGAAGTCGAAGATGTAGAATCAACGGCTTTCCCCGGCGAGGTGGAGCCGGCAGGGTTATTGGTCGAGGTGCCGGGCGGGGTGCTGGAAGAGGTGTCGGCGGAGGCTAAGAGGCGCGAGAGGTATTTCTCGCGGAAATGTTCGAAGAGTTCCCAGAAGTTCGGGACAAAGAGTGTGCCGATCATGGCATTGATGGCCATACCGTAGACCACGGCGGTGCCGAGGCTCAGCCGCGATGCAGCGCCGGCGCCGGTGGCGAAGAGCATCGGCATTACACCGAACACGAAGGCCAGGGCCGTCATCATGATCGGGCGGAATCTTACCTGCCCGCCCTTCTCGGCTGCTTCGCGGATCGGGAGCCCCTTCTTGCGGTAGTCGATGGCGTATTCAACGATTAGGATGGCGTTCTTCGCCGCAAGTCCGAGCAGCAGGATGATGCCGATCTGGGTGTAGATGCTGATCGACTGGTTCATGATTACGCAGCCGAGCACGGTGCCGAGCAGGGCCGTAGGCATGGTGATGACAACTGCCAGCGGGTCGGTCCAGCTCTCATACTGCGCGGCGAGCACAAAGATAGTGAGGATAACGGCGAAAATCAGCACTGTCGTGACGGTTGTCCCGGACTGCGTCTCCTGATAAGCCTCGCCGGTCCAGGCGTAGCTGTATCGGCCGCCTGTGACCTCCTCGACCAGTTCCTCCATCGCCTTGATGCCGTCCGACGAGCTTACCCCGTGGGCCGGCGTTGCAATCAGCGAAGCGGTCTCATACATATTGTATCGGTCGACCGAGGGGGATCCCATCACCTCCTCCAGTGTCGCGAAGGACGAAAGTGGAATCATGTCACCCTGAGAGTTGCGGACCGAAAGTTTCATGATATCCTCAACGGTTCCGCGGGCCGAACCGAGCGAGCCGACGTTCACCTGATAAACCTTGCCGAACTCCACGAAGTCATTGACGTATGTGCCGCCGATATAGCTGCCGAGCGCGGCATAAACCGACTGCAGAGGCACCCCCATCAGCTCGATTCTGTCGCGCTGGATGTTGATGCGGTACTGCGGCACAAGCCCTTCGTAGACCGACTGGACCGATGCTATCCGCGGGTCTTTCTCAGCTGCCTCCCGGATGTCGGCCACAGCCTTGGTCATGTCGGCTGCCCCCTGCGAGTTGATGTCGAGCAGCTGCATGGTCAGACCCGACGACATTCCCAGACCGGGGATTGCCGGGGGATTGATGGCGAAGAATACACACTCCTGCAGGGCGCCACATTCGCGGTTTGCCCGCTCCATGATGGCGTCGACCGAGTGCTCCTTCCCTTTGCGTTCCTTCCACGGTTTCAGCATCACGAACGCCGAACCGAAATTCGAGCCGGAACCGCCCATCGCCGAGAAGCCTGCCATTTCGATGACGTCGCTGACCTCGGGATAGCTGCGTAGAATCTCCGAGACTTTGGAAACCGCCTGGTCGGTCCGTTCGAGCGAAGCCCCCGTCGGGAGTTGAACAGAGCAAATGAAATAGCCCATATCCTCCTCGGGGATGTAGCTGGTCGGCCACTTGGTGAAGCCCCAGAATGCGAGTCCGCAGATTGCGCCGTAGATGACCAGCGCTATAACCGGATGGCGCAGGAGCCTGGATATCGTTTTGTCATAGAGATTTACACAGACTCCCCATATCTTGTTCCACCATCGGAACAGCACGAAGTTCGAGGGCTGATGCTTGCGCAGGAACAGCGCGCACATCGCCGGCGTGAAGGTCAGTGCATTGAACCCGGAGAAGGCCGTGGAAACCGCGATGGTCAGCGCGAACTGTTTATACAGCTCGCCTGTAATGCCGGAGATGAAAGCGGTAGGGATGAACACCGACAGCAGCACGAGCACTTCGCCGACGATAGGTCCCTGCAGTTCGACCATAGCCTGACGCGCCGCCTCGCGCGGCGACAGGTTTCCCTCGTTGACAAGTCTCGCACAGTCCTCCACCACCACTATTGCATCATCCACCACAATAGCGATGGCGAGCACAAGGCCGAAGAGCGTCAGGGTGTTCAGCGTGAATCCCAGCATCTTCATCACCGCGAACGTCGCGATCAGCGACACCGGAATGGTGATCATAGGAATCACCACCGCGCGCCAGCTTTGCAGGAAGAACATGATGACGATCATCACAATCAGCGTGGTCTCGAGGAAAGTCACCAGCACCTCATCGACCGAGGCCGAAATGAAGTCGGTGGTGTTCATCAGTATGCGGTAATGCACGCCCGGCGGGAAATAGGCAGCAAGCGATTCCAGCTCCTTCTCGACTTCGCCGGCTACCTCGAGGGCGTTGGCGTCAGGTCGCTGATATATGCCGATGAGGCCGGCTTCATGTCCGGAGACACGCGCGACGGCACTGTAGTTCTGGCTGCCGAGTTCAACCTTGGCGACATCCTTGAGCCGGAGCACCGAGCCGTCGGCACCGGTGCGCAGGATGATATCGGCGAACTGCCCGGCGGTCTGGAGCCGCCCTTTGGAGGTCAGCGTGAACTGGAAGGGAGCGTCGGTTGTCATAGGGGGAGCGCCGACCGTACCGGCCGACACCTCCATGTTCTGCGACTCAATCGCCGAAACTACATCCGCCGGGGTGATTCCGCGAACCTGCATGGCGGCGGGGTCGAGCCATACGCGCATCGAATATTCGCCGGCACCGAAAGCCATGGCGCCGCCTACACCGTTGAGTCGCGACAGAGCGTCGACAACATGGAGGTTGGCGTAGTTGGCGAGGTAAAGGGCGTCGTAGCGGTCGTCCCCCTCCAGGGCTACGAACAGCAGGATGCTGGTGGATTCCGACATCACGTCGATACCCTGGCGGGTAACAGCCGAGGGGAGCTGCGGTTCGGCGCGGCTCACAAGGTTCTGGACCTTGATGGAAGCATCGTCGATGTCGATGCCGTTCTCGAAGGTTACGGTCAGGGAGTAGCTGCCGTCGCTGCCGGAGTTCGAGCTCATATACATCATGCCCTCAACGCCGTTGACGGCCTCTTCGATGGGTTCGCCTACCGTTTCAGCCACAGTCTTGGCGTCGGCACCGGGATATGTGGCGCTGACGCGGACAGTTGGAGGGGTGATGTCGGGGTACTGCGCCACCGGCAATGTCTTTACCGTGATCAGGCCCGCCAGAATCATCAGGATGGCAAGCACGGTGGCGAAGATCGGCCTGTCTATGAAGAAGCGTGAGAACATAAGATGCTTATTTAATAGGTTTAACAACCATTCCGTCGCGCACTTTCAGCAGAGCCGAGGTTACATAGCGCGACTCGGGAGTAATGCCGGAATTGACTATGCGGAGGGTGTCGTGGTATAGTTCGCCGACCTTGATCGGGGTATAAACAACCTTGTTGGAATCGTTGACCGTCCATAGATATTTGCCAAGCTGGTCGGTGCTGATCGAGGCGTCGCGCACGAGCATCGCCTTGGGATTGACGGCAAAGGGGAGCAGGACCTTGCCGTACATCCCCTCGCGGAGGTCGCCGCCGGCGTTGTCGATTGTCAGGCGCAGCGACACTGTTCCGGTCTGAGCGCTGACATCCGGCGCTTCATAGGTCAGTTTGCCGTAGACCGTCCGGGTCAGCGAGTCGGTGAAGGTCACCGCTATGTTGTCGAGGTCGAGCAGACCGGACTGTTTCCCTTTCAGAATCTCCATATAACGCGCCGTCTCGACGGAGAAGTCGGCATAAATAATGTCGTCGTTGAAAATCCGGGCGAGCACCACCGGCGATGCTTCGCCGCCGATGTATGCTCCGGCAACATACGGGGACTTCGACACTCGTCCGGCGAACGGTGCCCGCACCGTGCAGTACGACAGGTGGGTGCGGGCTGTCTCGAGCTGCGCGCGGGCTGTCTTCACGGCAGCATCCGTGGTGGCCACGTTGCTCTCGGCCTGGTTGACATCCATTTTCGAGACCGCGTCGGCCTGAAGGGCTTTCTTCATAGCCTCGTAGTTCTTGACGGCGTAATCATGTTCGGCGATAGCCGTTTCGAGCGCAGCCTGGGCCTGACTGACGGCGTCGCGGTAGGTGGAGGACTCGATGATGAACAGCGTCTGGCCGGCGCTGACCATGGCTCCGTCTTCATAGCACTGTTTGAGAATCGTGCCGTTGACCCGGGCCACGATGTCGGCCATCGACTGGGCGATGAGTGTCGCGGGATATTCCTGATGAAGCACAACGGAGTCGACCGTCGGAGTGGCTACGGTCACCGGTTCGGCGCCCGTCTCTTCTGATTGCTTTTTCCCGTGGCAGCTGCTGACCAACGCGGCCGCGCCGAGGGAAAGGATTGCGTATATGGCGAAAGTTTTCATAACACCCGGAATTTACTTTATTTTAGTGAGTTGTTTTCAATAGCTGTCAGGACATATTCCGCCCCCAAGGGCTTCGTAAACCGAAACGAGAGCGTTGAGCGCATCAGCCTGAGCCTGAACGAGTTCACTCTGACCGCTGAGGGCGTTGAGCTGGGCGTTGACGACATCGGTCATCGGCGACAGGGAATCTTTGTAGCGCTTGACGGCGAGGTTCAGCGCCTCCTCGTTCTCGACGCAGAGTTTCTGGATAGCCTCGATGTGGCGGAGATGGGCGTTATAGGCGTTCAGCGCTGTGTCGGTTTCACCGACGGCGGTCATCACCGCGAGGTTGTAGCTGTCAATTTCGCTCTGAAGCTGTTCGCGGGCCACGTTCAGGGAGTATTTGCGGGCAAAGCCGTCGAATAGGGTCCAGGTGAGGGTAGGGGCCACCGACCATGTCAGCGAATGGTCGCCGAAAAGATGTCCGATTTCACGGGACGCGGTCCCGACAGACCCCTGAATTGCGAGCGTCGGGAGGAAATCTTTCCTGGCGACACCGACGGAAGCTGCCGCTGCGGCAACCTGCCGCTCGGCGGCAACGATGTCAGGGCGCCGGCGGAGCAGGTCGGCAGGTACACTTGCCGGAAGTCCGATGTTGCAGTTCGGAAGCGGTCCCCCCTCACCTACTATTGCCTGGATTTCAGAGGGATACGCGCCGACAAGCACCCCGAGGGTGTTCATTGTCGAGCGGATTGAGCTTTCGAGCGTCGGGATGGAAGCGGAGGTGGAATAGTATGTCTGCCAGGCCTGGGCGACATCGAGTTTCGACGCTAACGTACATTCAACACGGGCTTCGGCGATTTTAACAATCTGCATCTGGTTTTCGCAGTGAGCCTGAGCCACCTGCAGCAGGCGCTGCTGCTCGCGGAGGGTGAAATAGGTGGAGGCAATCTGAGCGGTCATCGACACCATGGCGCCGGCATATTCGGCCCGCGAAGCCCGGTAGCTCTCCCGACCGGCCTTCACGTCGGAATAAATTTTGCCGAACAGGTCGATTTCCCAGGTCGCCGACAGTCCGGCGTTGAAATACTGCTCGCCCGGCATGCTGACCGGTTCACCTTTCGAGGTTGCTCCGGAGGGCTGAGTATGCTGCCAGCCGAACGAAGCCGCGACGGTCGGATACCATGCGGATTTCGACCTGTTCATCTGCGCGCGGGCAATTTCAGCCCGACGGGCGGCAATCCGCAGGTCGTAGTTCCGCTCAATCCCCAGGTCAATCAGCTTGTTGAGGACCGGATCGGAGAACTGCTGCCACCAGACATCATCCGGACCGCCGGGAATCTCCTGCACGCGGTCTGTCTGCCAGGTCCAGGCCTGAGGCAGCGAGTCGGCCGAAACCGGACCCTCCGACACCGCCGGAACATCCTTCAGCAAATCTCCGCAACCGCCGTCAGTCTCCTTATCGATAGCATTGACCGATATAGCTCCGGCAACCACTGCCAAACCCAACAGCCAACCCTTCAAAAAGATACATCTATCATTCATCGCACTAAAGCTGAAACGTTAGAACTAAGAAATATTCGTCAAGCTTCATCTGAAACTCACCAAATTATAAATTCACAACAAAAAACAGCTCCATTTCGTTTGCCATCACCAGCTATTTTCCCCCATTTTTCATCCCGACTTCATCCCGACTTCATTCCGATTTCATCCCCACTGAAAAATAAATTTGCGATTTTCCGAAAAAATACCTAACTTTGCACTCGCATTGAGCAAAACCACCCCGTCAGGGCACCCCATTACCCCGACACAATATCCGGGATGGCAACCCATTACCCCGACACAATTTATCTGGAAGGATGGCAGAGTGGTCGATTGCGACGGTCTTGAAAACCGCTGAGGGTCACACCTCCGGGGGTTCGAATCCCTCTCCTTCCGCAAAAAAAGCAGCCCGCAAGGCTGCTTTTTTGCATAGAAGGAGGGGGATGAGAACCCCGGGGACGTGAAACGCCGGACAATAACGTACGGACGTGCCTTTGGCACGTAAGCCTCGCGAACAAGAAGTTACCCCCCTGATATTTAATATCTTATGTGTATTGCGAAATCAACGTGCCAAAGGCACATCCGTACGTTACTGTGATAATGTTGCCTTAGATATTCGAGGTGTCCCAGACTTTGGTGGCGGTGCAACGGAGGGGGATGGTCTGGTCGGCGATGCGGAGGAGGAAGTCTCCCTCCTCGAGTCGCCAGCGGCCATCTTTCCCGACAAATGAGAGGTTCTTGGCGGGAATCCTGAAGGTCACTGTCTTGGTTTCGCCGGGGGCGAGGCTCACCTTGGTGAAGTCGCTCAGGCGTTTGTTATCGGGGACAAGCGAGGCTATGAGGTCGCTCGAATAAATAAGCACGGGCTCCTTGCCGGCGACGTTGCCGGTGTTGGTGACATCAACGCTGACAGTGATTATGTCATCGGCGTTGAACTCCGCCTTGTCGGCCCTCATGTTGCTGTAACCGTAAGTGGTATAGCTGATTCCGTAGCCGAAAGGCCACAGCAGCGACACCTTGGCGTCGTAGTTGTAGGCGCCCTCCATCGTGCCGACCTCCTCACTGACCTTGTAGTCGTAGTTTGCCAGCGAATTGATTTCACGAGGATAGGTGAAGGGCAGTTTGGCGCTGAAGTTGGCGTCGCCGGCCATAAGATTGGCAAGGGCTTCACCTCCGTAGTTGCCGGGGAGAATCACGTCGATGATTGCCGCGGCGAGCGGTTCGATATCGGTGACAAGACGCGGACGTCCTTCGTTGAGCACCACTACCACCGGCTTGCCCGTTGCTGCGAGAGCCTTCACGAGATTGCGCTGATTCTCCGAGAGCCAGAGGTCCGAGAGATTGCCGGGGGTCTCGCAATAGCTGTTCTCACCGATGCAGGCCACAATGACGTCAGCACCGGCAGACGCAGCCACCGCCTTGTCGATTTCGGGAGCGTTCTCCTCGAAGTACGCGCCCTTGTCGTTGTAGGTCACACCCTGTTCAAGCATCACATTGTCCTTGCCGAACTTGTTGGCGAGTGCTTCGTAGATGGTGTTATACTTTTCAAAGAGATGTTCGGCATTGGATCCTTGCCAAGTGAGGCTCCATCCGCCGTTGAGGCAGCGCATACTGTTGGCGTTCGGACCGGTAACCAGAATCTTTGTACCTTTCTTAAGGGGGAGAACGCCATTGTTTTTCAGCAGCACCTCCGATTCCTCGGCAGCCTGAAGTGCAACGGCAGCGAACTCCTTGCCACCGAACTTCTCGTAGCCTTTGCCGCCGGTGTCGGGCTTGTCGAAAAGGCCGAGACGGTATTTCAGACGAAGAATACGGCTCACGGCGTCGTCGATACGGCTCATGGGCACCTTCCCCTCCTCGACTAATTCCTTCAGCAGCACCACGAAGTCGGTACTGTAGGGCTCCATGCTCATGTCGATGCCCGCATTGATTGCCAGACGGATGGCGTCCTTCTTGTCGACGGCGACCTTCTCGCGAGTATAGAGATTATTGATGTCGGCCCAGTCGGTTACAATCATTCCGTCCCAGTCCAGGCCGTCCTTGAGCCAGTCGGTGAGATATTCATGGCTGGCATGGACCGGTTCGCCGTTGATGCTTCCGGAATTCACCATCAGCGACAGGGCGCCCGCCAGAATAGCATTTTTGAACGGCTCGAAATATTTCTCGCGCAGCATCTGGGGCGACAGGTAGGCCGGCGTGCGGTCCTTGCCGCTCCAGGGAGGCCATACGCCATATAGTGCTTCAGGCTCGGAGCTACATTATACGGCCCGATGTGGTTGGGGTCGGGACCCTGCAGCCCGCGGACCGTGGCAACGGCGAACTTGGAGTTCACAACGGGGTCCTCGCCGTAGCTCTCCCACAGTCGTGACCAGCGGGGATCGCGGCCGAGGTCCATCACCGGGTTGAACACCCAGGGAACGTCGGCAGCACGGCTTTCGTAGGCGGTAATCCCGGCGAGCCGCTCAGTCAGCTCTGTGTCGAACGAAGCAGCCTGGTTCAGAGGCTGCGGATACAACGTGCCGTCCTGAATGTAGGTGGAGCCGTGGTTGTTGTCCAGACCGTAAATTACGGGGATTCCCATCGTCTTCATCGACACGCGGTTATACTCCGGAATCCACGAGGTCCACTGGTCAACGGTCCCGGCAATCCCGTAGGATGTATTCAGAATCGAACCGACCTTGTAGGTGCCGATCCATTCGTTGAGCAGATCCTTATTCATCGGACCGCCGTTGCTGAACAGAGCGCCGGCATCGAGCTGCAGCATCTGTCCGATTTTCTCATCCAGAGTCATGCGGCCGAGGGTCTCCTGAATCCGCTGTTCAATCTTCTCGTCGCGCGGAATCGCAGGAGCAACTGCCGTTTCAGCCGCCACCGGGGCAATAAGCCCCATAGCACCAGCCACTGCTAAAGCAATCTTGGTTTTCATGGTATGACAGTATGTTACTTTGTCGTAAGTTTTCTGCAAGGATTTTACCGGCCGAGCATCTGAAGGAGCAGGGGGAGCCAGTCGGCGTTGGTGGGGATATGGAGGCCGTGGATGCCGACTTTCTCAGCGGCTTCGATGTTGCCCGGTCCGTCGTCTATGAAAATTGTTTCATCGGCTTTCATGCCGCCGGTTTTGAGCGCCATGCGGTAGATTTCGGGCGAGGGCTTGCAGAGGCCCATGCGGTAGCTCAGGAACATATAATCGAAATAGCTCGAGAGTCCGCGTCCCCCGGGCATATTGGCGGGGTTATCCATATATTCCATCACGAACGGGTTGGTGTTGCTCAGCATTCCCAGGCAGTAATCCTTGCGCAGCATTTCGAGAGCCTGACACTTTTCGGGTTTCACCCCCTCGATGAAGCCGTCCCAGCAATACTGGACCTCAGCACGGGTGAGGTCGGGGCGGCCGGTGACTTCGGCCATGCGTCTGATGAACTGATTTTCATCGATTTTGCCAGCCTCGAGGTCAAACAGGAAGTCTTTCTGGCCGTAATCCCCCATGTAAATGTCGGGATTGACGCCGGCAGCGCGGAAACGCTCGCGGGCCCGGGGGGTGTTCTGGGTGAAAATCACCCCGCCCATGTCGAATAATATGTTTTTAATCATTGTCGGTGTCGAATTGATGATGTCTGATTAATTGTTTGATTAATATTGTGTCTGATTCGGGTGCAAAGTTACGAATTTTCCCTGAATTTGAAGCCGGGTTTGCGTCTTTCGTAAACAAAAGCTATCTTTGCAGGCGTTTATAGATAGTCGAACTATCAAACTAACCACACCCGCATTATGAAAAAACTTCCTCTGGCACTGCTGTTGCTGCTCTTTTTCGGCGTCGCGGCCTTCGGCTGGGATGTCAGTGAGAAATTCCGCGGCGAAAAGGCAGCCACAACAGATCTCGCCTGGCACCCCGACATACTTCCCGGCTATGAGGCCCGCTACGTCAATCAGGGCAACGCCTTCGACGGCCCCTGCCGCTGCACTATCGTTCGTCGTCTGACCGGCAAGCCCGGACGTCCGGCATATCTTTATGTCCACGGTTTCAACGATTACTTCTTCCAGAGCGAAATGGGGAAACTTTTCAACGACTCGGGCTACGATTTCTATGCCGTTGACCTGCGGCGCTACGGCCGTTCGCGCCAGCCGTGGCAGTATCCCTTCAACGTCCGCGACATGAAGGAATATTTCGCCGACATCGACTCGGCCCTGGCTCAGATCCGACGCGACGGTCACACCGACATCACCCTCTCGGGCCACTCCACCGGGGGACTGACCGTGGCTTACTACGCCGCCGAACGGGGTGCCGACATCCGGGTAGACCGCATTGTCACCGACTCCCCCTTCCTCGAATGGAACTACTCGGCGTTCATGCGCAACTTCGGCGCACCGACCGTAGGGTTCATAGGCAAAATCATCCCCAACGGCAAAATCAAGCAGAGCCACTGCGACCCTTACGCCCAGAGTCTGCTCAAGGAGTACCACGGCCAGTGGACCTACAACACCGACTGGAAGATGCCTTTCTCCCCTCCGGTGACATTCTCATGGGTCGGGGCCATCAACTCCGCGCAGTCAAAGCTCATGAAAAAGCGCTCCCGGATTGCCGTGCCTATCCTCGTGATGCACTCCAGCCGCAAGGTCGAGGGGTGTGAATGGACCCCCGATTTCCAATGGGCCGACGCTGTGCTTGACCCCGCGATGCTCCAGGAGCGCGGGCTGAAACTCGCCAATTCCACCGTCTGCACAATCGACAGCGGCATGCACGACCTTATCCTCTCCGAGCCCGGTCCCCGCCGACAGGCCTATTCCACCATCTTCCGTTTCCTGCGCGAACATCCCGGGAAATAGGTAACTCAAGCATCCCGGGAATAGGAATCGACAGATTTCGCTACTCTCAACGCCTGAAAATCAGCTCTCGCGCGAACTGCTTCCGGCAAATTATGTGAATCCCAGTGTCATTCATGAAAAAATTTAAGAAAATTTCATTGCCATAAGCCGAAAAATTCGTAACTTTGCAGCCGGAAAACCGGAATCCCGGTCGACCACCTGCTGCCTCAACGCCATGAACGCTGAGGCGTGTAATGGGAAATTAATTATTTAATTTTGAGTAACACAACATTTTAGCTCAATGAAATCTTTCGAACTTAAGGCTCAGCCCCGTGTAGATCTGGGCAAGAAAGCAACCAAGGCTATCCGCAAGGACGGCAACATCCCCGTAGTTCTCAACGGTGGCGATGTAGTTGAACTCCCCTTCAACGGCACTCTCAAAGAGGGTCAGAAGCTCGTTGAAATCGAAAACGGCCGCGGTATCATCACCACCGACCTCCTCGTTTCCAACGACGCTGTCCGCAAACTCATCTACACCCCCGACATCTACGTTATCGAACTCGATATCAACGGCGAAAAGAAGCACGCTGTGCTCCGCGAGGTTCAGTTCCACCCCGTTAAGGACAACATCCTCCACATCGACCTCCTCGAAGTCAAGGAAGACAAGCCCGTTGTAATGAAGGTGCCCGTGAAGCTCGAAGGCCACGCCGAAGGTGTGAAGGCCGGTGGTAAGCTCACCCTCTCGATGAAGAAGATCAAGGTTAAGGCTCCCTACACCGCAATCCCCGAGCGTCTGGTCATCAACGTCGACACCCTCGGCCTTGGCAAGACCCTCCAGATCGGCGACCTCCATTTCCCCGGTCTCGAAATCGTTACCCCCAAGGAAGCCGTTGTCTGCGCCGTGCAGCTCACCCGTGCCGCCCGTGGCGCTGCCGCTGCTGACGCCGCCAAGTAATAAGCCCTCCGGCTTTTGCCCCGGCATCCGGCTTTTAGCCTGATAACCCCTAAACGAGAGGATGTTTTCCGCGCTTCGGCGCCGGCAGGCATCCTCTCGCCTTATTTGGTTTAATAATCTGCAACTGTGGTGAAAGGTTGCTTTCAGTTCCCTCTGATAAAGCCTGCTTTCACTTTCCCCTGATATGTCTGAAAATAAATTCCTTATCGTCGGCCTCGGCAACATCGGCGCCGAATATGTCGGTACCCGCCACAACTCCGGGTTCCGGATTGCCGACGCCCTCGCCGAGAGTCTGAAGCTCACTTTTTCGACCGAACGCTACGGCGACGTCGCCACCGGCCGGCTGAAAAACAAGCAGATCATCATCCTCAAGCCCTCGACATATATGAACCTCTCGGGCAACGCTGTCCGATACTGGAAGGAGAAGGAGAAAATCGACCTCGCGAATATCCTGATTCTCGTCGACGACATCGCCCTCCCCTTCGGCGCCGTCCGTATCAAGGGGTCAGGCAGCGACGCCGGTCACAACGGCTTGAAGAATATCGCCGAAATGCTTGGCACCCAGAGCTATGCGCGTCTGCGCTTCGGTGTCGGCAACGACTTCCCCCGCGGCTGCCAGATCGACTATGTCCTCGGCCAGTTCACACTCGACCAGCGCCAGCAGCTCCCCGTCAGGGTGGAATACGCCGTTGACGCCATCAAAACCTATGTGCTCTGCGGCCTCCAGAAGGCAATGTGCGATTTCAACAACAAATAAACGCCTTAGACGAAACCCGACAGCTTCCACGACAGATGAAAACTGAAGTCCGAATCGATAAATGGCTGTGGGCCATGAGGGTTTTCAAGACCCGCACCGTGGCCACCGACTCCTGCAAGAAGGGGCGCGTAGAAGTGCATACCCCCTCCGGCGACGTCCCGGCCAAACCCTCCCGCATGATCCACGTCGGCGACGTGATTCTCGTGCGCAAACCGCCCGTGACATACTCATTCAAGGTTTTGGGTCTCACCGAAAACCGTCTCGGCGCCAAGCTTGTGCCGGAATATATGGAGAACATCACCCCGAAGGAGCAGTATGACATGCTTGATGTAATCCGCATCTCGGGCTTCGTGGACCGCCGCAAGGGTATGGGACGCCCGACCAAGCGCGAAGGCCGCGAACTCGAAAAATTCAAGGAGGATATCTATGCCGACAACCTTCCGTATTTCGGTCCGGAGGATGATGACGATGATCCCTTCGACTTCGACGAATCCGATTTCAACTAATCTCAACTCGGTTAATCCGGTTCAAATTAAGCTCGGTTATTCCGATTTTAATTAATCTGATTCGCAATTATTTACAGAATTAAATTAAAGCGGCGCTTTAAGCCATTCAGACCATGGAAGTAGTCTACGAAGACAATCATATCATTGTTGTGAACAAGGCCCCCGGCGAAATCGTCCAGGGGGACAAAACCGGCGATGAACCGCTCTGCGAGACAGTGAAACGCTGGCTCAAGGAGAAGTACAACAAGCCCGGAAATGTCTTCTGCGGCGTGGTGCACCGGCTGGACCGTCCGGTCGGCGGCCTGGTTGTCTTCGCCAAGACCTCCAAGGCTCTGACCCGCCTGAACGAGATGTTCCGTCTCGGTCAGGTGCATAAAACCTACTGGGCGCTCACCCGCAATATGCCGAAGGAACCGGAAGCAGAACTCTCCGGCTACATCAAAACGGTCGAAAAGACCAACAAATCATACTATTACAGCCACCCGAAGGAGGGCGCCAAGGAGGCCCGCCTCCGCTACCGCCTGCTGGGTTCCACCGACCGTTTCCATCTCATTGAGGTTGAGCTGCTTACAGGCCGAAAGCACCAGATTCGCGTGCAGCTGGCGTCAATCGGCTGCCCGATAAAGGGCGACCTGAAATATGGCGACAAGCGCTCGAATCCCGATGGCTCGATTTCCCTTCTGGCCCACCACATGGCGTTCATCCACCCGGTCAGCGGCCAGGAAATCTCCATCACCGCTCCCCTCCCCGCCGACCCGCTGTGGCAGGCCTGCGGAGAATTCGTTAGCTCGGCCGAGTAAGATTCGCCAGTTTAACCGAATAAGATTCGCCAACTCGGCGGCAGCCAATTATTAATCATCTGAAAATCAGCAAACAATATATGGAAAAGAAGGACCTCAGGATTGTATTTTTAGGAACTCCCGAATTTGCTGTGGAGAGTCTTGACCGTCTCGTGACCGAAGGTTTCAACATCGTCGGCGTGGTAACCATGCCCGACAAGCCGGCCGGCCGAGGCCATAAAATGTTCCATTCCCCTGTCAAGCAATATGCTGAAGCTCACGGCCTTAAGCTGATGCAGCCGGTGAAACTGAAAGATCCGGAATTCGTGGAGGAACTCCGCTCGCTGAACGCCGATCTGTTTATTGTCATCGCCTTCCGTATGCTGCCCGAAGTCGTCTGGCAGATGCCGCGCCTTGGCACCTTCAATCTCCACGCCTCGCTGCTCCCCCGCTACCGCGGTGCTGCCCCCATCAACTGGGCTGTAATCAACGGCGACAAGGTCACCGGCGTAACAACCTTCTTGCTCAAACATGAAATCGACACCGGAGATATCATCGCGCAGGAAAAGGTGGAAATCCTTGATACTGACAACGTTGGCGACGTCCACGACAAGCTGATGCACCTCGGCGCCCAGCTTACACTCGACACCGTAAACCATATCCTTGCCGGAGATCTCACCCCTATCGCTCAGGATGCCCTTCTCACCCCCGGCGAGGAACCGACCCCGGCCCCGAAGATTTTCAAGGAAACCTGCAAGGTCGACTGGAGTAAGAGCGCCCGCGAGGTCCACAACCTTGTCCGCGGTCTCTCCCCCTACCCCTGCGCCTGGACCGAGCTTTTCGCCGACGACAACGGTTCGGAGCCTATTTACAATCTAAAACTGATTGAAACTCAGATTGTTGAGAGCGACTCTGCAGCCGATTCCACCGAAATGAAGCCCGGCACTGTTCGCTGCGGCAAGAACCTCGACATCCTTTGCGGCGATGGTCGCTATCTGCGCTTGCTGAAAATTCAGCCCGCAGGCAAAAAACCTATGGGGGGCCGCGACTTCCTTAACGGGGTCAGCGCAACCGCTTCTTTCACAGCCAAATAACCTTCTTCCCCTCCGGGAGCTTCTAAACTTAAAATCGCCACCATGAACGGCAAGGAAAAATGCGATTTCATGCGCAGGATGCGCCGCATCGCAGCCGAAAAATTAGGTCTCGAATACTCGCCCGACCCGTGCGACAATAGCGGGAATTGCCGCGGTCGCTGCGAAATCACCTCGGCCGAAACCGAGGCGCTCCAGCAGCAGCTCAACGACTCCGGCCGCGCCGACATAAACTTCGAGGACGCCGTTCACAACGAGATCGATAATCTCGAAAATCCGGGGTGCGAAATCCCAGAACCTCAGCGTGTTCGCCCATACGACCCCTTCGGGCGCCGGATCCTCGACGAAGTTGCTCCCGAAGATTCAGCCACAGCCCGGTATCTCCAGGAACTCGAGGATGAATTCGAGGAAGCCAACATTTCCGAACCGCTGAATTCCTATGCCCTTCCACCTAAGAAGGTCCAGGAGCCTGAAAACGAGGATGCTAAGCCGCCCCGCCGCGAAGTATTGCTGACCGAGTGCGAGATCGCCGGCTGGTATTTCCATTCCGACGATGATATTTGCAACGAGTTAACCGAGGGGATGGAGCTGCGTCTGGTCCGCCAGACCGACAACCCTCACGACCGCTTCGCCGTAGCCGTTGTCCCCGCCGAGGATTACCCCGAAATCCCCGAAGATTTTGATTTCGACGACATTCTCGGTTTTGTTCCCCGCTCTGAGAATCACTTGATTGCACAGCTCATGGACCTCGGCTGGCAGGATATCTTCAAGGTCAGACTTACCGGAATCCGCGAGGATGGTCCCCGCGCCGGACGCCTGAGGATGTCGGTTTATATGCAGTCGCGCTCCGACCAACAGCCTGAGGAGGGGGAAAGGCTCTGCGCCTTTCTAACTGATAATTACCAATTTAAGGAACTTGGCGAAATGCTTTCAGACCACGGCTTTGCCTACCTGCTCCGGAAGGGCAACGATGATGACTCCTATGAACCCGCCGAAAAGGACCACATCATAATGCTCCACCGCGACGGCGCCCGCTCCGAAGTTTACCTGATGAGCGTCATGGCCACCTCCCACAAGGCCCACGCCATCCTCTCCGTCGAAATCGAAGCCCTCGAAGAGGAATGTGGTCAGCCATTCATCCTCACCAACATCAAAGGCCCTGTCAGCATCCCCTCCGAAAAGCTCTCCTTCCTTGACCACGAAGGCCTGACCCTCTCCCAACCCGCCGCTCTCCTCTCCCCCTACGCCACCGCCTGCCTCCTCAAGCTCCTGAAATAGCCCCAGCCCCGAAATACCCCGCCAAATCCCCGCCAAGCCGCAGCCAAGCCCCCCTGCCAAGTCCCCTGCCTCGGGTTTTGGTCGTGTGGAAAAGCGTAAGCTTTTCGTCTCAGCTTTTCGCGTCAGCTTTTCCCGCAAGCTACCTCTCCGGCAGCGTTTTCTTCGACCTCGCTCCTAACTCCTGAATCTTCTTCGCCGTAACAAAAACATTTCCGGCCCCTTCCGAAAGGCGATTCCGGGTAGTGATGTAAGCCTTCCGGGCGTTCTCAAGGCTCTTGGCAACGTCGTCGAAAGAATCCATCATCCCGGCGAATTTGTCGACCAAAGCCCCGGAAAGCCTTGCGATTTCCTCAACATTCTTATTCACCGCATCCTGCTTCCAAAGCATCTGCAACAGCCGGAGCACCGAAATCAGCTGCGTAGGCGACGCAATCAACACCCGCTTGTCGTAAGCCTCCTGCCACAGCCCCGGCTCGAGCTGCATGGCGGCGATGTAAGCGGCCTCGTTGGGAATGAACATAACCACGAAATCCATCTTCTTCCGCCCGATAACATCCTGATAATTAGTGCGCGCAAGCTCGGCAATATGATTCTTCACCGACTGCAGATGACGCTGCCCGGCAGCCGCTCTGCGCGAACCGTCCTCATCATCCGGATTGTCGGCGAGATTAACATACTCGATAAACGCCGTGAGCGAAGTCTTGGAATCGATGACCAGACAGCGGTCATCAGGATAATAGATTACAAAGTCGGCGCGCAACCCGTGACCATCCTCTCCGACCAATTTGTCGCCGTTGACATTGCGGGTCACCTGCTCATCGTAATGCACCCCCTTCTGCAACCCGGATTTCTCGAGAAGTTGCTCCAGAATCATCTCCCCCCAGTCACCCTGCATCTTCGAACTTGACGTCAGCGCACGGGTTAGGTCGCGGGCCTCCTTGCCGATCGACCGGTTCAGCTCGAGCAGCTGCTGAATCTCCTTCTGCAACGAAAACCGCTCGCGGGATTCCTTGGAATAAGACTCATTGACGGCGTTCCGAAAAAGTTCAAGATTCTCTTTAAGCGGATTCAGCAAGTCATTGATTTTCTGCTGCGAAGACTCATTGAACCTACGGGTGCTGGAGTCCAGTATTTCGTTGGCGAGATTCTTGAACCGCTCCTCCTGCTGCCGCAGAAGCTCCTGGGTCTGGCGCCGCGATTCAATGAGCTGTTCATCCTTGGCCTTAAGCTGCTGCTCCTTCGCCGCAATCTCATTCACAGCGCTCTCGAGCCTGGTTTCAGCCGCGACAATGTCAGTCGAGGCCTGGGCAAGCTGCTGCCTGAGAGACAACTCGTTAGCCAACTTGGCATCGTTCAGTTCCCTGATTTCGCGGGCATGTACATCCTTGATATCGGCGATTTGCTGCGCTACACCCTCCCTGTATCGCGAAAAGTTTAAGTCGCTTTGATACAACCGGTTAGTCAAATCCTGAACATTTGCTCGCCCGACATTCGCCTCCCGGTATTTCATGAACAGAATCACACACAAACCGGCAAGCACCGCCGCTATAATCATCAGAAGAATTTCCATTTTGCAAATTAAGAAGTTAAAGTCCGGAAAACGAAGAAAAAATAAGTGAAAATCAGGCGGAATCCTGCACAAGTTATGCAAGGTTTCGCCCGAAGGGGCGTTTTCCTTTCACAAAGTTACGGCTTTTTCGCCATGATTTACTAATTTTGTAGAAAATAAATTTCCCGCCCCCATTACCGGGGAAATGCGGTTTCCAGATTCAAAAAACTATGCGTTTTCACCGTATTTACCTTCTGAATATAGCTTTTGCCGCTGTGGCCATGTTGGGGTCATGCAGCGGTCATTCCGGCGACACCCACGACCACGGCCACGAAGCCGACAAATCCGAAAAAACCGAGAAAGACCACGAAGGTCTGATTGTCCTCTCCGACGAGCAGCTCAAACAGCTGAAAATCAGCACCGAGGAAATAACCGCAAGCGACTTTTCAGATGTCATGAAGGTATCCGGCGAAATCACTTCGCGTCCCGGCTCCGACGGTATCACCTCGGCCCGCCAGAGCGGCATTGTGCATCTGACTCCGGGGATTGCTGTTGGAAGCCAGGTGGCCATCGGACGCGTAATTGCCTCAATATCAGCCAAGGGAATGGCCGGCGGCGACCCCAACGAAGCCGCCCGACTGGCCTATAACGCTGCAAAACGTGAGGTCGACCGACTGACTCCGCTCCACAAAGAGGGGATCGTAACCACCCGCGACTACAACGAGGCGCTCGCCCGCCTCGACCAGGCCAAAGCCGCCATGGGCAACGACAACGCCGGAGGCGGCTCCGTTGCCTCCGCTCCGGTTTCGGGCGTAATAACCTCAATATCAGTTGTCGACGGTCAGTTTGTTGAAGCCGGGCAACCCATCGCCACAATCAGCTCCAACAGCGCCCTTTCGCTCCGCGCCGACCTCCCGGAAAATGTCGCCGGCTTCCTCCCGACCATCACCGGCGCCCGGTTCCGCCCCTCATATTCCGATGAAATCGTTGACCTGCAGAGTGTCGACGGCAAGCTCCTCTCGCCCCCCACGGTTTCCTCCGCTGCCAACGGCTACATCCCCGTTTACTTCACCCTTCCGAACGCCGGCGGAAACTATATAAGCGGCTCGTACTGCGAGGTTTACCTCCTTGGGAACACCCGTTCAGGCGTATTATCTGTGCCCGAGACCTCGCTCAGCGAACAGCAGGGCGAATACTTCGTTTACCGCGAGGAGATGCCCGGTCATTTCCGCAAGATTCCGGTAACCATAGGGCGCTCCGACGGCTCGCGCCGCGAAATCCTCTCCGGTATCTCAGCCGGCGACAGGATTGTGGCCCGTGGCACCACCTTCGTCCGTCTCGCCGAATCCTCCGGCGCCGTTCCCGAAGGCCATTCCCACAGTCATTAAGCCGCCGGACGCTGCCGCGCATCTCCCTGAACGGCAGCTGTTTACAGCACCTCTTTCAAACAAAACTCTAACTTGGAATCTTCCGCAGCATCCTGAAAAATGCTTGACAAGATAATAAAATTCTCACTGCTCAACCGCATTTTAGTACTGATTTTCAGCGCGGTAATCCTCGCGGCCGGGTGCATAGTCCTGACCCGTTCGGAAATCGACATTTTCCCGGACCTCAACGCCCCTACAGTCGTAGTGATGACCGAAGCCCCCGGACTTGCCCCCGAAGAGGTCGAGCAGTTGGTGACATTCCCCGTGGAATCCTCCATGACCGGTTCCGCCGGCGTCCGCCGAACCCGCTCGTCGAGTTCTTCCGGTTTCTCGACAGTATGGGTCGAATTCGACTGGGGAACAGACATTTACCACGCCCGACAGACCGTCAGCGAACGTCTCTCGACCCTCACCGGCGCCCTTCCGGCCGGAGTCAGCACCCCTATGATGGGCCCGCAGTCGTCGATTCTCGGCGAAATCATGATTATCGGTCTCACCCCCGACTCCACTTCGGTTTCGGAAGTCCGCAAAATCGTGGACCGCGACATCAGCCGCCGTCTGCTGGCCATCCCCGGCATCGCGCAGGTGTCGGTTCAGGGTGGTGAGGAGCGCGAAATGCAGGTCCTCATCGATCCCGAAAAGATGCGGGTGCGCAACGTCGCCCTCCCCGACCTGCTCGAAGCGCTCGAGGGGAGCAATGCCAATTCGGTCGGCAGCACCATCTATTCCCACGGCAGCGAATACATCGTAAAAGGGGCCATCACATCCGCCGACCCGCAGGAAATCGGCGAGCTGGCAATCCCGACCGCCGACGGCAAATCAATCCGCCTGAGCGACATCGCAACCATCCGTTTCGGCGGCAAGACTCCACGCCTCGGCACCGCCTCAGTCCGCGGACAGGAGTCGGTGCTCATCACCCTGACAAAGCAGCCCGGCGTCGGCACCATCGAACTTACCGACCAGATCGACAGCCAGTTGGCCCAGCTTGCCCAGCAGCTCCCGAAGGATGTAAAAATCTCTACCGACATCTTCCGTCAGTCGGAATTCATCTCCAATTCGGTCAGCAACCTCCAGGAATCGCTCCTCGAAGGGGCACTCATGGTGATTATCGTGCTGTTTTTCTTCCTGATGAACCTGCGCACCACGCTGATTTCGGTTGTGGCGCTCCCCCTTTCAATCATCATCTCCATCATAATCCTGAGGGCTATGGGCGTGACTATCAACACCATGACCCTCGGCGGTATAGCAATCGCCATCGGTTCGCTGGTCGACGACGCCATCGTGGATGTGGAGAATGTCTACAAACGCCTGCGCGGCAACGCCAAGCTCCCCAAAGAGCAACGCAAACCGGTACGCGAGGTCGTTTTCCACGCCTCCAGCGAGGTCCGCAAACCTATTTTCAACTCCTCGCTTATCATCATCGCCAGCTTCCTCCCCCTCTTCTTCCTGAGCGGAATGGAAGGCCGTATGCTGATTCCCCTCGGCGTCGCCTTCATAGTGGCGCTCGCAGCCTCGACCATCGTAGCCCTTACCCTCACCCCGGTTCTCTGCTCATATCTTCTTGGCAATCAGACAGAAAATAAAGATTTGGCGCAGGATCCGAAGGTCACCCGCAAACTGAAATCGGCCTACACCAAGGCTCTCGACTGGTGTCTCGACCGTCCGAAGGCTGTTCTGACCGCCGTCGGGATTCTCTTCGCCGTTTCCCTCGGTCTGTTCTTCACCCTCGGGCGTTCTTTCCTCCCGAACTTCAACGAAGGCTCGCTGACAATCAACGTCTCCACCCTCCCCGGAATCTCCATCGAGGAGAGCGACCGCGTAGGCCGTCTTGCCGAAGAAATCATACTGTCAGTGCCTGAAATTCAGACAGTAGCACGCAAAACCGGCCGCGCCGAACTCGACGAGCACTCCTTCGGCGTGAACGTCTCGGAAATCGAAGCCCCCTACAAGCTCGACCAGGGGCGCAACCGTTCGGAAATGCTTCAGGAACTGCGCCACAAACTTAGCATAATCCCCGGCGCCAACATCGAAATCGGACAGCCGATCTCCCACCGAATCGACGCCATGCTCTCCGGAACCGAGGCTCAGATTGCAATCAAACTGTTCGGTCCCGACCTCAACACGCTTTATTCCAAAGGCTTGCAAATCAAGGAGATACTTGAAGGCATCGACGGCATCGAGGATGTGGCCGTGGAGCAGCAGACCCAGCGTCCGCAAATCGAAATCAAGCCCCGCCGCGAAATCCTCGCCCACTACGGTGTGCCTATGAACCAGTTCTCCACGATGATTGATGTCGCCCTTGCCGGCCGCCCCGTCTCCACCGTTTACGAAAACGGATATCCCGCTGACCTGACGGTGAAATTCGCTCTTCCCGAGGGCTTTACGATTGAAGACCTGAAAAATCTGCCGGTCGACACACCAACCGGCAAGGTTCCTCTGAACCACGTCGCCGACGTCGTCTCGGCCTCCGGCCCGAACACCATCAACCGCGAGAACGGTAACCGCCGTCTGGTGATTTCGGCCAACGTCGACGGCCGCGACCTCCGCGGTGCCGTCAACGAAATCAGCAGCTCTGTAGAGGAGAAAGTCCCCCTCCCGCAGGGCTACCACATCCAGTATGGCGGTCAGTTCGAGAGCGAAGCCTCCGCGTCGCGCACCCTCGCGCTGACCTCGGTTCTGGCCCTGGTGATCATCTTCATGCTCCTCTACGGCGAGTTCCGCGACCTGCGTCAATCGCTTGTGATTCTGATAAATATGCCCCTGGCAATGATTGGCGGCGTACTGATTCTGGTAATTACCGGCGGCGAACTGAACATCCCGGCTATCATCGGTTTTATATCTTTGTTGGGCATCTCAACGCGCAACGGCATGCTGCTGATGTCGCACTACAACCAGCTGCACGACCAGGGCGAACCCCTCCCTGAACGCCTCCGCAGCGGCTCCGTAGACCGTCTGCTCCCCATCATCATGACCGCCCTCACCTCGGCCCTCGCGCTCATCCCGCTGGCCCTCCGCGGCCATGAACCGGGCAACGAAATCCAGTCCCCACTGGCAATCGTTATCCTCGGCGGCCTCATCTCCTCCACCTTCCTCAACATCTTCGTAGTCCCGATTCTCTACCGCTACATCTCCCGCAAAAAAGGGGAATAACCCTTCGAAGCGAACTTCAAAAAGGGGAAATAACCCTTCGATACATACTTCAAAATCAACTTATAAACTTCATGTATTCAACATATTATAAGATTCGCGAAGCTTTCAGCAGAAATTCATTCAAAGCAATTGCAGCAGCGCTGTGGCTGACCTTTACCGCCCAGTCAGCCACGGCGCAAACCTCAGCTTTCGACGACGTGACCGCGCGGATGGCCGCCGCTTCGATGCAAGGTTACACCGAGGTCTACGATGCCGAGGCGTTTTCGCTGAAGGCAGAATCTGTGCCGTCCGACCCGGAAGTTGAGTTCGAGTACCTCTTCCCTCAAAGTTCAGGGGAATTGAACCGCTGGTCGATAGGTGTCAGTCAGGAGCTGCCGAATATCTGGAAAGTCCGCGCCAACCGTCAGACGGTCTCCGCCCTCTTCGACCTTCAGAAACTTCGCTACGAAGAGGCCGTTGCATCGGAATCATACGAGGCCGAGCAGCTTGTAATTCAGATAATCGCTGCCAGAAAACAGTTAAAGTTGCTCCGGGAAATCGCCGGAAATGTAAAGGAACTTTCCGAGAAATATCAGATGGCATACGACAAGGGTGAGGTTTCGATTCTCGATGTCAACAAACTGAAAATCGAATACGCCCGCGTGCTTTCGGCCTGCGATGCGGCCGAAGGTGAACTTTATGCCCTTATCGCTGAGGCTGTTGCAACTTCAGGCGACGAGATCAAGGCCGCAGATTTCGACGCGATTTCCGAGTATCCGGTCCGGCAGCTCCTCCCCTACGCCAATTACCTGACAGCCCTCACTAACAGCGCCGCCTGCCGCGCGGACAGCATAGACCTGAATGTCAGCAGGCTGCGCGAAAAAATTGCCAGCAAGGAGCGGATTCCCTCGCTTTCATTAGGTTACGTTCATGCATACGAGGATGGCAACCACTTCAACGGATTCTCGGCAGGTCTGACCCTTCCGGTCTATTCCCGCAAGTCAGGTGTTCAGGCCGCCGCATACTCCACATTGGCAAAATACAACGAAAACGACACTAAGCAACGCGACCGTATTTCGGCTCTGGGTGTCGATTATCACAAGGCCATAGCCCTGAAACATCAGCTCGACCTTCTCGGACCGGTTATCGAAACCACCGACAATCAGCGACTGCTGAAACTCGCCCTCGACGGCGGGGAGATCTCGCTGCTCGATTACATCCAGGAAACCAACTATTTCCTCGTGGCTCATCAGGATTACCTCACCGCCAGCCGCGACTACGCCCTCGCCCTCTCCTCCCTCAACCGCTATTCCCACTGATATTCACTTGAACGTACGGACGAGCACGTTCCTACGAGCACATCCCTACGAAAAGATTATTTTGAAAATTACCTGACTAAAATCAAGATGCGCTCGGGGCCGGAGGGGGTGGCCACGGTTGTCGCAAACAATTTAAGCGGCCCTCCAGGCTTGATTTTCAGGCGTTTGCGGAGTGTTTCAGGCGTAAAGCCGAAGAAGTTTCGCAAGGTGATGTCGGCTTTCGGCACCTCCTTGCCGATGTTTTTCAGATTGGAGGATGAAAACGGCCATACCTTCAGGATTTCATACTCCTTCCCGGGCGTAAACTGATGGCAATCAGCCGATTCGCAAGAGGTTGGTTGCTCACATATCGCTGATTCCGAATCATCTGATTCCGAATCATTTACAGACGTCGAAAGCGGCTTTTCGCTGAGATAAAGCTGAGTGTTGGGGTGCAGCCGCCTGATGCCGAAATCGCGGGAAAGAATGTTGAACGGAGCAGCCTTCATTGTGGCGGGCGAAGGCTCAATCAGGGTCATTCCGGGAGCAGGAAGCGTATCTGTAATCCCCTGATTACCGGCTGATTGCTGAAGCTCCGCTTCCTCCGGCCTTCTGAAACCGAAGCTGCTCCAGTTGCCCTGAGCGAAACGGTCGATAATAATTTCAGGTTCAGCCGGGGTTTCCGCAAAGTCGATGACAGCGAGCAGTTCCTTGCACTCGCCGTCCTCTTCAACCACATGAAGCGCAGAGACAGCCGGAAGGTCGCGGAGTGTCTGAGTTACATCGAGCATCGGCGAAAGTTTCGCCATCACAAAGTGCGTTTTCCGCTGAAACTCAGGCATTAATTCCGTAATGTCGGGCTGGCAGTCGTGAAGATTGTAGAGCCTCTCCCCCTCTTTGCCACGTCGGGCCGGGTCAATGAAAATCAGGTCGAACGGCTCGCCGTCGTACGTTTCAAGAAACCGCACCGAATCGCCGCAGAAAACTTCAACATTCCGGTTGTCAGCGAAATTCACCTTTGCGGCAGCTATCAGTTCCGGCTGAAGCTCGAACCCACACACCGAAAGTTTCATATCGCGCAATTCCGCCAGCATTCTGGCGTCAAGGCCGAGCCCGAAGGTCATGTCGAGGACGAGGAACTCCTTTCCTCCAGCCCCAGTAGCCTCTTTTATGCCATCCCCAGTAGCCTCTTTTTTGCCATCCCCAGCAGCCTCTTTTTCAAGCAATTGCGCGGCAACCGAAGCATGAAACAGAGCTACATTCGCCGAAGTCGACTGCTGCGCCGAAACTTCGAGGGGTATCACCCGCGGCGTATAGTCCCCGCCGTCGGCAGCAATGAATTTCTTAGGCTTCTTAAGCGCCGCTATATTATTGATAGCCAACGGAATCCAGGGCCGTTCATCCTTATGAAACTTAAGGCACAGCTTCGAGGGGTCCTCCTTTGCGTGCGCCTTCAGAAAATCAAAATATTCTGCGTTAAACAGCTCATTTTCAGCCACTCTATCGGCCGAATTCACATCATTATCCGAATTCACATCATTATCCATAACCGAATGTTTTACCGCTTCTGGAAGTAGCGGGCTATGTTGCGGGAGTCCTCGCGCTCGCGGATGGTCTGACGCTTGTCGTATTCCTTTTTACCCTTGCCGATACCGATTACGAGCTTGGCGTAGCCGCGGGCGCCGATAAACAGTCGCAGGGGCACGATGGTGAAGCCAGACTCCTTGCTGTCCTTTTCCAGCTGCTTGATTTCCTTACGGTTAAGGAGCAGTTTGCGGTCGCGGCGCTCGGTATGGTTGTTGTATGTGCCGTAGAAATATTCGGCGATATACATGTTTTTCACCCACACCTCGCCGTTGTCGACATAGCAGAAAGTATCAGCCAGCGAAGCCTTGCCCATACGGATGGATTTAATCTCGGTGCCGGTAAGCACGAGACCCGCAGTGAAGGTGTCGCCGATGGCATAGTCAAACGTGGCGCGACGGTTCTTTATATTTACTTCCTTGAATTTCATTTAGTCAGCAAGAGCATAGGTTAACGTTAACCCGGATTATACCAGTACGTGAAACAGAAAACTCAACCCGTAGACCGAGCCGAGAATCGAGGCGGAAGCCATCAGCATATACAGCCCGATCGACCGCTGCGGAACTCCGACGTAGGGCGCCGCTTTCCAGATTATAAATATAACGTAAAACGGCAACAGCTGGATTAATGCCAGAGTCACTTTAATCACATTTCCGAGCAGGAAAATAAGCGAAACAGCTGAAATGCAATAGATTATCATTGTTGCATAACGTCGCTGATCCGGCTCGCGGTCAGGGCCCAGAATCCTTTTCATCGTCAGGGAGAATAGGTACACGGCCACATGATACGACAGGAACAGCGCGAAGAACTCTATGATCGACTGCTGTAGCGCCCCGAGAAAATCCAGCCCATAGAACATTCTGACAAAGGATGTCAGCGAGCAGAGCAGGATAAAGGGGAGAAAACAGCCCACATACAACCGCCTGACATCGCGGTTGCCGAGGGCATAGCGGTCGTCAGCTTCAAGATCTTCCCACCCCCGCTGGGGTGAGAAGATCAGCTGTATGATATTTCCGATGAATTTCAGCATCAAAAATCAGGTTGTATAAAGCAATTTAACCCAGCGCTGCAAGCGATGCGCGGAGAGCTTCGAGACGCGAGGTTGTGTCGGCCTGTTTGCGGCGCTCAGCCTCGATGACGGCGGCGGGAGCTTTCGACACGAAGCGCTCGTTGGCGAGTTTTGCCTCGATTTTCTTCAGGAAGTCTGCGTGATAGGCAATTTCCTTCTCAATCTTGGCGCGTTCGGCCTCGACGTCGATGTTGCTTGCCAGCGGGATGATGAACTCGGTGGTGTCGACGATGAACGAAGCTGAGGGACCTTCGGGTTTCGCGGCGTTCTCAACGATTTCCGAGAGGTTGGCGAGCTTGACTACAAGTTCGGCCACACCCTTGCTCAGTCCGGCGTTGCGGCCGTTGACAAGCAGCTGGAGGGCATCGCGCTGCGGCAGGTTCTTCGAGGCACGGACACCGCGCACTGCAGTTACTACTCCGAGGGCGAAGTCAGTTTCTTTCAGCAGGTTATGGTCAACCTCGCCGGCCTGCGGCTGAAGCTGTACCATCAGCGATTCGCCCGGACGGCGCTCCTCGAGGTTCTGCCAGATTTCCTCGGTGATGAAGGGCATGAACGGGTGGAGCAGGCGCAGCAGCGAGTCGAAGAACCCTACGGTTGTTGCGTAAACCTCCGGGGCGATGCGCTTGCCGTAAGCCGGCTTGACCATCTCGAGATACGACGACGAGAAATCATCGCGGATCAGACGGTAAAGCAGGTTGGCAGCCTCCGAAATGCGGAACTTCTCCATCAGGTCGTTGAGTTCGGCGATGGCCAGCGACAGTTTCGAGCCGAACCACGCGGTGGCGGCGGCCGCGGCAGCCGACGGAGCCTCAACCTCAGCCGAGGCATCCGAGGCCGAAGGCGACCACTGACTGATCAGTCGGAACACGTTCCACAGTTTGTTGGAGAAGTTTCGGCCGGTCTCGCAGAGTTTCTCGTCGAAGAGGATATCGTTGCCGGCGGGAGCCGACAGCATCAGGCCGAGACGTACGCCGTCGGCGCCGAAGTCGGCGATAAGTTTCAGAGGGTCAGGCGAATTGCCGAGCGACTTGCTCATCTTGCGCCCGAGGGCATCGCGGACGATACCGGTGAAGTAAACGTTCTTGAACGGTTCCTTGCCGATATATTCGTAGCCGGCCATGATCATGCGGGCTACCCAGAAGAAGATGATGTCCGGACCGGTCACCAGCGTGGCGGTCGGATAGTAGTAGCTGATCTCCTCATTTCCGGGGTTGTTGATGCCGTCGAACAGGGTGATGGGCCAGAGCCAGGAGGAGAACCATGTGTCGAGAGCGCCTTCGTCCTGACGGAGGTCCGAAGCACAGATATCCCCGCAGCCGGTCTCCTTGTGAACCTTCTCCAGAGCCTTTTCGATGGTCTCGGCAACCACGAAGCTCTCCTTTTCGGGGTTCTTCGGGTCGCGGTAGTAGTATGCCGGGATGCGGTGGCCCCACCAGAGCTGACGGCTGATGCACCAGTCCTGAATGTTCTCAAGCCATACGCGGTAGGTATTCTTGTATTTCTCAGGCACGAAGCGGATGATGTCGTCCATCACGGGCTTCAGCGAGATCTCGGCGAAGTGCTTCATGTTCACGAACCACTGCAGCGACAGACGCGGCTCGATGGGCACCTTGGTGCGCTCCGAGAAACCTACGTTGTTCTCGTAGTCCTCGACCTTCTCCATCAGTCCGGCTTTCTCGAGGTCCCGGGCAATCTCGTCGCGGACCTCGAAACGGTCTTTGCCGACATACATTCCGGCCTCCTCCGAAAGGGTGCCGTCCTCGTTGAAGATGTCAATCGAGGGGAGATTGTGGGTCTTGCCGAGCATATAGTCGTTCTTATCGTGGGCCGGGGTGACCTTCAGGCAGCCGGTACCGAAGTCGATTTCGACGTAGCGGTCCTCGATGACGGGAATCTCGCGGCCGACCAGAGGCACAACCACTTTCTTCCCGCTGAGCCAGCGGTTCTTGGGGTCCTTGGGGTTGATACACATGGCGGTGTCGCCCATGATTGTCTCCGGACGGGTTGTGGCCACAACGGCATATTTGCGACCGTTTTCATCCACATGAACCTGGTTGCCACCCTCCTCTGTCACAGCGTCGGAGGTCTCGCCGGGAGCAAGATAGTAGCGCAGATAGTAGAGTTTCGACTGTTCCTGAACGAAGTAAACCTCGTCGTCGGAGATGGCGGTGCGGTTCACGGGGTCCCAGTTCACCATGCGTAAGCCGCGGTAAATCAGCCCCTTGTCGTAAAGGTCGCAGAACACCTTGGTTACCGACTCCGAGCGGAGCGGGTCCATGGTGAAGGCAGTGCGGTCCCAGTCACAGGAGCAGCCGAGCTTGCGGAGCTGCTGCAGGATGATGCCGCCATGATGGTGGGTCCAGTCCCAGGCATGTTCCAGAAACTGCTCGCGGGTGAGGTCTGTTTTTTTGATACCCTCGGCAGCTAACTTGGCGATAACCTTGGTTTCGGTGGCGATGGAAGCATGGTCCGTGCCGGGAACCCAGCATGCGTTCTTACCGAGCATACGCGCGCGGCGGATCAGGATATCCTGGATTGTTTCGTTGAGCATATGGCCCATGTGAAGCACGCCGGTGACGTTTGGCGGCGGAATCACTATGGTGTAGGGTTCACGAGCGTCAGGCTTCGAAGCAAACAGTTTGTGCTCCATCCAGTAGCCATACCATTTATCTTCAACCTCCGAGGGGTTGTATTTCGAGGGTAATTCTTTCATAGGATACAATTTGGCTGCAAATTTACGATTTTTTTGCCGAATATTTGTTACCTTTGCAAAAAATAATGCTACACCTTATTAATATAGTCATGAACAAATCACTTATTCCCGCGGCTGCCGCCACAGCAATCCTCGCCCTCTCAGCGGGTTGCGGCCCTCAGGACCAGCTGATCGACAAACCCGACTTCCAATCGCAGACCGGCGTCTTCGACATCGACGCCCTCGAGTCGCTCGGGCGTGTGTCAAACCCTCAGGTCTCACCCGACGGCAAGCGTGTGCTCTTCGGCATCAGCTATGAGAGCGTCGAGCAGAACAAGAGCAACAACGAGCTCTACTCCATGAACCTCGACGGCTCTGACATCAAGCGCCTCACCAAGACCGCCCAGTCCGAGAACGACGCTGTCTGGATTGACAACGGCGCCAAGATTGCTTTCGTCGCCGCCCACGACGGCAAGCCCCAGATGTGGGTGATGAACGCCGACGGCACCAACCGCCATGTTGTCAGCCGCCTCGAAAACGGCGTCGCCGGTTTCAAGGTCTCACCCGACGGGAAGAAAGTTGTGGTTGTTTCCACAGTCAAATATGCCCGCACCGCCCAGGATGTCTACCCCGACCTGACCAAGGCCACCGGCCGCCTCATCGACGACCTCATGTACAAACACTGGGACGAATGGGTCACCGATATTCCCCACCCCTTTGTCGCTGACTTCGACAACTACCGCCTGACAAACGTCAAGGATATCATGGAGGGGGAACGCTTCGAGTCCCCGATGAAGCCTTTCGGCGGAATCGAGAGCTTTGCCTGGTCGCCTGACTCCAAGGAACTCGTATATGTTTCCCGCAAGAAGGAGGGCATGGCCTACGCCGTCTCCACCAACTCCGACCTTTACTGCTACAACCTCGAGTCCGGCGAAACCCGCAACCTCACCGAAGGGATGATGGGCTACGACACCAACCCCGCCTACTCCCCCGACGGATCCAAGATCGCATGGCTCTCGATGGAACACGACGGCTACGAATCCGACAAGAACCGCATCTTCATAATGGACCTCAAGTCGGGCGAAAAGACCGACCTGACCGAGAACTGGGACTACACCGCCGACCAGATCGCATGGTTCCCCGACAGCAAGAAAATCTACTTCATCGCTGCATATCAGGGTGTTACCCCGATTTTCTCGGTTGATGTCGCCTCTAAGAAGGTTGAGATGGTAACCTCCAAGAGCGACATCTGCGACTACGCCGCCCTCGCTCCCGTCGACGGCAAGACCCTCATCACCGTCCGCCACTCCTTCCTCTACCCCAACGAGGTATTCTCCGTAACCGACGGCAAGGCCACCGCCATCACCGAGGTAAACAAGGAGATTCTCAGCCAGATCGAAGCTCCCAAGATGGAGAAGGTGATGGTCCCCACCACCGACGGCAAACTGATGACCACCTGGGTGATCTATCCGCCTCACTTCGACGCCAACAAGAAGTATCCCGCCATCCTCTACTGCCAGGGTGGTCCCCAGCAGGCTGTCAGCCAGTTCTGGAGCTACCGCTGGAACCTCATGCTTATGGCTTCCGAGGGTTACATCGTCATCGCTCCCAACCGCCGCGGTCTCCCCGGCTTCGGCACCGAATGGAACGCCCAGATTTCCTGCGACTATCCCGGCCAGAACTTCCGCGACTATCTCGCTGCTGTTGACTTCATGAAGGAGAAACCCTATGTCGACGGCGAGCACATCGGTGCTGTCGGCGCAAGCTACGGCGGTTTCTCGGTTTACATGCTCGCCGGCATCCACGAAGGCCGCTTCGCCGCCTTTATTGCCCACGCAGGCATCTTCAACACCGAAGCCCAGTATCTCGAAACCGAGGAAATGTGGTTCGCCAACTGGGACCTCGGCGGCCCGTTCTGGGACAAGAGCAACGCTGTTGCCCAGCGCACCTTCGCCAACTCGCCCCACCGCTTTGTCGACAAATGGGACACCCCGATTCTGGTAACCCACGGCGAATATGACTTCCGCATCCTCTCCTCGCAGGGCGAAATGGCCTTCAACGCAGCCCGTCTGCGCGGTGTTCCCGCCGAAATGCTCATCTTCCCCGACGAAAACCACTGGATTCTCAAACCCCAGAACGCCATCATGTGGCAGCGCGTATTCTTCCGCTGGCTCGACCGCTGGCTGAAACCCGACTCCGAAGCCGCCAAGGAAGCAGCCAAGCTCCCCGCCAAGGAAACCCCGGTTGCACCCCTGAACCCCATCGCCACCGGCGGCCCCTCCGTAGCAGCCCCCTCCCCCGCAGCCCCCGCAGCTGAATAATCCCGCTCCTCAGCCTTCCGCCGTTGCTGCTGGCTGAATAATCCCTTTCATCTGAAAAATTCCCTTCCCTATAAACCCCCGCCCCGCTCCCGCAGCCCGGCGGGGGTTTATGTCAGAGTCCACCATCCTCTATCACCGCCCTGCCCTCTCTTTGGCACCGCGCTGCCCCGTTTTTGTCATTATCCTGCCCTCTCTTTGTCATTGTTCAGCCACTTTTTTGTCACTGTTCAGGGAGCTTGCTCCCGTATCCCGTCAGTTTGGCACGGTTTTCGCTGACTTAATTCTCCGGAAGCTGTTTTAAACTTTCCGCCCCCGCCGGGTGTTATAATATAATGAATAAATTAACTCTAAATATTTCTCCAATCATGAATATCAAACCACTGGCCGACCGTGTGCTCATCAAGCCCACTCCCGCCGAAGAAACCACACTCGCCGGTATCATCATCCCCGATTCTGCCAAGGAAAAGCCCCTCAAAGGCTCCGTAATCGCCGTCGGCAACGGCACCAAAGATGAAGCGATGGTCCTCAAAGAGGGCGACAACGTGCTCTACGGCAAATATGCCGGCACCGAGATTGAATTCGAAGGCGAAAAATACCTCATCATGCGCCAGTCCGACGTCCTCGCCGTCCTCGCCTAACGAAACACCCACCCAGACGTAGGTACGTGCCTTTGGCACATACAACACACCTACATAAACATAACACAAAATGGCTAAAGAAATCAAATTCGATATCAAAGCTCGCGAAGAGCTCAAAAAAGGCGTTGACGCCCTGGCCAACGCCGTTAAAGTAACCCTCGGCCCCAAAGGCCGCAACGTAATCATCGACAAGAAGTTCGGTGCCCCCCACATCACCAAGGACGGCGTAACCGTAGCCCGCGAAATCGAGCTCGAAGATGCCTTCCAGAACATGGGCGCACAGCTCGTAAAGGAGGTTGCTTCCAAGACCGGTGACGACGCCGGCGACGGCACAACCACCGCCACCGTCCTCGCCCAGGCAATCATCGCCCACGGCCTCAAGAACGTTGCCGCCGGCGCCAACCCCATGGATGTCAAGCGCGGTATCGACAAGGCAGTCGCCGCAATCGTCGAAGGGGTCAAGGCCCAGGCCGAAGAGGTCGGCGACGATTTCAAGAAAATCGAGGATGTTGCCCGTATCTCCGCCAACAACGACGACTCCATCGGCCACCTCATCGCCGAGGCCATGAAGAAGGTCAAGAAAGAGGGCGTCATCACCGTTGACGAAGCCAAAGGCACCGAAACCACCGTCGACATCGTCGAAGGCATGCAGTTCGACCGCGGCTACATCTCCCCCTATTTCGTCACCAACTCCGAGAAAATGGAGTGCGAGATGGAGAACCCCTACATCCTCCTCTACGATAAGAAAATCTCCAACCTCAAGGAACTCCTCCCCGTGCTCGAAGCTACCGCCCAGAGCGGCCGCGGCCTGCTGATCATCGCCGAAGATGTTGACCAGGAAGCCCTCGCAACCCTCGTTGTCAACCGCCTCCGCGGCTCCCTGAAAGTCTGCGCCGTCAAGGCTCCCGGCTTCGGCGACCGCCGCAAGGAGATGCTCGAAGACATCGCCATCCTCACCGGCGGCGTAGTGATCTCCGAAGAGAAGGGTATGCGTCTCGACCAGACCACCCTCGAGGCTCTCGGCCGTGCCGAGAAGGTCACCGTCAACAAGGAGAACACCACAATCGTCAACGGTGCAGGCCAGAAAGATATGATCGCTGCCCGCGTAGCCCAGATCAAGGCCCAGATCGAGCAGACCAAGAGCGACTACGACCGCGAGAAACTCCAGGAACGCCTCGCCAAACTCGCCGGCGGCGTTGCAGTGCTCCACATCGGTGCCCCCTCCGAGGTTGAGATGAAGGAGAAGAAGGACCGCGTAGACGACGCCCTCTCCGCAACCCGCGCCGCCATCGCCGAAGGCATCGTTCCCGGCGGCGGTGTAGCCTACATCCGCGCAATGAAGAACGCCGAAGGTCTCCGCGGCTCCAACGAAGACGAAGACACCGGCATCCACATCGTGCTCCGCGCCATCGAGGAACCCCTCCGCCAGATTGTTGCCAACGCCGGTGCTGAAGGTGCCGTTGTTGTCCAGAAAGTCCGTGAAGGCAACGGCGACTTCGGTTACAACGCCCGCACCGACACCTACGAGAACCTCATGGCTGCCGGCGTCATCGACCCCGCCAAGGTTACCCGCGTAGCCCTCGAGAACGCAGCCTCCATCGCCGGCATGTTCCTGACCACACAGTGCGTCATCGCCGACAAGAAGGAGGAAACCCCCGCAGCTCCCGCCGCAATGCCCGGCATGGGCGGCATGGGCGGCATGATGTGATCCCCCACCAAGCCTCTGACATGGCCTAAGCGCCATGCATGAATACTCACCAGACAACAACCGACACAACCGGTCCCGCCGATTGTGTCGGTTGCTGTTATATAAGTAAGAGAGTAACATCATGTCTTCCGAAAATTCGTAAGAGAAAAATATATCCCGAAAATTTCGTAAGAAATAAGGTGAAATTTCAAAGGGAACGGGAAAAAAGGTATGAAAAGGTTTTGTCGTTTCAAAGGAATTGTTTAACTTTGCAACGCATTCCACGGAAAGCGATTTTGACATCTATGCGGTAGTAGCTCAGTTGGTAGAGCATCAGCTTCCCAAGCTGAGGGTCGCGAGTTCGAGCCTCGTCTACCGCTCCAATCCTCCAACGGCAGCCTCTCCTTCGACGGCTGCCGTTGTTGCAATCCACCCCTCACGATTATCCCGCAATGAAGCAACAATCGTTAATCAGCAAGGACTATTTCACCCAGAACAAGAGATTGCTGGAGCTGCTCAGCCAGAGTTTCCCCACGGTGAGCGCCGCCTCAACCGAGATCATCAATCTCGAGGCGATTCTCAACCTGCCTAAAGGCACCGAGCATTTCATTGCTGACATCCACGGCGAGGACGAGGCCTTCAACCATATCGTCCGCAATGCTTCGGGCAATATCCGACGCAAGGTCAACGAGATATATGCCAACACGATGCTCGACGAGGAGATCCGCCGCCTCTGCACCCTCATCTATTACCCCGAGCGCAAGCTCGAGGAGCTGAAGGAGTCCGACACCCCGATGGATGATTTCTATAACGTCACCCTGCACCGGCTGGTGAAGGTATGTCGCTCTGTTTCATCGAAATACACCCGCTCGAAGGTCCGCAAGGTGCTTCCGCGCGAGTTCGCATACATCATCGAGGAGCTGCTCCACGAGGAATCCTCGGACTACGACAAGCAGGCTTACTATTCCCGGATTATCGAGACGATTATCTCCACCGGGCAGGCCGACGCTTTCATCGCGGCAATCTGCAATGTGATCCAGCGCCTGAGCATCGACTGGCTCCACATCCTCGGCGACGTCTACGACCGCGGTCCCGGCGCCCATCTGATCATGGACAAGCTGATGACCTACGAGCGCTTCGACATGCAGTGGGGCAACCACGACGCCCTCTGGATCGGCGCCGCCGCCGGCAACGTCTGCTGCATCGCCAATGTGCTGCGCATTTCACTCCGGTATGCCAATATGGCGACCCTCGAGGACGGCTACGGAATCAACCTCGTGCCGCTGGCCACTTTCGCTATGGAAACCTACGGCGAAGATCCCTGCACTCAGTTCCTCCCCAAACTTCCCGAAGGGGAGGAAATCGAGGAGAAAACCCGGCTGCTGCTCGGCCGCATGCACAAGGCCATCGCCGTCATTCAGTTCAAGCTCGAGGGGGCGATGATCCGAAAGCGCCCCGAGTGGAAGATGGAAGACCGCCTGCTGCTCGACAAAATCGACTACAAGGCCGGAACAATCAGCATCGAAGGTAAGGATTACCCGCTGCTCGACACCGCATTCCCGACCATCGACCCCGCCCATCCCTACCGTCTCACGCCCGAGGAGAAGAACCTCGTCGACCGCCTGAAGCACTCCTTCATGGTCAGCGACAAGCTGCGCCGACACATCGAGTGCATGTTCTCCCACGGCTGCCTGTACACCATCGTCAACTCCAACCTGCTGTTCCACGCCTCCGTGCCCCTGAACGCCGACGGCACCCTGAAGGAGGTGGACCTCAACGGCCGGAAATACAAGGGACGCGAGCTGCTGCACCGCATCGGCATGGCCATGCGCGCTGCCTTCAACGACGACACCGACCCTGCCGACCGCGACTTCGCCATCGACTATTTCTGGTATCTGTGGTGCGGTCCCGACTCCCCGCTGTTCGACAAGGACAAGATGACCACCTTCGAGCGTTATTTCCTCGAGGACAAGGAGTTACACAAGGAAGGAAAAGGAGCGTACTTCACTCTGCGCGACGACCCGAAGGTCTGCGAAATGATTCTCGACGCCTTCGGAGTCAAGGGTGAACACCGCCATATCATCAACGGCCACGTGCCCGTGCGCGTCGGTGCCGGCGAATCACCCGTCCGCGCCGACGGACGTCTGCTCGTAATCGACGGCGGTTTCGCCAAGGCATACCACGCCACCACCGGCATCGCCGGATACACCCTCGTCTACCATTCCCGCGGGCTGCAACTCGTTCAGCATGAGCCGTTTTCCTCCACCGAGGAGGCCATCGCGAACTCCAGCGACATCATCGGCACCACCCAGATTGTCGAGCTCTCGAACCACCGCCAGCGCGTCCGCGACACCGACAAGGGGAAGGAGCTTCAGGCTCAGATCGACGAGCTGACCCGACTGCTCTACGCCTACCGCCACGGCATCACCAAGGAACGAAGCACATACTAAGCATCACCAAGGAACGAAGCACCTACTAAACCGCTGTTTTTCATGTCTTTGCAGGAAGAAATCACAAACGCATGCAACGTCCTCCGCAAAGGGGGCGTGATTCTCTACCCCACCGACACGGTCTGGGGTATCGGTTGCGACGCCACCAACAGCGCCGCCGTGCGCCGTATCTTCGATATCAAGCATCGCGCCGACCATAAAGCCCTGATAACCCTCCTCCCCTCGGCCGAAGAGGTCGAAAAATATGTCGGGAATATGCCGGAAGTAGCTTTCCAGCTAATCGAGTACACCGAAAGGCCCCTGACCATAGTCTACGACAAGGGGGTAGGTCTGGCTCCCGAGCTCCTCGGACCCGACGGCAGCGTCGGAATCCGCGTCACCTCCGAGCCCTTCTCGCAGGGTCTGTGCCGCAAGCTCCGCCGGCCCCTCGTCTCCACCTCCGCCAACATCTCCGGGCAGCCCGCCCCGGCCGTTTTCCCGGAAATTCCGCAGGAGATTCTCGACGCCGTGGACTACGTTGTCGACTACCGCCGCGACGACCTCAGCCGCTCCCTCCCCTCCACAGTGATGAAGCTCTCGGACAGCGGCGAATTCCGAATTCTCCGCCCATAAAATTCCGCCTCTCTCCCCCTCCGATTTGGGACTCCTCGCCTCCCCGGACTCCTTTCTTGCCAATCTACGGACTTTAGCATACGAACAGCTGTCAAACCCCTGAATATCCATCGGTTAAGCAATGATTTCCGCCAATAAACAACGGCTCCGATATATCGTCGGCGACTTTGTGGCCACCAACCTCGCGTGGCTGCTCTTCAACGTCGTGCGATACTTCCAGGTCGTAGTGCCGATGGTGAGTGGATTCAGTTCTTTCGGTCAGTATTATTCCATACCTCCGGTCATCCTCGGTCAGATTTTCTTTCCGCTGGTGATGATGGCAATCTACTGGCTCTCGGGATACTACAACCACCCCTTCTTCAAGTCGCGGACCGATGAGTTCATGACCACGTTCTACACCGCCGCCTTCGGAGCAGTGGTGATTTTCTTCATCGCGGTGGTCGACGACCCGATTCCCGACCGAGCCAGCAATCTCGAACTGCTGGCCCTGCTGTTCGGCCTGCTGTTTTTCCTGGTATATTTCATCCGCCTGACCATTACCCGCTTCGCTATCAAGCAGATACTCCGCGGCAACTGGACTCAGCCGGTGGCAATCGTAGGCCTCGGGAAAAAGAGCAACGATATCCGCCGCAAAATCGAGAAAATCCATGGCCGCGGCTACAAGGTCGTCGCCTTCATTGACCCGCAATCCGCTGATTCCGACGAGTTTGCAGGCCTCCCTGTCTACTCCGTCGCGCAGCTCGCCGCGCTCAAGGAGCGCGAGAACCTCTCGGCGGTCATTGTCGCCGACACCCCCTCGAACCGTGTGGCCGAAGGGGAATTCACTCAGTTGCTCCATAAGCTCTTCCCTCTCGAGATTCCGATTCTCATTCCCCCCTCCTCCCTCCAGGTCATCAGCTCAAAACCGCAGGTCGGCGACATTGCGGCCGAACCGTTCATCAATATCTGCTCCGCGCGGCTCACTGATGCCGCCTGGAACTTCAAGCGCTGCGGCGATGTGGCGGTTTCGGCCCTCGCCCTGGTGCTCCTCTCCCCTCTCTTTCTGATAATCGCGGCAATGATCAGGCGCGAGTCCAAAGGACCGGTATTCTACCGTCAGGAGCGCCTCGGCCTCCACAAGAAGCCGTTCAGAATCATCAAATTCCGCACCATGGTCACCGACGCCGAGAGCGCCGGACCGCGTCTCTCCTCCTCAAACGACCCCCGCGTTACCCGCGTCGGCCAGACCCTCCGCAAATATCGCCTCGACGAGCTGCCACAGTTCTGGAACGTGCTCCGCGGCGAAATGTCGCTGGTAGGCCCCCGCCCCGAGCGCGAATTCTTTGTCCGTCAGATAATTGCAAAAGCTCCATATTATACGCTGCTCCACCAGGTCCGCCCCGGAATCACCTCCTGGGGCATGGTGAAATACGGCTACGCCACCTCGGTCGACGAGATGATCGAGCGGTCGCACTACGACCTGCTATATCTCGAGAACATCTCGCTGATCATCGACCTCAAAATCCTGCTGCACACCGTCAACACGGTTGCTTCAGGCCGCGGTGTCTGACTCCGCAGCGCCTTCCGGGGGTGACGACGCCGGCCCGAGAGCTTTGATTAATTAAACAGGTACATTTCCATGCGTGACCCATATCTGCCCGCGCGAATGCGCAAACCGGTACATGATTTCTGGATGAAAGTGCTGCTTTTCCGCGAAAAGCACATCAAGGAGAAAACCCTGGTCATCATCCTGTCGCTCCTCGTCGGCCTCGCCGCCGGCCTTGCCGCCATGGTCCTGAAATGGCTCATCCATTTTATCTCCGGCTCGCTGACCGTGTTCGTGACCGTCGACGAGGGTAACTACCTCTACATCCTCTACCCGGTCGTCGGTATCCTGTTGGCTGTCTGGTATGTACGCTATGTGGTCAAGGACAACATCTCCCACGGTGTCACCCGTGTGCTCTACGCCATTTCCCAGAACAAAAGTCGGTTGAAACCCCACAATATGTACACCTCGGTGGTGGCCTCCTCCATCACCATCGGTTTCGGCGGATCGGTCGGTGCCGAAGGCCCTATCGTCTATACCGGGGCGGCCATCGGCTCCAATCTCGGGCAAGCCTTCCGCCTGTCGCCGCGAGTGCTGATGATTCTGGTGGGCTGCGGTGCCGCCGCAGGTATTGCCGGTATCTTCAAGGCCCCGATTGCCGGGATGCTGTTCACCCTCGAGGTGCTGATGCTCGACCTGACCACGGTTACCGTAATGCCGCTGCTTATCGCCTCAATCACAGCAGCTTCCGTGGCATATATCTTCACCGGCTACGACTTCGAGTTCTTCTTCGTGCAGAGCGAGCCGTTCGTAACCGAGCGCATCCCCTTCTTCATCGTCCTCGGCATTTTCTGCGGTCTGGTTTCGCTCTACTTCACCCGGGTGATGAACATGATGGAGAATTTCTTCAAGAAATACCTCCACAAACAGTGGCAGCGCACCGCCTTCGGCGGGATGGTTCTCGCCTCGCTGGTCTTCCTCTTCCCCCCGCTCTACGGCGAAGGTTACGGCTCGATCAACTCGCTGCTTAACGGCGACCCCGGCTCGATTGTCGACGGCTCGCTCTTCTATGCCGACCGCGGAAACGTATGGTTCATAATCGTTTACATCGGGCTGATTATAGCGCTGAAAGGGTTCGCAACGTCCTCGACCAACGGCGGCGGCGGTGTCGGCGGCACCTTCGCCCCCTCGCTCTACGTCGGCTGTATGACAGGCTTTTTCTTCGCCTTCCTCATCAACCACCTCGGCTTCGGAATGGAGCTATCGGTCAAGAATTTCGCCCTGATGGGGATGGCCGGAGTGATGTCGGGAGTAATGCACGCGCCGCTGATGGGCATCTTCCTTACTGCCGAAATGACAGGCGGTTACGAGCTGTTCCTGCCGCTGCTGATCGTGTCGACCCTCTCCTACGGCACCATCAAAATCTTTGAGCCATACTCCATCTACACCATGCGTCTGGCCCGCCGCGGCGAACTCCTCACCCACCACAAGGACAAGGCCGTGCTCACCCTGATGAAGATGAACTCCGTAATCGAGACCGATTTCCTCTCCGTCACCCCCGACATGAACCTCCGCCAGATGGTCGACACAATCTCGAAATCAAACCGCAACCTCTTCCCCGTGCTCAACGACGACAAGAAGCTCATCGGCGTTGTCCTGCTCGACGACATCCGCAACATCATGTTCCGTCCCGACCTCTATAAACGGTTGAAGGTCAGCCGTTTCATGACCTCAGCATCCACAAAGCTCCACACCGAAGACTCCATGGAGAAGGTGATGAAAACCTTCGACGACACCGGAGCCTGGAACCTCCCGGTTGTCGACGCCCAGGACCACTACGTCGGCTTCGTCTCCAAATCCAAAATCTTCAATTCCTACCGCCGCGTCCTCCGCCACTACTCCGAAGACTGATCCCAACAATTTCTTTGCATACGGACACAAAAAAATCCTGAATTAAGCTCCCTCACGGGTTTCTTCAGGATTATAGCCAAAAGGCAAGATTTGTGATTCTAAAGAGTTGTCTATGCAACTTTAGTGTAGAGATTATATCTTACTTACATTCATCACGCCCGCAATTCAAAGCACTCGCCCGGGAGCTTCACAGCGTCGGGCTAAACACTTCCTCAGCCAAAAATCAGCTTCAGAGAACTGCAGACGATTTTCACTGCAAAGTTACATACAATTTTTATTTCTACAAAGTTTTTATCCTTTTTTAATATTTTTTATCAGGCAAATCAGGAATCAATCATGGAAAAGTCTCGGGAATATCAAAAACGTCCGTTCCTGACCCTATCCCTCCGCAATCTGCCTGATTATCAACCCCGCAATTGTCATGCCGAAGATGGCGGTGATATGGCATAGCGACCCGTTTACGCTCTTTTTGTTATAGCTCATGGCGCTGTCTGTGTCTGCGGCCTCCCCCCGGTTCTTAAGCAGCTCCGGGGAATAGACACACTTGAACTTGCGCCGCGGAAAGGTCGAGGCCTTGCGAAACCGATGGCGCAACGCCGCTCCCAGCGGGCACCCCTCCACTTTCCAGAACTCCGCCACCGCAATCTTCGTCGGGTCGAGTTTCAGCGCCGCCCCCATCGACGAAATCAACACCGGACGGCTGCACGCCGCAGCCCGAAGTATCAGCAGCGCCTTGGCCGAAAGGGAGTCGATGGCGTCGACCACGAAGTCGTAACTTTCAAGATCGAAGTCATCGGCCGTTTCGGAATTATATTCCTTATTATATATATGTATATCCAGCCCGGGGTTGCAGGCGAGCAGCAGGTTTCGCATCGCTTCGACCTTAACCTCGCCGATTGTAGCTACATTGGCCTCAGCCTGGCGGTTGATGTTGCTGACAGCCACCCGGTCGGCGTCGACAAGGTCGATGTGGCCCACCCCCGTGCGGGCAAGCGCCTCAGCTGTCCAGCTGCCGACACCCCCGACACCGAAAACAATCAACCTTGCATCCTTCAGGCGCCGCATAACATCCTGACCCAAAAGCCGTTGCGAGCGGTTAAACAGCTCCGCGGAATCCACTGCAGGCAATTCGCTGCCCTTCCCGTCAACAATGTTGTCAACCATGTCGTTATCCATGTCGTAAAGCGTGTAGTTAAAAATTCTTTTACAAAGTTACTAAAACTTCACGACGTTACACGGGGTGTTTCAAAAATAATTCGTAACTTTGCAAAAGGTTTAAACACTAAAAAGACTAACCGACTTATGCGAACCCCGCGCAAAGCTTATCTGCTACTTGAAGACGGCACCCTCTTCGAAGGGAAGTCGTTTGGTTATGAAGCTCCTGCCTCCGGTGAGGTGGTTTTCAATACCGCTATGACCGGCTACCCCGAAAGCCTTACCGACCCCTCCTACGAAGGGCAGATTCTGGTGACCACCTACCCCATTCTCGGCAACTACGGCGTACCCCCCGAAACCGAGAAGGACGACGTCAGCGAGTTCCTTGAAAGTTCCAAAATCCACTGCCGCGCTATCGTTGCTCAGGACTACAGCTGGCAGCCAAGTCACTGGCTCTCATGCCGTTCGCTCGACAAATGGCTCGCCGACGAGAAAATCCCCGGCATCTACGGCATCGACACACGCGCCCTGACAAAGCATCTCCGCGAAAAAGGCTCGATGCTCGGCAAAATCTACTTCGATTCACCCGACGAGATTGAGTTCTCAGACCCCAACGTCGAGAACCTCATCGCAAAAGTCAGCTGCCCCGAAGTCCGCACCTACGGCTCCGGCGAAAAAACCGTTGTCCTCGTCGACTGCGGCACAAAATACAACATCATCCGCTGCCTCACCCGCCGTGGAGTGAAAGTGATCATGGTTCCCTGGAACTACGACTTCACCTCCATCCCTTACGACGGGCTTTTCATATCCAACGGCCCGGGCAACCCCGACTTCGCAGTCGAAACCGTGGCCAACATCCGCAAGGCTATGGAGTCCGGCAAGCCGATCTGCGGTATCTGCATGGGCAACCAGCTCCTGGCCAAAGCCGCCGGCGCAAAGACCTACAAGCTCAAATACGGCCACCGCTCCCACAACCAGCCGGTGCGTCTCGAGGGTACCGACACCTGCTACATCACCTCGCAGAACCATGGGTTCGCCGTCGACAACTCCACTCTCCCCGCCGACTGGGAGCCGCTCTTCACCAACATGAACGACGGCACCAACGAGGGTATCCGCCATAAGTCCAAGCCCTTCTTCTCGGCGCAGTTCCACCCCGAGGCTTCCTCGGGTCCGCGCGACACCGAATTCCTCTTCGACCGTTTCATCGAAATGCTCTGAATCTGAAAACAATCAAGGCATCTGAAACCAAAACCAATCAAGGCACTTAATTCTGCTGCGCAATGAATTCCCATCAACCCGAAATAAAAAAAGTACTCCTCTTAGGTTCCGGCGCCCTCAAAATCGGCGAAGCCGGCGAGTTCGACTACTCCGGCTCCCAGGCCCTCAAGGCCATGAAGGAGGAGGGCATCACCACGGTGCTCATCAACCCCAACATCGCCACCGTGCAGACCTCCGAGGGGTTTGCCGACAAAATCTACTTCCTGCCGGTCACCCCGTACTTCGTAGAGCGCGTGATCGAAAAGGAACGCCCCGACGGAATCCTCCTCAGCTTCGGCGGCCAGACGGCCCTGAACTGCGGCGTGGAACTCTTCGACTCCGGCGTCCTCGAAAAATATGACGTTAAGGTGCTCGGTACACCCGTTCAGGCTATCAAGGACACCGAGGACCGCGAGCTGTTCGTGAAGAAACTCGACGAAATCAACGTCAAGACCATCAAGAGCCAGGCCGTTGAAACCGTGGACCAGGCTGTTGCAGCCGCCCGCAAGCTCGGGTTCCCCGTCATCGTCCGCGCGGCCTACGCCCTCGGCGGTCTCGGTTCCGGTTTCTGCGACAACGAGGAGCAGCTCCGCTCGCTGACCGAGAAGGCCTTCTCCTTCTCCCCCCAAGTGCTGGTCGAGAAGTCGCTGAAGGGCTGGAAAGAGGTTGAATACGAAGTTGTCCGCGACCGCTTCGACAACTGCATCACCGTCTGCAACATGGAGAACCTCGACCCCCTCGGCATCCACACCGGCGAGTCCATCGTGGTGGCTCCCTCGCAGACTCTCAACAACGACGACTACCATTTCCTGCGCCAGCTGGCAATCAAAATCATCCGCCACGTCGGTATCGTCGGCGAATGTAACGTGCAGTATGCCTACGACCCCGACTCGATGGACTACCGCGTCATCGAGGTCAACGCCCGCCTGAGCCGCTCCTCGGCCCTCGCCTCGAAAGCCACCGGCTACCCCCTGGCGTTCGTCGCCGCAAAGCTCGGTCTGGGCTACGGCCTGTTTGACCTGCGCAACTCCGTAACCCACGAGACTTCGGCCTTCTTCGAGCCGGCCCTCGACTATATCGTCTGCAAGATTCCCCGCTGGGACCTCGGCAAATTCCACGGCGTCCGCCGCCAGATCGGTTCATCGATGAAATCGGTCGGCGAAGTCATGGCCATCGGCCGCACCTTCGAGGAGGTAATCCAGAAGGGTCTCCGCATGATCGGTCAGGGTATGCACGGCTTCGTCGGCAACCGCGAGCTCAATATCCAGGACATCGACGAGGCTCTGGCCGAACCTACCGACAAGCGTATCTTCGTGATTGCCAAGGCTTTCAACGAAGGCTACACCGTTGACCGCATCCACGAGCTGACCAAAATCGACCGCTGGTTCCTCGAGAAGCTCCACAACATCATCGTCACCAACAACGAGCTCCGCGAAATCGACGACATCGACAAGATTCCCTCGGGACTGCTCCGCACCGCCAAGGAGCAGGGCTTCAGCGACTTCCAGATCGCCCGCGCCGTATGCAAGGATGCTCTCGACCTCTCCGGCTCCGACAACCTCAAGGTCCGCGCCCTCCGCAAGCAGATGGGCATCATCCCCGTGGTGAAGCAAATTGACACCCTCGCCGCCGAATACCCCGCCCAGACCAACTACCTCTACCTGACCTACAACGGCTCGTCGAACGACATCCGGTACACCGGCGACCACCGCTCGGTCGTTGTCCTCGGCTCCGGCGCATACCGCATCGGCTCCTCAGTGGAGTTCGACTGGTGCTCGGTTAACGCGCTGATGACTGTCAAGAAGCAGGGCTGGCGCTCGGTGATGATCAACTACAACCCCGAGACCGTCTCCACGGACTACGATATGTGTGACCGCCTCTACTTCGACGAGCTCACCTTCGAGCGCGTCATGGATATTCTCGACATGGAGTCGCCCCACGGCGTCATCCTCTCGGTGGGCGGCCAGATTCCCAACAACCTCGCAACCCGCCTCGACGATGCCGGAATCAATATTCTCGGCACCTCCGCCACGAATATCGACAACGCCGAAGACCGCCACAAGTTCTCGGCCATGCTCGACCGCATCGGCGTTGACCAGCCCCGCTGGAAAGAATTGACCAGCTTCGCCGACATCGACGAATTCATCAAGGAGGTCGGCTTCCCCGTGCTCGTCCGCCCGAGCTACGTGCTCTCCGGCGCCGCCATGAATGTCTGCTCCAACGAGGATGAGCTCCACCGCTTCCTCCGTCTGGCCGCCAACGTCTCCAAGCAGCACCCCGTGGTGGTCACCGAGTTCATCCAGAACGCCAAGGAGATCGAAATGGACGCCGTAGCCCAGAACGGCGACATCAAGGCTTACGCCATCTCGGAACACATCGAGTATGCCGGTGTGCACTCCGGCGACGCCACCATCCAGTTCCCGCCGCAGAAACTCTACGTCGAGACCATGCGCCGCATCAAGAAGATTTCAACCAAAATCGCCAAGGCGCTCAACATCTCCGGTCCCTTCAACATCCAGTATCTCGCCAAGAACAACGACATCAAGGTCATCGAATGTAACCTCCGCGCCTCGCGTAGCTTCCCCTTCGTCTCCAAGGTCATCAAGCTGAACTTCATCGATTTGGCCACCAAGGTGATGCTCGGGCTCCCCGTCGAGAAGCCCAACAAGAGCCTCTTCGACCTCGACTACGTCGGCATCAAGGCCTCGCAGTTCAGCTTCTCGCGTCTGCAGGGCGCCGACCCCGTGCTCGGTGTCGACATGGCCTCCACCGGTGAGGTCGGCTGCATCGGCGACGACACCTCCGAAGCCATCCTGAAGTCGATGCTCTCCGTCGGCTACCAGATTCCCAAGAAGTCCGTGCTCCTCTCCACCGGCACACCCCGCCAGAAGGCCGACATGCTCGACGCCGCCCACAAGCTCCACAACCACGGCTTCGTGATTTACGCCACCGAAGGAACCTGCCGCTTCCTGAACGAAAACGGCATCCCCGCCATCCGCGCATACTGGCCCGAGCAGCCCGACGGAAAACCTCAGGTACTCGACCTCCTGCACCGGAAGACAGTGGACCTCGTGGTCAACCTCCCGAAGAACCTCTCCTCGGCCGAGCTCTCCAACGGCTACAAAGTCCGCCGCGCCGCCATCGACCTCAACATCCCCCTGCTGACCAACGCGCGTCTGGCCTCCGCCTTCATCGACGCCTTCACCTCCCTCCCCCTCTCCTCCATCCAGATCAAATCCTGGGACGAATACAAATAATCCCCCGGTAGCCTACCCCCCCGGTAGCCTACCCACCCGGTAGGCATCCCTAAATAACCGATAAAAAACTGCGCCGCAAATTACCTTGCGGCGCAGTTTTTTATGTAGTTTAAAATGTTTCCCTGCTTTTATTAGGGATTGCAATATTGCCCTGTTTTTGATAGGGATTGAAACGTTACCCGTTTATTTGTCTCCGGCGTGGGCGGTTTACCGCCCTGTCTCGGCTAAATATTTTTGTGCGCAAGTTACTCAAACAGATATGAGTAGCGGCCCAGGAGGTCGGTGAATCGGGTCTGGCTGCGGACGGGGGCCATGGAGTAGCGGCCGAAGTCGGCGACATTCAGCTCATAAAGGTTGCCGTAACCGAGTTTGAGGGCCTCCTCAAGGGCGTTGAGCGAAAGCTCTGCGTCGGCCTGATCCTTCGTGACCCCGAATTTCTGGGCGTAAAGACAGGCGGCCATATAGTGCAGGTAACCGTCGGTATCCCGGTAATCGCGAAGCAGCGAAGCAGCCCACTCCGAAGCTCCGGCAGTGTCGCCCGTGAAGAGCAGCGCGAAACCGCGGTAACTCTTTGCGGCGGTCTGGGCTGCGACCTTCGTATCGTCGGACTCAGTGAGGTTCACAATCCGCTGATACATGGCGGCTGCCCCCTTGTCATCCTTGAGGCCGTCGGCAAGCACCCATGCCCTGAGCATGAAAGACTTCATATCGTCGGGCTGGTCGATAATCATTGAGGCGAGCAGGTCGTTGGCCTTCGCATAGTCCTTCTGCATGAAGTACAGGATGCTTTGGAACTGCTTCTCGTCGGCCGAAAGATTGCCCGACAGCGCCGCGGTGTTGAAAGCCGTGGCGGCCTCCTGATATTTTCCCTGGGCAAACAGAACCTGAGCCTTGGTAAAGTAAAAATCGCTGCTGCCGGTGTCGTCCGTTGAAATCGCGTGGTCGACATCGTCGAGCGCCTTGTCATAGCGGCAAAGCGCCAGCTCGCAACGGGCCATGGAGTTATACATCCCGGGGTAGCTGTACATGCTGTCATCAACAAGACGGCCATAATCGGTCAGCGCATTGGCATAATGTTCATGAGTCTGGGCGATGATGGCGCGGATGAAGTAAAGCATCCCCTGCTTGGGAGCCAGCGTAATCGAGGAACTCAGTCCGGCGATTACCGAAGGATAGTCGCTGTTGGCCAGGTCGATCAGTTCCTGCATCGCCCGCTTGTTGCTGTCAATCGACAGCGACATCAGCAGATCCTCCACGGCCCCGGTGTTGTTGCCCTGCATGCGGCGCACCGACGCGCGGCGGATATAGATATCGGGGTCGGCCGACATCATGGCCACGGCGCCGTCCATATATTCCGACGCCAGACCGATGTTGTTTTCCTTCACAGCCACACGGGCCAGGCCGGTCAGCGCCTCGGCGCTGCGGGGATTCAGCGAGCGCATCCGGGTGTAAGCAGCCTTGGCCTCAGCGTAGTTGCCGAGCGTATACTCCTCGTTGCCCTTCTGATACAGCGCCATATACGACGCCGGATCAATCTTCAGCGCCGCGTTGAAATCATCGAGGGCCTCCTGATGCTTGCCGAGCATCTGATATATGTCGGCGCGAAGCATATACAGCTGATAGCGCAGACCGGAGTTCGATGCCGGAGTATATTCCAGCGCCTTGTCGCAGTCCGAAAGGGCGCGGAGATACTGATTGAACTTGTAGTATTCATTGGCGCGGCGGAAATAGATCTCGAAATCCTTGGGGTTCTCGGTCAAAGCCTGGTCGTAAACCTCCATCATTGCCTTGGTAACGGGATTGTCGAGAGACTGCTGTCCGAAAGCCGGAACCGTGAAAGCGAGGGCCACGGCAGCTGCCGCAAAAATTTTCTTCATATCTGATTTATAATGTGAATTTCTGATTTATAACGCGATTTTCTGATTTATAACGCGAATTTCTGATTTAAAACGCGAATTCCAGAGGAGTAAAAAATTGTATCATTATTTAAAGTGCATTTCCGGCCGATATGTTCAGTCTGCACTAAATTTTTTTTCATTATGTCCTGACATCCACCATCATTTTGTCCTAACATCCACCATCATTTTGTTATGCATCCATCATAACTGGCTGATGATGTGGAGGGTTTCGAGGGCGGTCAGTGCGGCGGTTTCGGTGCGCAGACGGGCGTCGCCGAGCGATATCGGCTGGAAACCGGCATCGACCGCCGCCTGAATCTCCTCCGGCGAGAAGTCACCTTCAGGACCGATGAGCACCACAGCGTCTGCCCCGGGGCGGAAACTGCGACTGAGCAGCCGCCGCTCCCCGTCATCGGTGCAATACGCCACAAACTTCTGCGCCACAGAGCTATACTGCTCCACGAACTTGCGGAACGGAGTCATCTCCCGCACCTCGGGGAGCGCAGCCTTCAGGCTCTGTTTCATCGCCGAGACCGCGGTTTTCTCCAGCCGTTCGCGTTTCAACTCCCGGCGCTCCGAGAAGCGGCAGAGCAGCGGCACGAACTCGTTGAACCCGACCTCTGTGGCCTTCTCCACGAGCCATTCCATCCGGTCGATGTTCTTGGTCGGAGCAACGGCGAGGATGAACCGCCCGGGCCAGTAAGGCTCGATAGTTTTCTTGTCGACGATTTCCACCATCGCCCGTTTCGGATGGGCCTCGACAAGACGGACGGTGAACACGCTCCCCTTGCCGTCGACGACCTCGAAGGTGTCGCCGACCTCATGGCGCAGCACGCGCACACAGTGGCCCGACTCCACCTCCGGCATCACCGGATTCGATTCAATATCAGGGCAATAAAAGCGTATCATCGGCAGTCAGGGGTCAGATTTCGTCGTTGATAGGGAGAGCGGCGGTTTTCTCCTCCTCTTTCTTCCCGACGGCATGCTTCTTGGGAGCCTCGAAGATGAAGAAGAAGAGAACGAATACCACCAGTGCGTAGGCGGCGAATATCAGCCATGCCTCATGCCAGCCGTGCAGACGCTCCACCACTTGTGTTTCGGGTATCGCGAACACTAACTTGTTCATTACGAACTCGCCGGCGATGAAGGTGCCGAGCGATGCGCCGACACCGTTGGTCATCATCATAAACAGACCCTGAGCCGACGAGCGCAGCTTCGGATCGGTCTGCTGGTCTACGTAGATGCCGCCCGAGACATTGAAGAAGTCGAACGCCACGCCGTAAACTATGCAGCTGAGAATCAGGAAGATGATACCCGGCATATTGGTGTCGCCGATTCCGAAGAATCCGAAGCGAAGCACCCAGGCAAACATAGCAATGAGCATCACTCCCTTGATTCCGAAGCGTTTCATGAAGTACGGAATCAGCAGGATGCAGCAGGCTTCGGCGCACTGCGAGAGGGAAATCAGCGCCGTCGGGTTCTTGGCGAACCAGCCGTCAAGCAGACCGCCGGCATATTCGGGGATGTTGCTGAACTGTTCGATGAAGCTCGTGCCGTAGCCGTTGGTTATCTGGAGCGAAACGCCAAGGAGCATCGAAAAGATGAAGAAAATCGCCATCCTCCGGTCCTTGAACAGCTTGAAGGCGTCCAGACCGAGAGCCTGCGAGAACGATTTACCCTTCGACTTGTCGACCGGGCAGTTGGGCATTGTCAGGGAGTAAGTTGCCATCACCAGCGAGAAGAGCGCCGAGGTGATGAACTGGGTGTAGCTCATCTGGATGGTGAGTCCGTCGATTTCCACGAAGTTGATCAGCAGCTCGGCCACGATGAAACCTACGGTGCCGAACACTCGGATCGGGGGGAAATCCCTGACGGTGTCGAGGCCGTTTTTCTCCAGAGCATTGAAAGCCACGGAGTTAGTCAGACCGATTGTAGGCATATAGAACGCTACGGATATGGTGTAGAGCGTGAACAGCGGACCGAACTCAACATAACCGGCGAGGTCGCCGGGCGACATCTGGCTCCACCCGTCGGGCAGGGAGCTCATGGCGTAAACGCCGGCCGCACACATGCTCAGGCCGGCGATCAGATGGCAGAGCGACAGTGTGCGCTGCGCCGGAATCCACCGGTCGGCGATGATTCCCACCAGCGCGGGCATTATCAGGGACACCAGACCCTGAACCATGTAGAACAAATAAATCCGGCTGCCGAGACCGATTGCGCCGAGGAACATCCCCATCGACACAAGGTAGGAACCCCAGACGGCAAATTCCAAGAAACTGAGGCCCGCAAGCCTGGCTTTTATTGATTTCATCGTAGAAAAAATGAGGCGTGAATTTACTTTTCTTTGTAGCCTTTGAAAAACTTTTCACAAAATTAGCAAAAATATTCGGGCGAAAAGGCTTTATTTCACTAAAAATTGTTAACTTTGCACCGCAGACAACCCCCGAATCCCTCCCTCAGACACTTGTCTGCCTACACCAATCTGCCAATCTATGCACTCTCAACCGCGTCCTTTCACATTCGACCGTGTAGTCCGCCTCCTGATCGGATGTGCGATTTTCGCTTTTGTCATCTGGCTTATCGGCCTGCTCAAGGATGTGCTTCTGCCCTTCTGCGTAGCCTGTCTGGTGGCATACCTGTTTGAGCCGTTCGTGCAATATAACCGCACGCTCCTGCGGCTGAAAGGGCGTATCCCCGCTGTTTTCGTCACACTTTTCGAGGCGCTGCTCTTCTTCGGTATTCTCGCATACTTCTGCGTCCCCTCGATTATCGGCGAATTTCACCGGATAGGCTCGATTTTCGACCGCTACGCCTCAAGCCAGATGCCGATTCAGTTCGTCCCCGAAGAGCTCCACCAGTTCCTCCGCCGCTACATCGACTTCGACCAGCTGGCCAAGACCATGCTCCAGCAGGACTTCGACACCATCATCGACCGGTTCATTCCGGTGATTACCGGCGGCTGGAGTGTGATTCTCGGAATCGTCTCCTGGCTCATGGGGATACTTTACACCATATTTATTATGCTTGACTACGACCGTCTGATGCACGGTTTCAAGCTGATGGTGCCCCCGCGTTTCCGCAACATCTGCTACAAGCTCGGCAACGACATCAAGGAATCCATGAACCACTACTTCCGCGGTCAAGCGCTCATAGCCTGCTTCGTGGCTGCGATTTATGCCGTCGGATTCAGCCTCTGCGACCTCCCGTTGGCACTGATTCTCGGGCTCTCGGCCGGGGTGCTGTTCATGATTCCCTACTGCCAGTTCATAATCCTGATACCTATGACGCTGCTCTGCCTGCTCGACGCCGCCGTCGGCACCCATGATTTCTGGACACAGTTCGGCAGCTGCATAGCCGTGGTGGTTGTGGTGCAGATTGTCGCCGACCTTTTCCTCACCCCGAAAATCATGGGCAAAGCAATGGGCCTCAACCCCGCCATCATACTGCTGAGCCTCTCGATCTGGGGCTCGCTGTTCGGGATGATCGGAATGATCATAGCCCTGCCCCTCACCACCCTGTTCCTCTCCTACTACGACCAGTACATCATCCGCGGCGACAACGGCCTCCCCCCGGCAGCCCGCGCCGAGGCTGCCCGGGACCTCCGCAACATTGTGGAGAAATAGACCTTCGCCCCACCCGACAGTCCTTCACCGAGGATAACCAATCATCTGGAATAATCCATCACAGAGAATAATCCAACTATCCCACAGAGAATAATCCAAACGATATATCACTAACCATTTCTTACAACACAATGAGGAAACTTCTTTCAACATTGATTGCGCTGTGGCTGGCCAACATCGTGGCCTTTGCCGCTACCGGCGCTTTCACGTCAATTGGAACAGTTCTCGATGAGGTCAATGAGCCCGTCACCGGCGCCACCGTATCCACCGGCTCCGGTCAGGCGCTCGGCGTCACCGACATCGACGGTAAGTTCAAAGTGCAGGTGCCCGCCGGCACCAAGGAACTCGCCATCAGCTTCATCGGCTACAAGACCGTAAAGGTTCCCGCAAAGCCTTTCGTCGGGACAGTATCCCTCGAGGTTGAATCCCAGATGCTGGCCGACGTCGTTGTAACCCAGTCGATCGCCCGCACCCGCGAGACCCCCGTGGCCCTGTCGCAGGTCAACGCCGCCGACATCGACTTCAAGCTCGGCAACCAGGAATTCCCTGAAATCCTGAAAACTACCCCCGGCGTGTGGACGACCCGCGACGGCGGCGGTTTCGGCGACGCCAAGACCAACATGCGCGGCTTCAAGAGCGAAAACGTCGCTGTCGTCATCAACGGTATTCCTATCAACGATATGGAATGGGGCGGCGTTTACTGGAGCAACTGGGCCGGTCTGAGCGACGTGGCCTCCAGCATCCAGACCCAGCGCGGTCTCGGTGCCGGTCTGCTCTCCAGCCCCTCGGTCGGCGGTACCATCAATATCACCACCCAGAGCCTCGACGCCCAGAAGGGCGGTTCCGTATGGTACGGCCTCGGCAACGACGGCATGAACCAGATGGGTATCAAGCTCTCCACCGGCATGATGAAGAACGGATGGGCCGTAACAATCCTCGGCTCGAAAAAGTGGAGCGACAACAACTATGTGCAGGGCACATGGTACACCTCCTACAACTACTTCATTAACGTTTCCAAGCGCATCAACGAGCGTCATCAGCTGTCGTTCACCGCGTTCGGCGCTCCCCAGGAACACGCCCAGCGCTCCTCCTACGACGGTCTGACCATCGAGGGATGGGCCACCACCGCCAAGCAGTACATGGACGGCAAGAGCCAGTACCGCTACAACCCCTCGTTCGGTTACCTCCTGAACGGTCAGAAGTCAACCGGCGCCAACTTCAACCACTACCATAAGCCTCAGCTCTCGCTGAACCATATCTGGCAGATCGATGACTTCTCGTCGCTGTCGACCGTCCTCTACGCCTCCTTCGCCAACGGCGGCGGTTACAAGGGTATGGGCCGCTCGGTCAAGTACAACGGCATCAGCATCTCCGGCGACTCATGGTACGGCTGCAGCAACGGCGTGCTCAACACCGCCTTCCGCAACCCCGACGGCACCTTCGCCTACGACAAGGTCCAGATCATGAACCAGGAATCCGAAACCGGTTCAAACATGGTTCTGGCCGACAACATCAACTCCCATAACTGGTACGGTCTTGTCTCCACCTACAAGCGCTCGATGCTCGACAACAAGCTGAACATCACCGGCGGTATCGACATGCGCTACTATAAGGCTTTCCACAAGGCTGAAATCGTGGACCTCTTCAACGGCGATTACTACATCGACGACTACTACCGCTCGCGCGTACAGCCCGACCTCTCGGCTGTCTACAACAAGAACAACACCGCATGGGTCAACCAGAAACTCGGTGTCGGCGACGTCGTCTACCGCAACTACGACGGCGAGACCCACAACGAGGGTATCTTCGCCCAGGCTGAGTACACCATGCTCGACCGCGCCCTCAACCTCGTTCTCTCCGGTGCCGTCAACAACACCGGCGTCCGCCGTATCGAGCACTTCTACGCCGACAAGGCTCACTCCAAGAGCCCATGGAAGAACTTCATCGGCGGCAACGTGAAAGTCGGTGCAAACTACAACATCGACCGCCACAACAATGTATTCTTCAACGCCGGCTACATCAGCCGTGTTCCCTTCTTCAGCTACGGTGTGTTCCTGAACTCCCAGAACTCCAACATGGTGAACCCTCACCCCACCAACGAGAAAATCTGGTCGTTCGAACTCGGCTACGGCTACCACTCCCCCATCTTCTCCGTTGACTTCAACGCCTACTACACCAAGTGGCTCGACAAGACCACAACCCGCTCGGTCAACATGGAAGGGGAATACTCCGGTCAGTTCGGCTCCTTCAACATGACCGGCGTTAACGCCCGCCACATGGGTGTCGAAGTCGCGGCCGTATTCCAGCCCGTCAGCTGGTTCAAACTCGACGGTATGATTTCCGTCGGCGACTACGAATGGGCATCCAACCCCACCGGTTACTTCTACGGCCCCGGCGGTTTCCCCATCGCTGACCTCGCCGGTACCCCCGCCAGCGGCATCATGGCTGCCGACCACCTCTCGGCCGAACTGATGCAGAAGGGTGTGAAGGTCGGCGGCTCCGCCATGACAACCGGTGCCCTCGGCGCTACATTCTATCCCTTCAAGGGATGGCGTCTGGCCGCCGACTGGACATTCCACGCCCGCAACTACTCCGACTATCAGATCAACACCTCCTCGCTCGTACCCAACAAGCCCCTCGAGGTTGCAAATCCCTGGCGGATTCCCTGGGGCAACCAGCTCGACCTCTCGGCAAGCTACAGCTTCAATGTCGGCAACGTCAAGGCCCGCATCAGCGGTAACGTCTACAACCTCTGCAACTACCACTACGTGATGAACTGCTACAACGACATGGGCGTCGACGGCGAATGGGACAACGTTTACCGCGTGTTCTACTCCTTCGGCCGCACTTATGCCATCAAGCTCCGTCTTAACTTCTAACCCCAAAAGCAACCACCACGATGAACAAGAAAATTTTTCTCCCGTTCCTGGCTTTCGGCGCCATGGCAGCGCTGACCGGTTGTGACGAAAACGCTTGGAACGATAAGCTCGACGGTTTCGACGACACTTTCAAACCCACCCAGGTCGAGACCATTGAATATACCCTGACCGACGCTGACTACGCCACAATCGCCGGAAACAAAACCAACAAGGAAATCGCCGAGAAAGCCGGCGACGCCCAGGCCCTGGCGGCGCTTTCGGGCAACAAGTATTTCACCGAGAAAATCGACGCCGCAACCTACGTCCCCGCGTTCCTCGCCTCGAAATACTACACCTTCACCAACGGTTCCTCCGTTCGCCTCACATATAACAACTCCGTAGGGATGCCCGAGGCTGTCACCGAAAGCGCCGGCGCAACCCTCACCACCGTAGGGACCGACTTCTATCAGGCTTCCGTCTGGGAGAGCGACGACAACTACATCGACGGTTTCGCCCCCGAGAAACCCGCCTCGCGTTTCCTCCCCGCCTACCTCAAGGAGGCGCTGCCCGATGCCGAGGCCAATGCCTACGCCTTAGTAAGCTATCAGGAGGCTTCCGTCAACCCCGTCTTCGGTAACGTAGGCGGCGGTGACACCCCCGCGTTCGAGCTCTCCGATGTCATCGGCGACATCGCTGCCGGTGACGGCGCTGAAATCAACGGTGTTGTCGGCGGTGTCTGCGGCTGCGGCTTCGTGCTGACCGACAACTCCGGCTCCATCTTCGTTTACTGCGGCAACGGCTTCGACCGCAACCTCTACCCCATCGGCACCCAGATGACCCTCGTCGGCGAGGCTACCTCCTACAAGGGTAACCTCCAGATTGCCGCAGGCGCTGAAATCACCGTAGTGGGGACTCAGGAATACACCTTCCCCGCTCCCGTGGTTTTGGACGGCGCTGCCCTCGATGCCGTGCTCTCCCGTCCGGCCGACCAGACCGCCGTATACGCCCAGATTTCCGGCAAAGTAGTGGTTTCCGGCAACAACATCAACATCGAGGTTGCCGGCGCCGAGACCGCCAAGGGTTCCGTCTACTACGCTTCCGACGAGCAGAAGGCCCTGCTGACCGACGGCTCCAACTGGACCATCACCGGTTGGTTCATCAGCATCTCCGGCTCCCGCTACTGCAACTTCGTGATTGACAAGATGGAGCAGGCCGCTGCCGGCAAACCCGCCAAGATGGGCGCCCGCACCGTGGCCGCTCCCGTTCCGACCGTCACAAAGTATGCCCTCTATCAGTTCGACGGCTCCAAGTGGGCTGTGCCCGCCGGTTTCGCCGTGCTCCAGAGCGCCGACTACACCGCAATGGGCATGACCTCCGACCGCCTGAGCAACGCCGCGAACTATCTGCCCGCATATCTGAAGAACGCCTTCCCCTATGCCGCCGCCGACGATGAGAAGTATGTGATCTACATCGGCTCAAACGGCTCCGCAGCCTGCGACGACTATAAGTTCAACGGCTCCGAGTGGATCCAGTTCAAGGGAGTCCAGACCGAGACCTCGCAGTTCGTTATGGCCGAAGGTAAATGGATGTTCGACCCCAACGTAACCATCACCCTCCCCTACGGCAAGGGCCAGACCTACTCCGCTACCTACTATCAGGCCTGCGTTGACTGGGTTTACGAGAACAAGTGCGTGCCCCTTGGCGACACCTCCATCAAGTCCGGCAAGTTCTGGGTTACCTCCTACGGCAACAACGACTACTACTGCGGTGCATCGGCTTACCAGAACAACATCGACCTCCGCGCTGCTTCCGCCCGCAACCAGTACCCCGCCGGTTTCGAAGGTATGACCGACAAGGAAGTCGTTCACTTCATGGAAGACAACTTCACCAACGAAGTCTTCCCCGCAGTGCTCGGCCAGTTCTATCCCGAAGCCAAGCCCATCGCCGGAATGAAGGTTATCTACACCCTCAACTTCTACGCCTACAACGGCTCCAAGACACTCCCCTGCAAGGCCGAGTTCGAAGTTGTGGGTCCCGCCAAGTTCGAGTGCATCAGCGCTGAATGGCTCATCGGCATGGAACCCGACCCCGACAACTTCTGATCACTTCCAGAAAGCAAATCGCAGCGTCGTGATTTCCGAAATCACAGAATCATTGATTCCCTGAATCCGGGATTCCCTGATTTCCTGAATCGCTGACGCCCCTGACATAAACGTCGCCCCCACGCCGGGCGACGTTTTTATTTGACATTTGGTAATCAGATATTTAAGAATAAGTAAAAATTTAGTTGAAAATAAATTTGAAATACTCAAAAATAAGTACTAAATTTGCCAAATGAACCCGGCAATCCCGGGCATCCGACACTGACATATTAAAACCCCAACTATTATGAAAAAGAAATGGATCTGCACCGTCTGCGGTTACGTTCACGAAGGTGACGAAGCCCCAGAAAAGTGCCCCCTCTGCGGCGCTCCCCGCTCCAAGTTCAAAGAAATGGAACCCGAAGCCGAACTCCAGTTCGTAACCGAACACGAAATCGGCGTTGCCAAGGGCACCGGCGACGAAATGATCAAGGACCTCAACACCCACTTCATGGGCGAGTGCACCGAAGTCGGCATGTATCTGGCTATGTCGCGTCAGGCCGACCGCGAAGGCTACCCCGAAATCGCTGAAGCCTTCAAGCGCTACGCCTGGGAAGAAGCCGAACACGCCTCGAAGTTCGCCGAACTCCTCGGCGACTGCGTATGGGACACCAAGACAAACCTCGAGAAGCGCATGCACGCCGAAGCCGGCGCCAACGCCGACAAGATGCGCATCGCTGCCAACGCCAAGAAAGCTAACCTCGACGCCATCCACGACACCGTTCACGAAATGGCAAAAGACGAAGCCCGCCACGGCCGCGGCTTCGCCGGCCTCTACGCCCGCTACTTCGCCAACAAGAAGTAACCCCCTCCTGACAATCAAATCAGACCAAAATCAAACAAGCGCTGGAATCCCCCCGGACTCCAGCGCTTATTTTTATCATAAACGAATTTAAATTAATCGAATTTGATCGTACGGCGGAACGGTTTACTGGCCGCGGGCATCGAACTTTTTGCGGTAGAAGACGAAGGAGCGGCCGAGGTATTTCTCGCGGACCACGGGGTTCTCGGCGAGCTGCTCGGAGGTGCCCTGAAAGAGGATTTTGCCTTCAAAAAGGAGGTAGGCGCGGTCGGTGATGCGGAGGGTTTCCTGGGCGTTATGGTCGGTGATTAGGATGCCGATGTTCTTCTCTTTCAGGCGGTAAACCACCTCCTGGATATCCTCCACGGCGATGGGGTCGACGCCGGCGAAGGGTTCGTCGAGCATTATGAACTTCGGGTTGATGGCCAGGCAGCGGGCGATTTCGGTGCGTCGGCGCTCGCCGCCCGACAGCTGGTCGCCGAGGTTCTTGCGGACCTTGTGGAGGTTGAATTCCGAGATTAGGCTCTCAAGCTTGTCGCGCTGCTCCTCCTTGGACATGTCGGTCATCTCGAGAATCGAACGGATGTTGTTCTCCACCGACATCTTGCGGAACACCGAGGCCTCCTGAGCGAGATAGCCGATTCCCTTCTTGGCGCGCTTATAGACCGGGAGCTTCGTAATGTCCTCATTATTAAGGAAAATGCGCCCTTCGTTCGGGGTAATCAGGCCGGTGGTCATATAGAAAGTCGTGGTCTTGCCGGCACCGTTCGGGCCGAGCAGACCCACGATTTCGCCCTGCTCGACTTCAATCGACACATGATTTGCCACGGTTCGCGAGCCATATTTCTTCACCAGATTCTCGGTCCGGAGCACCATCTTGCCGGTAATATTTTTGTCCATGCCCTCACCTTCAGGTGAGCCGACAGTCTTTAAATCTTCAGTCTCCATTACTTATGTGCGGAATGTTTGAGGCGGCCGTCGATATAATCAGTGAGCAGACCGATGGCCACCGAGTTCGTGCCCCCCTGCGGGATAATCAGGTCGGCGAATCGCTTGCAGGGCTCGATATACTGGCAGTGCATCGGCTTGAGCACCTGCTCATAGCGGTCGATTACCATCTGCGGGGTGCGGCCGCGCTCGATGCAGTCGCGGGCTATGACGCGGATCAGCCGGTCGTCGGCATCGGCGTCGACAAAGCATTTCACATCCATCATGCTGCGCAGCTTCTGGTCGGTAAGCACCAGAATACCCTCCACAATCACCACGTCGCAGGGCTCCACATGAACCGTTTCGGGCTGACGGGTGCAGGTCAGATAGCTGTAGGTCGGCATCTCTATGGCCTTGCCCTCGCGGAGCTGCTCGAGGTGTTTCACAAGCAGTGTCCACTCGATTGCGGCAGGCTCGTCGAAGTTGATTTTGCTGCGCTCCTCGGGCGGAATGTGCGATGAATCCTTATAATAAGAGTCCTGGGGAATCACGGCAACCTCCCCGGCCGGAAGGCTGGAGATTATTTTGTTTACTACAGTTGTCTTGCCGGAACCTGTGCCGCCGGCTATACCGATAATGAGCATGGTTTTAGTGAAAATTCAGAGTTTCGAGAGGTCGACCGCGACTTTCGCAGCTATTTGAGTCCAAAATTACGAAAAAATTCGGTGATAAGTGCAATTCTCCGCTGTTTTTAAGGAAATTTTCTTAACTTTGTAATCTGAAAGCAAAAAAACAATGTTTGTAACATCCTCGCTAAGCCAATTCGGCAAGTATTGCCTCTTCATCGCCCGCGCCTTCGCCATGCCCGACAAATGGAAGGTCTTCGGAAAGCGTACCCTCCAGGAGATATCGAAGCTCGGTGTCGACTCCATCCCCCTTGTCATCATCATCTCGGTGTTCATCGGCGCCGTCTGCACCATACAGATGAAACTCAACACCACCAATCCGCTGATGCCGGCCTACTCCGTCGGCCTGGCCACCCGCGACATTGTGCTGCTGGAGTTCTCCAATTCCATCCTCTGCCTGATTCTCGCCGGCAAGGTCGGCTCGAACATAGCCTCGGAAATCGGCACCATGCGGGTTACCGAACAGATCGACGCCCTGGAAATCATGGGTGTCAATTCGGTCAACTACCTTGTGCTGCCTAAGATTGTGGCCTTCGTGGCGTTCATGCCCGTGCTCAGCGTCTTCTGTATCGGCACCTCGCTGTTGGGCGGCTACCTCGTGGCCGTGTTCACCGACATGATATCCGTCACACGCTACATCTACGGCATTCAGTCGTTCTTCAACGACTGGTATGTATGGTACGGCCTGATCAAGTCGCTCTTCTTCGCCTACATCATCGCCTCCGTGGCCTCCTTCTTCGGCTACTACGTGAAGGGTGGCGCCCTGCAGGTCGGCAAAGCCTCCACCAACGCCGTGGTCTCCTCCTCAATCCTGATTCTCCTTTTCGACGTCATCCTCACCAAACTCCTGCTGCAATGATCGAAGTAAAAAACCTGACAAAATCATTCGACGGCAAGACCATCCTCCACGACGTCTCCGCCACATTCTACACCGGCAAGACCAACCTGATTATAGGTCAGAGCGGCTCCGGCAAGACCGTGCTGATGAAGTCCATCGTCGGCCTCGTAACCCCCGAGGAGGGGGAAATCCTCTACGACGGCCGCGACTTCATGAAGATGTCCCCCAAGCAGGTCAAGGAGCTCCGCAAGGAAATCGGCATGCTCTTCCAGGGCTCCGCGCTCTTCGACTCCGAAACCGTCCTGGGCAACGTGATGTTCCCCCTGGTGATGTTCACCGACAAGTCGCGCGAGGAGATTATCGAGCGCGCCCACTTCTGCCTCGACCGCGTGAACCTCACCGGCGCCGAGGACAAATACCCCTCGGAAATCTCCGGCGGCATGCAGAAGCGCGTAGCCATCGCCCGCGCCATCGCCCTGAACCCCAAATACCTCTTCTGCGACGAACCGAACTCCGGTCTCGACCCCCGCACCTCAATCCTCATCGACGAACTCCTCTCCGACATCACCCACGAATACGGCATCACAACCATCATCAACACCCACGACATGAACTCCGTGCTCGGTATCGGTGAGAACATCGTCTTCATCAACAAAGGCTACCGCGAATGGGTCGGCGACAAGAACAAAATCTTCACCACCTCCAACGAAGCCCTCAACGAATTCGTATTCGCCACACGTCTGTTCCAGAAAGTCAAGAACTACATCGTCACCACCGGCCATCAGGAACTCTGATTTGAACGTTGAACGATAAACGTTAAACGATAAACGATAAACGTTAAACGATAATGGAATCAATCCGCCAGCTATATAAAATCGGCAACGGTCCCTCAAGCTCCCACACCATGGGCCCCCGCAAAGCCGCCCTGATGTTTCTCGAAGAGATGAAACCGGGAGCCGAAAGAATTGTGGTAACGCTCTACGGAGCCCTGGCCGCAACCGGCAAAGGCCACCTCACCGACAAGGCCGTGCTCGATGTGCTCACCCCCGTGCTCCCCGCCGAAATCCTCTGGGAACCCGAGACGGTCCTCCCCTTCCACACCAACGGCATCCGCTTTGAATCCTTCGGCGCCGACGGCACTAAGATTGACTCCCGCACATATTATTCCGTGGGCGGAGGCGACGTAGTCCGCGAAGGCGAGAGCCGCAAGCCCGCCAACTCCATCTACACCATGACCCACATAAAGGATATTCAGGCGTGGTGCGAGCAGACCGGTCTGAGCTACTGGGAGTATGTCGGACAGACCGAAGGTCCGGAAATCTGGGACTATCTGCATCAGGTCTGGACCGTGATGAAAGCCGCCGTCGAACGGGGAATCGAGGCTGAAGGTGTGCTGCCCGGAGGACTCGGCGTGCGCCGCAAGGCCGTCAGCTATTATGTTCACGCCGCGGGCTACAACTCCTCGCTCAAGAGCCGCGGACTCGTCTACGCCTACGCCCTGGCCGTCAGCGAGGAAAACGCCTCCGGCGGCGAGATTGTCACCGCCCCGACATGCGGTTCATGCGGCATCGTGCCCGCCGTGCTGTATCATCTCCACACCTCCAAAGGGTTCTCGGAACAGCGGATTCTCCGCGCACTGGCCACCGCCGGACTTTTCGGCAACGTGGTGAAATTCAACGCCTCGGTTTCCGGCGCGGAGGTCGGATGTCAGGGGGAGGTCGGCGTAGCCTGCGCAATGGCCGCCGCTGCTGCCTCACAACTCTTCGGCGGCACACCCGCCCAGATTGAATATTCCGCCGAAATGGGGCTCGAACACCACCTCGGCCTCACCTGCGACCCCGTCTGCGGACTCGTGCAGATTCCCTGCATCGAGCGCAACGCCTACGCCGCAGCCCGCGCCCTCGACGCCAACCTCTACTCCGCCTTTTCCGACGGCCGCCACCGCGTAGACTTCGACCGCATCGTCGAAGTCATGAAACAGACCGGCCACGACCTCCCCTCCCTCTACAAAGAAACCTCCAAAGGCGGCCTCGCCGTCATCTGACCCCCCCAGAAACGTACGTCCGTACGTTGCTACATATTCTTGTCGCCGGATGGTCAGCAAGAAGCCCCCGGCAGGGGAAGGCAAAAGGCCTTCACGTTTACCTAACCCCGCCTTAAAAATGGAGCGCAGCGAAATTTTTTAGGCGGGGATTCCCCCCGAAGCAAACCGCGTGAAGGCCGAAGGTCTTCATGAACAATTACTTACGGCCTTCCTCGGCGGTTGATAACTCCACGTGCCGGAAGTTTTTTAACACGGAACTATACGGAACTAACGGAAGCAAATTTGTCTCGGGAACGTCAGACCGAACCATTGCGGAGCTTGCGCTCCTGAACGTTAACGGAAGCCTGCGAGGTGAAAAGACAGAGTCCGGCACGTAACCCTCGGCACATGGATTTTCTTTACGCGGATCTACACTGAACCAACGGAAGCCTGCGGGAGTCAAAGTTTTATCGCCGTAGGCTTCCGTTTTACGTTCCGTGCCAGGCCTTTAGGCCTCCGTTGACGTTCGGTATGCGGGTTCCGTTAGTTCCGGGCAGTTCCGCGTAAATAGTTGATTTTGTGATAGATAAAGTCCATACGCGGGGGCAACGTGCCAAAGGCACGTCCGTATGTTGCCATCAGACTTTAGGCACGTCAGTACGTTGCCATCCGACTTTAGGCACGTCATTACGTTTAGGTAAGATGAATTGAGGGTGTATCGCAAGGCGGATGGCTGCGATACACCCTCAGTTTACCGCGCTTAAAGCGTGGTCAGGGAGTTGGAAGTTTCAAAATACAGGTGCCGGCTTAACGTGTTTCAAAATACAGGTGCCGGCTTGACGAAGCGGCGTTATTTGATGCGGAGCTTGGCGGCGGAGCCGTCGGCGCGGCGGACGATGTAGAGACCGGAGGTGGCTTCGGAGACTGCGATGCGGCGTCCGTCGAGGGTGTAGACCTCGGTGATGGCAGCGTCGGAGGAGTCTGCGGCGATACCTTCGATTCCGGCGGCGCCGGATACGGTGATCTGGTGCTCAACGCCGGGAGCGGATACGGTGACAACGCCGGAGACTTTGTCCTTAGGAGTGAGGGTAAGGATGCAGGAGTCGTAGCGGCCTTCGACAGAGGCGTCGAGGCAGGCGGGAGCGTCGACGGTCAGATCCGAAGCGTCGTAGTAGCTGCCGAGGTTCACCTGAACGGGCTCGCCGCTGTCCGGGAAGTCAATTTCAGTGGTTTCGCAGGCGAGGAAGGGATAGTAAGCGTCGAGATGGATGGCGAAAGAGTTGAAGCAGGGGCCGTTTTCGGTCTCGACATAAGCTATGGGGGTGAAGCTCGAACGTTCGCCCTCGGAATAGCCGCTGATATTCATAAGTTTTTCGATATAACCGAAGCAGATGCCTACGGGGTCGGGCTGCTCGGACTGTACGGGAGCGAAGAAGGTAACGGCGTCGGAGTTGAAGCCTGAAATCTTCACCACATAGCCGGGCACGGAGTTGTCGAGAACTACAGGAGTGTCGAAATCGAAGGGGATATTGAGCGACTTGTTTACGCCAGCGTCTCCGATAATCATCTGAGAGTAAGGACAGTAAGCTGTTGCAATGATGTTCTCGTCAAAAATCTCGGAGTCCTCGGTTAGCGCGTAGATGTCGCAGCGGAACTCGGCGGCTTCGCTGAGCTGGCCGACAGCGAGGAGGTGGGTACCGGTGACAACCATCGGTTTGCCGGGAGCGGAAATGAAGTTGCAGATACCGTTGAGCTTCACGTAGTCACCTTCGGAGGGCTCATCGCCGTTGAGAGTGTAGTTCAGCCAGTACTTGTCGACATTGGCGTTGTGGCCGAAGACGGGGAGGGCGGGGTCGCCGACAGTAGCGTCGTCAATCAGCAGCACTGTGTTGCCGTCGATGTTCATAGGATAAGGGAGCAGACCGAAATCCATAATTGTGGAGCCTTCGGAACCGCCGCTGACAGCAAATTCAGGCTTACCGCCGGCCTGCAGATAAGTGTAGCCGCGCGAATAGCTGCCGTCGGAGCAGCCGGGAGCGGAGCCGGTGAGCACCGGAGCGTAATAGAGGTTGTTGCGGCGGGTGAAATCGGAGGTGAAGTCGGGAGCGTAGGTCACGGTCAGATCCTCGTCGGTCGAGATATCCAGATCGTTGGTTTCGGGATTGTGGTAAGTCCAGTAGTACGAAGCACCGTCAACCGGGTCGGAGAAGTTTATCCATGTCAGAGGAGCCTGAACCGGAGCGATAGCCAGGGTCAGGTTCAGCGAGCTCCAGTTCGAGGAGCGGTCGGCACCCCAGTAAAGCACGTCGAGGGGCTCCATGTGGAGTACGCCGTCCATCGAGGGGGGAGCGACTTTTACGACGTCCACAGCGGCGGAGTTGCAGTCGGTGCCATAATATCTGAAGGCAATCTGCACGTGTTCACCTTCGAAGTCGGCGAGCGAAATCGACGGGGTGCAGCTTTCAGTGCTGAGGAGCTCATTGAAGGTGAGGTCGCCATAGAAATCCATCATGCTGAAAATCTTAGTCCATTCGCCTCCGTCCTTGCGGGCCATGACCTCAATATCGCCGAGGCGCACAGGGTCACCGATATAATCCATTGTGTCCCAGTCGACGTTATCGGTCGAGTTGAAGAATACGGGGTTGCAGTAAAGCCAGAACGACAGCTGGTTGCCGGCAGCCACAGTGAATTCGGGGCTGATATACCATTCCTCGATGGGCTCAGAATTGAAATTGATGAAAAGAGCTTTCGAGCCGTCGGGAGGGGTGATGCCGAGCATGCCGAGTATATCCGGCTCAGCCACAGCCCATTGCGTGTCGGTGGTAAAGCTACCCTTGGATTCGGCAATCCAGGGAGATTCGCCGGCTTCATACTCGAAGGATTCCCAGAACGAAGCATTGGCGGGAGCCTCATGCTGAGGAGCGCGGGCGGGAGCGATGCGACGGTTGGGGGTGTAGTTGTTGATTTCTTTGACAGTCAGGCCGTTGGCGCCCGAACGATAGGTGACGGATGTTTTTCCGCCGAGATGTCTGACGGTCTTTTCGGGGGTAGCCTTCACCTTTACAGTGGTGGTCGAAGGCATCCCCGAGGTCTTCAGCACCGGTTGCTGAGCCGACAAAGCGGCAGCGGCCGAAACCGAGAGGAGCAGGAGTAAAGCTTGCTTCATAGAATGTGATTTATTTGGTAAATATAATTGAAAATATATGCTGATTGTGTAAAATATGTGATGATTCAGAATATATCAGCCGGAATCAGCAGGATAAATTAAACAAATGAGAAGATGATGTTTATTTTCCTCATACAAAAGTAGATAAAATTTCTCACGAAATCAAATTTCCTGATGTTTTTTCACAGGAAAGATTGAAAGCCGCGACTTTCTGCGATATTTGACGCACGGACGTGCCTTTGGCACGTTTTCCTCGCGGATAGACTTTATCTATCACAAAATCAGGCATTTACGCAGAACTACCCAGAACTAACGGAACCATCATCCCGAACGTTAACGGAGGCCTAAAGGCCTGACACAGAACGACAACGGAAGCCTACGGCGGTAAAGGTTGATTCGCCGTAGGCTTCCGTTGAGGTTTGAACTCCGTAGTCTTCCGTTGAGGTTTGAACTCCGCAGGCTTCCGTTAACGTTCAGGAGCGACAGCTCCGCAATAGTTCGGTTTGACGTTCCAGAGACAAATTTACTTCCGTTAGTTCCGTGCAGTTCCGTGTTAAAAAATCTTCGGCTGGTGGAGTTATAAACCGTCGGGAAAGACCGTAAGTAATTGTTCATGAAGACCTTCGGCCTTCTCCCGGTTTGCTTCGGGTGGATCCCCGCCTAAAAAATTTCGCTACGCTCCATTTTTAAGCCGGGGTTACATGAACGTGAAGGCCTTTGGCCTTCCCCTGCCGGGGGCTACCTGCTGACCATCCTGCAGCTAAGGCGGCGATTGCCGGGGGTTAATCGCTTTGGGCGCGGTAGGATTGCGGGGTTTTGCCCATGGTGCGGCGGAAAAGGCGCGAAAAATATGCCGGGTCGGAGATCCCCAGTCGCAGCGATATCTCGTTGATTTTCAAGTCCGAAAGTTCCAGATAGGCGCAGGCCTGCTGCACTTTGGTGCGCATGAAGCAGCTCATCGGCGACATCCCTGTCTCCCGACGGAAGATCGACGAGAACCGCGACGGGGAGTAGCCGAACTGCGCGGCGAGCTGCCGCAGGGTCAGCGGCCGGTTGACATTCTCCCGCATATAGTGCATCACATGTTCCACGAACGACTGCGACGCCGCCTTGGCCGTGGCGACGTGGCGGTACTGCTCCAGCATGGTAAACGACGCCAGATAATGCCACAGACACATCGAAGCGTAGGCCTGATACCCCGGGACCATCGCCTGCGAAAACGCGTCGTAAATCTCCTCGAAAAGCTGCAGACGTCCGGCGATCCGCGAGTTGTCGGCAGCCTCGATAGCCCCGCGCACCACCGCGCCGTCGGCGAACCGCGGCGCCATCGTGCCGCAGAAATGCAGCCAGTATATGGTCCAGGGCTCCTCGTTGTCCGACCCGAACGAATAAGGGATCCCGGCCGGCAGTATCACGAAGCTGTTTTCAGGAATAATGTGCTTTTTACCCCCGGTTTCATACCATCCCTGCCCGTCGGTGCAGTGCACAAGCAGCCAGTAAGGGCACCCCTGGGGCTTCGACACGCTGTGGTACTTCGCCCGGGGGAAAAACCCGATTTTCCTTACATACAGGCTGTTTACGGCAGGGTCGGCACACAGGCTCCCGAGCAGCGAATCGGGCAGCGCGAGCACCCTCTGCCCCTGAAAACTCTCCTTTATCTGAATCATAGTAAGATTGTCCTATTCTTTAGCAACAAAGGTATATATTTTTTTGATGATTTCAAACTAACTTTGCGGTGAAAATCAATCACGGACAATGAGAAAAAGCAATTACGATAAAAAACCGGCCACTGCGGTAGCCGGAAAGCTATGGCAGGGCGCCGACAATATCGTCGATGCGCTGAAGCCGCTGCGCGAAAACCGACGTGGCCCCTGGGTGGTGGAATGTTATCCCGGTGTGCACCACGATGAGCTCCGCGAGCTCTTCGGCCGCCTCAGCCCCGCCCGTTTCATCGACACCGCGGACCTCATGCGCTCCCCCGAGGAGATTGCCGCCATGACCCACCGCTACCTCACCGACGACCGCCTCTTCGGCCGCCGCAACTGGCTCGACTTCCCCGACTTTTTCGACCCGGCGAAGACCGAGACCCTCAACCTCGACCCGGAACAGTTCACCATTATATATGGTCACGGCGCCGCGACCCTGGTCAAGGACCCCGCCGTGATAATCTACGCCGACATGCCCCGCTGGGAAATCCAGCTCCGCTCGCGCCGCCACGAAATCTCAGGCATCGGCGTCGACGATTCCGCCGAGGCCCCCTCGAAGCAATATAAGCGCGGCTACTTCCTCGACTGGCAGATTTCCGACGCCCTGAAGCGCCGGATCATGAACCGCGTGGACTTCTGGATCGACAGCACCGAAGCCGGCAACCCGAAGATGATCGACGCCGACACCTTCGCCCGCGGCCTCGACGCAACGGTGGCCCGCCCCTTCCGCGTGGTCCCATTCTTCGACCCCGCTCCCTGGGGTGGCCAGTGGATGAAGGAGGTCTGCGGCCTCGACCCCGAGCAAGAAAACTACGGCTGGTGCTTCGACTGCGTGCCGGAGGAGAACAGCCTCTATCTCAACGTCGGCGGCACCCTCTTCGAGATGCCATCCAACAACCTGGTGTTCGGCCGCACACGCCCGCTGCTCGGCGCTCCCGTAGAATCGCGCTTCGGCGCGGATTTCCCGATCCGTTTCGACTTCCTCGACACCATCGGCGGTGGCAACCTCAGCCTTCAGGTGCACCCCACCACCCAGTATATCCGCGAGACATTCGGCATCCCCTACACCCAGGACGAAAGCTACTACCTGCTTGACGCCCAGGAGGGTGCCACGGTATTCCTCGGCCTGAAAACCGAAACCGACCCCGCCGAGATGATCGCCGCCCTGAACCACAGCCAGGAGACCGGCGAGCCCTTCGACGCCGAGAAATTCGTGAACCGCTGGCCGGCAGCCAAGCACGACCACTACCTCATTCCCGCGGGCACCATCCATTGCTCCGGAGCCGGCGCCATGGTGCTCGAGATTTCCGCCACCCCGAGCATCTTCACCTTCAAGCTCTACGACTGGGGGCGCCTCGGACTCGACGGTCTCCCCCGCCCGATCAACATCGGGCACGGCGCAAACGTGATCCAGTGGGAACGCCGCACCGACCTCATCCGCTCGAAGTTCATCAACCAGGTCGTTCCCGTTGCCGAAGGTGACGGCTGGAAAGAGGAGCGCACCGGCCTCCACGAGAACGAATTCATCGAAACCCGCCGCCACTGGTTCACCGGCACCGTGCCCCACAACACCGGCGGCGGAGTGAACGTGTTCAACGTCATCGAGGGTGACGAGCTCATCGTCGAAAGCCCCACCGGCGCCTTCGAACCGTTCGTGGTCCACTACGCCGAAACCTTCATCGTTCCCGCCGCCGTCGGCGACTACACCATCCGCCCCCACGGCCCATCCGTAGGGAAGCGCTGCGGAACAATCAAGGCGTTTGTCCGTTTCCACGCCTGAACATCCCCGGCTCCGGCCCGCATACGCCTGAACATCCGTGTAACTACCTGAATCCCAAAGCATATCCATGAACGACAATAAAACCATCCTGACCCTCGACGCCGGCGGCACAAACTTCGTGTTTTCGGCCATGAACGCCGACGGACCGGTAGGCCCGCAGCTTACGGCCCCGTCGCATGCCGACGACCTCGACGCCTGCATCAGCAGCCTGACCGACGGCTTCCGGAGCGTGCGCGCAAACCTCCCCGACGCCCCCGTAGCCATCAGCTTCGCCTTCCCCGGCCCGGCCGACTACCCCGCCGGAATCATCGGCGACCTCCCGAACTTCCCGGCCTTCCGCGGCGGCATCCCCCTCGGTCCGATGCTCGAGGATGAATTCGGCATCCCCGTGTTCATCAACAACGACGGCAAGCTCTTTGCCTACGGCGAAGCCCACGCCGGCGTGCTGCCCGACGTCAACCGCCGACTTGCCGAGGCCGGTTCCGGCCGCCGCTACCGCAACCTCATCGGCGTGACCCTCGGCACCGGCTTCGGCGGCGGAGCAGTCATCGACGGACAGCTCCTGCTGGGCGACAACGGCACCGGCGGCGACCTCTGGTGCCTCCCCAACGAGCTTTGCCGCGGCCTCATCGCCGAGGAATCGGTCAGCATCCGCGCCGTGCGCCGCGTCTACGCCGAGCTCTCTGGCGACCGCAGCATCCTCACCCCCTACGACATCTTCCTGATTGCCGAAGGGAAGGAGCAGGGCGACGCAGCCGCCGCCCGCGAGTCCTTCGCCACCCTCGGCCGCGCCGCCGGCGACACCCTGTCGACCGCCGCGACCCTCATCGACGGTATCATTGCCATCGGCGGAGGGGTAGCCGGGGCCGCCAAATACATCATCCCGGCGCTCGTAGAGGAGATGAACGCCGACCTCGCCCTCACCGACGGCACCCCCATACAGCGCATGCAGAGCCACGTCTACAATCTCGACGACCCGAAAGAGTTCGCCCTCTTCGCCGCCGACGATACGGTCGAGATCCCCGTGCCCCGCAGCAACCGCACCGTCCCCTACCGCCGCGCCAAGAAAACCGGCGTAGCCGTGAGCCGCGCCGGAGCCTCCGCCTCGATCTCCATGGGCGCATACCTCTACGCCATCAACCATCTCTGAATCCATCCCTGAATCCAACCATCCCTGGACTCTCTCTCCCACACTCTCTCCCACTCACTCTCCTTTACCATCCCTACCCCCTCTCTCTCCTTTTTAAAAAGACCAAACAACCGCTTACCAATATGAAAAGCTTCCGAAAAATACTCTCCGCCGCTCTGCTCGGAATCGCAGCCACCGCAATGGCCGAGAACGTCAGCCAGTACGTTGAGCCGCGCATCGGCACCGCCCACTGCCGCTGGTTCCACATCGCCCCGGGCGCCCTCCCCTTCGGCATGGCCAAACCCGGCCCTTCGACCAACGGCCACCTCGGCAACGCCCAGGGCTGGGAAGCCTCGGGCTACGACTACCGCGAGTCGAGCATCGAAGGATTCCCCTGCATCCACGAATTCCAGCTCGGCGGCATCTCGCTCATGCCCACCAAAGGGGAGCTGGTGACCATCCCCGGTGAGGTCGACAACACCGAGGGTAAGGGCTACCGCTCGTTCTTCGACCGCCAGGACGAGGTCGCCCGGCCCGGCTACTACTCCGTGCTGCTGAAGCGCTACGGCATCCTCGCCGAAGTCACCGCCACCGAACGCACCGCCTATCAGCGCTTTACCTTCCCTGAAGGCGACGACAACCACATCCTCTTCGACATAGGCAACCGTCAGGGCGAAAGCGGCGCCATCGCCGACGCCCGCGTGGAACTCCTCCCCGACGGCTCGATCGAGGGCTACGTCGTCACCCTCCCCGAGTATGTCAAGAAATACCAGGCCGGAGCCCAGGTGCCTATCTATTTCTCCGCCGTAGTGGACCGCAAGCCCTCGGCCGTCGGCACCTTCAACGGCGAGACGAGCACCCCCGGCGCAACGCTGGCAACCGGTCCCGGCGCGGGGCTCTACCTGACCTTCGACACCAAGGGTGAGGCCACACCCGTAACGGTGAAAATCGGTCTCTCATACACCTCGACCGACAACGCCCGCGTGAACCGCATCCGCGAGAGCCGCGACCTCGATTTCGACGCCGCCGAAGCCCTTTCGGCCGCCATCTGGGAGGAAATGCTCAGCCGGATCACCGTCGAGACCCCCTCGAAAACCGACAAAGTGAAATTCTACACCGGCCTCTACCACGCCATCCTCGGCCGCGGTCTGGCCAGCGACATCAACGGCGCATATCCCCGCAACGACGGCTCAATCGGCTACATCCCGGCCGACGCCACGGGGAAACCGAAGTTCAAATTCTACAACACCGACGCCGCCTGGGGCGCCCAGTGGAACCTCTCGCAGGTCTGGGCCCTGGCCTATCCCGAATATTTCTCGGACTACATCAGCACCCACCTGCAGGTTTACGCCGACAGCGGCTGGCTGGGCGACGGTCTGGCCGCCTCGCGCTACGTTTCGGGCGTAGGCACCAATCTGCTCCCGGTGATTATCTCCGGAGCCTACCATTCCGGCATCCGCGACTTCGACACTGACCTTGCCCTTGAGGCCTGTCTCAAGAACGAACTTTGCAGCGAAAACCGTCCCTTCGGCGCCGGCAAGGCCGACACCGGCAAGTTCGTGGAGTACGGCTACGTGCCTCATGCCGACGAAGGCAGCGGCTTCGAGGAGGAGTTCCGCTTCTCTGCCTCCCACACCCTCGAATACTCCTACAGCTCCTGGGCTACCTCGCAGCTCGCCCGGAGCCTCGGCAAGAAGGAGCACTGCAAGAAGCTCGACTGGCTCGCCCGCGGCTGGGAACGGCTCTACGACCCGGAGGTCGGCTTCATGCGTCCCCGTCTGGCCGACGGTCGTTTCATCGACCGCTTCAACCCCATGGAGGTGTGGCGCGGTTTCCAGGAGGGTAACGCCTGGCAGTACACATTCTATGTGCCTCATCAGGCCCGCAAACTCATCTCGAAGGTGGGCCGCGAGCGCTTCAACCAGCGCCTCGACAGTATCTTCACCGTCTCGCAGGACAAAATCTTCAGCGGCGGCACCGAGGTCGGCGCCTTCGCCGGTCTCCAGACCCTCTACAACCAGGGTAACCAGCCCTGCCTCCACATTTCATGGCTCTTCAACGAGTCGGGCCGCCCGTCGCTCTCCCAGAAATGGGTCCGCGCGATTCTCGACAACTTCTACGGCGTCGACGGCATCCACGGCTATGGCTACGGTCAGGACGAGGACCAGGGGCAGCTCGGCGCCTGGTATGTGCTCTCGTCGATGGGCCTTTTCGATGTCCAGGGTTTCGCCGGACAGCACCCCGAGATGGCGGTCGGCAGTCCGAAATTCGACAAGATTACCCTCCGTCTCTCGCCTAAGTATCACAGCGGCAAGGAGTTCGTAATCACCACCGAAAACAACAGCGACCGCAACGTCTACGTGGCCGGAGCCTCCATCGACGGCAAGAAGATGAAGGAACTCCGACTCCCCCTCGACCGCATCACCGCCGGCGGCCACCTCCACCTGATTATGTCCGATAAACCCCAAGACACCTATGAAGACTGATAATTCCGCAAATTCCGCCGCCGGGGAAGCCGCCGCTTCCGGGAAAACCGCTGCCGCTATGCGCCGCGCCATGCCCGCGCTGCTCTTCGGGTTCTTCGTGATGGGCTTCGTCGACATCGTCGGCGTCGCCACCAGCTACGTCAAGGCAGACTTCAGCCTCTCCCACACCATGGCAAACCTCCTGCCGATGATGGTATTCGTCTGGTTCACCCTCTTCTCGATTCCGACGGGACTCTGGATGGCGCGCCACGGCCGCCGCAAGACCGTGGCTGTCTCCCTGACCGTCACCGCTGCCGCCATGCTCCTGCCGGTGGTAAGCTACACCTTCCCGATGGTCCTCATCGCCTTCTCGCTGCTCGGCATCGGCAACACCATCCTGCAGGTGTCGCTCAACCCCATGGTCGCCGCCGTGGTGCGCCCCGAACGGGTGGCCAGCACCCTGACCCTCGGCCAGTTCATCAAGGCTATCTCATCGATGCTCGGCCCGATCTTCGCCGGCTTCGCCGTCTCGGCGTGGAGCGACTGGAAGCTCATCTTCCCGGTCTACGCCGTCGCCTCGCTGCTGTCGCTGCTCTGGCTGCTCACCGCCGT